>DATCXR010000444.1:0-6138 GCA_036565685.1 Gemmatimonadaceae bacterium
CCCCGCGAAAGCGGGAATGACAGGGTGTGAGCGACGGGGTCAGGTCTTTAATTTCGAGCGGGCTGAGCCGTTTCGCGGCTCAGCCCGCTCGAAATTAAAGACCTGACCCCGTCGCTCACACCCTGTCATTCCCGCTTTCGCGGGGATGACGAGATGTGCTTGCGTGGGCATGACGAGCGAACCAATGGCGCGAGACTCCGTTGGTTCTCCGGCGCCCGACAGGAATCCTGTTGTCGCAAGCGCAGGGAATGCGTATATTATTCGGAGCGATATACGCATTCGAGGAGGCGCCTCATGACAAGGAATTCGCAGAAATACCCCGGCGGCGCGAAAGCCAAGCCAGCCGAGGCCCACTCGGATACGCGCTCGCAGCGCACAGGTAAACGCCCTCGCAACCTCTCGCTCAGCGCGGATGCGATCGAGCGCGGCGAGGCGTACAGCGCGGCTCGCGGCACCACGTTGTCTGCGCTCGTGGAGCAGTTCCTTCGAGGGCTGCCTGCTCCCGCCTCTCAGGACGACGAAGAATTGGACCCGGCGGAACGGCAGCGCCGCGAGATCGAATACGTCCGTGCACATACAAGCTCGCCGGTGGTACGCGAGCTCGCCGGCCTGCTCGCGGACAGCGACTTCGGCGACGAAGACCCTCGTGAGGTGTACAGGGAGCACGTCTGGCGCAGGTACGGCAAGTGATGACCGCGCGATCGGTCTCTCGCGCGCGAGGCGCGCGTCGCGTGCGCGAAGGGGCCAGGGTGCCGTCGCTCGTCCTGCTGGACGCGAATGTGATCTTCGACTTGCTGCTCTTCCGCAAGCCATGGTACGACGACGCGACTGCGATATTCGAGGCGATCGAGGACGAGCGTCTGCACGCCGTGATCGCTCCGCACACTGTGACGACCCTCTGGTATATCCTTCGCCGTCACTCGAGTGACGCGATCGCGCGCTCCGCGCTCAGGCGGTTGCTCTCATCGCTTCCCGTGGCGCCACTCGACGGCAACGGCATGCTTCGCGCTCTCGCACTCGGCGTCGCCGACTTCGAGGACGCATGCCAGGTGGTGGCCGCCGAGGGGGCCGGAGCGGACGTGATCGTGACCCGCGACGCGCGGCACTTCAAGGGATCACCGATCGCGGTGCTCACGCCCGCGCATCTCGTCGCGCGGCTGGGGACGTGATCACGGGGCCGGGTCTCGACCCCGTCATTCCCACGCGAGCTCTACCGTCATTCCCGCGAAAGCGGGAATCCATGTTACTCTGGCGAACATGGATCCCCGCTTCCGCGGGGATGACGACGTGCGCCTTCGCGGGGATGACGACGTGCGCTTTCGCGGGGATGAATCTTCACACCCGCCCCAGCCCCTGCGCGAGATGGTAGTAAACCTCGCCAGTTCTCAGCTCCTGCTTGAACCCGCGCACGTCGGTCCGGTCGTCGATGGATAGAAACTCGATCCCGGCCATGGCCGCGAAGTCTTCGATGTGCTCGGAGCTGAGCGACTGACTGAAGCCGGTGTGATGCGCGCCGCCCGCCAGGATCCACGCGGTAGCGGCGGTTCTGAAGTCGGGCTTGCACGACCACACCGCACGCGCCACCGGTAGCCGTGGCAGTGCCGCGTCGGGCGCGACCACGTTCACCTCGTTCACCAGCACTCGGAATCGGTTGCCCAGATCCACCAGCGACGCGTTTATCGCCGGGCCGGCGGGCGCGGTGAAGACGAGACGGACGGGGTCCTCCTTGCCACCGATGGAGAGCGGGTGAATCTCCAGAGACGGCTTCTCCGCGGCGATAGACTCGCAAATCTCGAGCATGTGCGCGCCGAGCACCTTCTCGCCCGAGGGATGCAGGTGATAGGTGTAGTCCTCCATGAACGACGTGCCGCCCGGCAGCCCATCGGCCATCGTCTTCATCGCGCGCAGGAGCGCGCATGTTTTCCAGTCGCCCTCGGCGCCGAAGCCGTAGCCGTCTTTCATCAATCTCTGGACGGCGATACCCGGTAGCTGCCTGAGACCATGTAGCATCTCGAAGGTGTCGGTGAAGCCCTTGATGCCGCCGTCGCGCAGGAAGCCGCGCAGACCCAGCTCGATGCGCGCCGCGTAGCGGAGCGAGTCGTGCCGCTCGCCCCCCGGTCGCAGCTCGGTGGCGACGCGGTAGCGCTCCAGGTATTCCGAGATGAGCCCGTCGGTTTCCGCATCACTCGCGGTGTCGACGCGCTCCACGAGATCGCCGATCCCGTACGAGTTGACGCTGAATCCGAAGCGCAGTTCCGCGGCGACCTTGTCGCCCTCCGTCACGGCGACGTCGCGCATGTTGTCGCCGAAGCGGGCGAACTTCGCTCCCTGCCAGTCGTGCCAGGCGCGCGCGGCACGCATCCACGTGGCGAGGGAGTCCTGCACGCCGGGCTCCTTCCAGTGTCCCACCACGACCTTGCGCTCCAGGCGCATGCGCGTCGCCACGAAGCCGAACTCCCGGTCGCCGTGCGCGGACTGATTGAGGTTCATGAAGTCCTGGTCGATCTCGCCCCACGGCAGGTCGCGCTCGAACTGGGTGTGGAGGTGAACGAAGGGCTTCCGCAGCGCCGCGAGGCCGCCGATCCACATCTTCGCCGGTGAGAAGGTGTGCATCCACATGATCAGCCCCGCGCAGCGTGGATCGCCGTTGGCTTCGAGGCAGAGCGCGCGGACATCTTCGGCGCTGGCGACGATGGGCCGCGCTACCACCCTGACGGGAATACGCTCGGAGGCGTCCAGTGCGGCCGCGATCTGGCGCGAATGGTCCGCCACCTGTTCGAGAGTCTTCGGTCCGTAAAGGTGCTGGCTGCCCGTGATGAACCAGATCTCCACTTCGGCTTCCTTTCTGTTGGTCATTGCCTCTTTCCCCTGGGGAACCAGGGTGGATCAGGGCTCGGGTGAGCTACTTGGAAACGACGACAGCCTGCTGGGTCGCTCGCAGACGTTCCAGGTAAAAGATATCGCGGAGGTCGGTAGTGTCCGAGACGTTCCGCCGACTTTGCACGCGGCCGTCGACTTCATCCTCAATGAGGCTGGGGTCTTCACGGCGCCGGCCATCCAGGCGCCGTCGGGAGGCGTATCGGGTCGCAGGACGCTGGCTGTCGCGACCTGGTTGATCGCGTGGGCGATCCTGCATCGCCCGTGGAAGGGGCGCGAAGTTCAGACAGGACGCGCGCAGATGGTGACGCTCATCCTCACTCTGCTGGGCGTCGTTCTCACTCCCCCGCCGTTCCGGAGGCTGTTCCGAGCGGGAACGGCGGGGTCAGGGCTCCAATGTTTCTTACCTCAGGTCGGTAATCGTCCACTTCTTGTAGTGCATGATCCGCCGAGCCCCATGCGCGATGAATACTTTCCTCGCCCGCTCGATTTCCTCCGGCTCCACCGCCAGCGCCGTGAGTATCTGCCGTCCAGCCCGCGCCTCCTCGTCGTATTCCTTGTTCGCAGCGCCTTCTTCCGTCACCTCGCGCTGTATCGCCGCGCCTACCCTCTGGAACAGATTCCGCTGCGCGTCGATCATCCGTAGCCCTTCCACGACTTCCTCACTCGGAAAGAGCCTCACGTCGGCCTCCGGAAACCCGGTGCGCCGCAACTCCTCGGCTGCCTGCTTCGCTTCGTCGATGTCGTCGATCACGCCCACGACGTAGTCCCTCGGATACCACGCGCCTAGCATCCCGGCAAAAACGCCTACCTGCTCACCCTGGCCTCTCCTGGGCTCGGCCGTCTGCTCTCTGCTTTCACTCATTCGCCCCTCCAGAGGTAGTTGCGCCTGAATGCGAAGCCGCGCCGACCTCCACCGTGGAGTCGCGGTGGAGCACGGAAGCGGAGCCGCGAGCGCATCCATGCACGAACGTTCGCGTGCCTGGATTGCAAGAAACGGCGAAGTAAGGCGTGATGACGACGGGGGCAGGTACCCAGTGTTTGGTTTGCTCAGCTTTTGCCGAGTAAACCAAACACTGGGTACCTGACCCCGTCGCTCACCGATCCAGGAACGACATCTGCCTTTCGTTGTACCTCGGGCCCGCCACTTTACCTGGAGGTAGCGCCTCGTCGAGCTCGCGCATCTCGTCCGCACTCAGCTCGATGCTCGCGGCAGCCACGTTCTCCTCGAGGTAGCGCCTCCGCTTCGTTCCCGGTATGGGGACGAGGTCATCCCCCTTGTGCAGCAGCCACGCGAGCGCGATCTGCGCGGGGGTCGCGCTCTTCCTCTCCGCGATGTCGCGCACGATCTGCGCGGCGCGCACGTTGGCGTCGAAGTTCTCGCCCTGAAACCTCGGGTCGCCTCTCCGATAGTCGTCCTCCGGATACTCCTCGGCGCGCTTCACCGTACCGGTGAGGAAGCCGCGTCCCAATGGACTGAACGGCACCAGCCCGATCCCGAGCTCGCGGATGAGCGGGATGATGCGTCCTTCGAGGTTCCGCTCCCAGAGTGAGTACTCGCTCTGCAGCGCCGAGATGGGATGGACGGAGTGCGCGCGGCGGATGTTGCTATCGCCAGCCTCCGATAGCCCGAGCCAGCGCACCTTCCCCTCGCGCACGAGGTCGGACATCACACCAACCACGTCCTCGATTGGCACCTCGGGGTCCACGCGGTGCTGGTAGAGCAGGTCGATGTGACCGGTCCGCAGGCGCCGCAGCGAGCCCTCCACTGCCTTGCGAACATGCCCGGGGCGGCTGTCGAGCCCGAGCGGCTTGATGTCCAGGCTCTCCGACGAGTCGCGCTGCTCGGCGTCGATGCGCCAGCCGAATTTGGTCGCGATCGTCACCTGGTCGCGCTTCCCCTCGAGCGCGCGGCCGACGAGCTCCTCGTTCGTGAACGGACCGTACACCTCGGCGGTGTCGAAGAGTGTGACGCCTAGGTCGATGGCTCGGTGGATGGTGGCTATGGATTCCCGCTCGTCGCTGGGGCCGTACGACTGGCTCATCCCCATGCAGCCGAGTCCGAGCGCGGAAACTTCGAGGCCTTGGCGGCCGAGCTTGCGGGTTGGCAGGGTCATCATTCCATGAGTGCTGGCCGTAGCGCCGGCGGGGGATCAGCTCGTGTGGTGCCGAGTGCGCGCCCGAATGTTTGGAGGCTCCGCGGCTGGTTGGCAAGTGGCGGTCGTCCCGTCGCGTCGTTCGCCGCGCGTGCTCATTGCGGAACCGCCCGGCTCGCTGAATAGTTAAATGGAAGCCCAATGGATTTTTCCCAAGCGACCACCGCATGTGACTCGGCCTTCGACGTGCGCTTCCGTCCCGATAGCTCTCGCCACCCACCGTGACGAGCAGCTGGCGGTGGAGCGCGTGCGCCAGGGCGATGCTCTCGCGCTCGAGGCGATCTTCACCGCGTTCCACGCGGAGCTCATCGAGCTCGCGCGGCGCGTCACGGGAGGAAGGCCGGCTCTCGCGGACGACGTGGTGCAGGATGTCTTCCTCGCGATCTGGTCCGGCCGCGAGCAGTGGCGGCTGCGCACGACGCTTCGGGCCTACCTGCGCACGTCGGTGCACCACGCGGCCTCGCGTGCCGTGGGCATCCGCGTTCGGGCAGCTTCGCACGGCATATCGCTCGAGGCGGCGGAGCGAGCGCTCCCCGAACGTCTCGCCGATTCCAGGGCATCGGTAGACCGCCGCGCCGAGCGGAGCGCGCTCGCCGATGCCGTGGCCGAGGCGGCAAGCTCGCTCCCACCGCGCGATCGCGACGTCTTCACGCTGGCCCACACGCACGACCTCTCCAACCGCGAGATCGCCGCCCGCCTGGGGATCTCGGTAAAGACGGTGGAAGCACACATGACCCGCGCGCGCGTCTTCCTGCGTAATCGGCTCGGCGGCTGGCGCGGGTAGCGGCTCCCTCCACCGGTTAGGGGTTTTCGGTCGCTCGCTCCCTCTACACAGGTATGAGGGACGATCGCGACCAACCAACCGCCGGCCCACACGACCACACGGCGCGCTTCGGAGCGCCCGATTTCGAGGGGATGCCGATCGAGGTGCTGCGTCGCTACGTGAAATCGGCGAGCGACGCGGCCGAGCGGCGTAGCGTGCAGTCGTGGGCCGCGGAGTCGCCCGGGCGGCAGTGGTATCTGGACGCCATGCGCAACCTCCTGGAGCGTGCGCCCTCGGAGTCGCGCTCGGGCACGGAAGCGGCGTGGTCGCGTCTCGCCGCGC
>DATCXR010000453.1:0-8447 GCA_036565685.1 Gemmatimonadaceae bacterium
GCAAGGCGAAGCCGGCGGTGGGGAGCCGATGAGCGAGCATCGTCGGCAGTTCCTAGGCTGGCTCGGCGCGAGCACACTGCTCGCCGTCATGGGGCGACGCGCGAGCGCGCAGAGCGCCGCTCCCCAGCAGGGTGGGGGCGCCGGCCCCGCACCCATATCGAACAAGTGGGACATGTCATGGGTAGACAGGGTCCGCGGCGATGCGCGCGCAGTGTTCGATCTCCCGGAACCGGGCGAGGGCGAAGGCGTGTGGCGCGCCGGGCGCTGGCGCGAGGACTACGAGCAGGTGTACGGAGTGAAGCCGAACGGCCTGACCGCGGTCCTGGTCATCCGTCACGCAGCCATCCAGCTCATCATGGACAACGAGTACTGGAAGCGCTTCGACGTCGGGAAGAAGCTCGGGATCAAGGACCCGAAGACGAAGAAGTGGGTCGAGGCGAACCCCGTGAGCAGTGCGCACGACGGCGCGCCCACCGACGACGACCGCTATACGATTCAGTACTTCATCGCGCACGGCGGGATCGTGCTTGCGTGCCACCTCGCCTTCTCCGGACGCGTCGTCTCGGATTTCGGGAAGGCGGACAAGCTGGGCCCTGAGGAGGCCGAGGCAAGCGCTCGCGAGCGTATCGTGCCCGGAGTGATCCTGCAGCCGTCGGGGATCTTCGCCGCGCTCAGGGCTCAGCAGGCGGGGTGCGCGTACATCATGGCGAGCTGATCCGAAAACATCTTGCGCTCATCTTCCGCCCGCTGCATAGTAGCGGCGAGCCGCGACGGGCGACCGGGCGCAACGTGAGCGACCGCGTGGCGAGTTGGTGATGGCTGCAGCGTAGCAGTGGTGGAAGCAACTCGCGGAGCAGAGGCGCACAGCGCGTGCGGTTCCTGGGATACAGCGGCTTTGATCGCAGCGTTTCCTTCAAGCGCGCGAGATTCCCGAACCTCGCCACTCGGGAATACCGCATAGTACAGGGCCTGGACTCGGCCGTGGCCCTGGTTGATGAAGGCGGAGTGAGGTTCGCGGCGGCGGAGGAGCGCTTCTCCGGCGCGAAGAGCACTGGCGCATTCCCCACCGGCGCGATACGCGCCTGCCTGCACTACGCCCGGCTGGACCCCGACGCGATCGATGTCGTGGCGCACGCCTTCGCTTACGACTGCGTGAAGTCGCTGTACGACCACGATGAGTTCAGCCGGGCGCAGTACGCAGAGGTGTACGACCCGGCGCTGCAGCACGAGTACCTGCGCGCGCACGTGGCCGACATCGATTGGGCGAGCAGGTTCGTGGCCGTCCCGCATCATCTCGCGCACGCGGCGAGCGCCTTCTACCAGAGTGGGTTCACCGAGTCGCTGATACTCGTGAGCGATGGGATGGGGGAGACGCAGAGCGCTACCGTCCTCGTTGGAAGCGACTCCGGCTTGAGCACCGTCGCCAGCGTCCCGGCGTTTCACTCGATAGGTGTGCTCTACAGCGTCTTCACCCTGTACCTCGGTTTCGCCTTCAACATGGACGAGTACAAGGTGATGGGGCTCGCGCCGTACGGCGACGAGCGGCGCTACTTCTCGCGCATCATGGATCTCGTGCGACTCGGTGCAGACGGTACGTACTCCATACCGTTCTTCGCCGAGGACAGGACCCTCGAGGAGCAGCAGACGCACCGGGGGATGCTGCGAGCGCTCACGGAGATGTTCGGACCGCCGCGCGAGCCCGAGGGGCAGATGGAGCAGCGTTTCGTGGATCTGGCCGCGGCATTGCAGGCCGTGCTCCAGACTTGCCAGCTCCACGTCCTCGGTCACTTCGCGGAGTCGACCGGTGCGCGCAATCTCTGCATGGCCGGTGGTGTCGCTCTCAACTGCACGGTGAACGGGGTGGTTCGCCGCAGCCGCCTCTTCGACGACGTATTCGTGCAGCCGGCGTCGGGCGACGACGGCGCGGCGCTTGGCGCTGCGCTCTACGTGCGCCATGAACGCGAGCCGTCGGCACCGCGTGCGCGCACCGCCCCGCCTCTCTGGGGCCCGGGCTACGATGCCGGCGCCATCGAGAGCGCGGTGCGGGCTACGGATGGGTCGTACGAGGTATGCCGCTTCGAATCGTTCGAGGAGCTGGCCACCGAGGTCGCCCGGCGCATCGATGGCGGTGAGATCCTGGGATGGTTCCAGGGGCGGATGGAGTTCGGCCCACGCGCGCTAGGCAATCGAAGCATTCTGGCCGACCCGCGCGCGCCGGACATGCGCGATCGAGTGAACTCGCTCGTGAAGAAGCGGGAGAGCTTCAGACCCTTCGCGCCGGCGGTCGCGGCGGAGACGGCCGCCGAATACTTCGAGATAGACGGTGGTGACGAGCGTACCTACGAGCACATGCTCTTCACCATGCCTGTGCGACCCGCCTGGCGCGACCGGCTACCGGCCATCACGCACGTGGATGGATCGGCGCGCCTCCAGACCGTCTCCCGGGCCGGCAACGAGCGCTTCTGGATGCTCCTGCAGGCGTTCGGGCGCATCACGGGCATACCGATGCTCCTCAACACCTCGTTCAACGTGCGTGGACAGCCGATAGTATGCACGCCGCAAGAGGCGATCGAGACGTTTCTCCTCGCGGGATTGGATGCACTGGCAATCGATGATCTTCTTCTCCTGCCGTCCAGGCGGAAGGTCGTGTCATGACGTCATCGCGTGATCCGGAGCGCGAGACCGCGCTCGACGGTTCGTACGAGATCGAGCGATCGCTGACCGATCGCACCCCCCTGGATCTTCCATTCGACCGGCCGCGCTCTCGCGCGCCGTCGTTCAGGCGTGGCGTGGTGTCATGCGACTTCGGCGAGGAAGCAGTGGGTGCGCTGGAGGAGCTGGCACTGTGGTCGGGAGCGTCGCTCTTCGACGCTCTGCTGGGCGGATATGCGCTGCTTCTCTCCCGCTACGGCGGTCGGCCTACCATACGCATCGGTGCCCCGTGCACCGGGACTACCCACGATACAGCCGCCAGCCCGTCGCCGTTCGAGAACATAGCGGTCGTGGGGCTCGACCTCCGGGGTGATCTCACCGTGCGTGGGCTCCTGGCGGGCGCGGCCGCGGCCGTGGGTGCCGCGGCGGGCGATCGGGATCTCCCCTTCGCATCTGCGGCGCAACACGCGGGTGGCTTCGGCCAGCCGCCGCTGATTCAATGCATGTTCGTCGCGAATGGCATCTCGAGCGTGCTGACCCAAGAGCCGCTCCGGCGCTGGCGCGCGTCGGGCCGGCTGGCGGTTCACGTCGCGCAGTGCGACCTCGTCCTCACGGTGGACAGGAAGGCTGGTGGCCTTTCGATATCCCTCGAGTACGACGCGTCGCTCTTCGAGGAAGCGACCGCGCGACGCATCCTCGGTCATTACACGACCATGCTCTCGCGGCTCCCGGGCGACCCTGATGGTCGGGTGGCGACGCTCTCCCCGCTCACCCCCGCCGAGCGCGATCAGCTGCTCGTTCAGTGGAACGATACGTCGCTCGAGATCCGGGAGGATGCGTGCGTGCACCAGCTGATGGAGGAGCAGGCAGCCCGCACGCCGACGGCGGTGGCGCTCGTGGTCGGGGCGGAGGCGATCACCTTCGACGAGCTCCATCGCCGCGCGAACCGGCTGGCGCGCTACCTGGTCACGCGAGGGGTGGGGCCCGACGTGCTCGTGGGAATCAGCCTGGAGCGCTCCGCCGATATGGTGATTGCGGCTCTCGCGACGCTGAAAGCGGGGGGCGCATATCTGCCGCTCGACCCCGCGTATCCCGAGCAACGGATCGGGTACATGGTGGAGGATTCCCGCGTGCGCGTGATAGTGACCCGTTCGCGGATGGCGGGGAAAGCGCCGCGGCCCACCGGACCAGAGCTCGTCCTGCTCGATCGCGATGCGGAGAAGATCGCATCGGAAAGCGACGCGGCGCTCGACCGCCGCGCCGCGTCACAGAATCTGGCGTACGTGATCTACACCTCCGGATCCACTGGCAGGCCGAAGGGAGTGATGGTCGAGCACCGCAACGTGGTGAACTTCTTCGCCGCGATGGACGCGCGTATCGGCACGGAGCCTGGCGTGTGGCTCTCGGTCACCAGCCTCTCGTTCGACATCTCCGTGCTCGAGCTCTTCTGGACGCTCTCGCGCGGCTACACGGTCGTGCTCCACACGCCGGATCGAGAGCACGTTGCGAGTCAGAGTGTGCCCGAAGGGGAGGTCGAGTCGGAGCGCGCGGCGCCGATGCAGTTCGGCCTCTTTTACTTCGCGAGTGACGAGGGAGAGCAGGCGGAGGCGCGGGGACGCGAGAAGTATCGGCTTCTGCTCGAAGGCGCCCGCTACGCCGACACGCACGGTTTCTCCGCGGTGTGGACGCCCGAGAGGCATTTCCACACTTTCGGCGGGCTCTATCCAAATCCTGCTCTCACCAGCGCGGCGCTCGCGGTGATCACGGAGCGCGTGCAGCTCCGCGCCGGGAGCTGCGTGCTCCCGCTCAACGACCCTGTGCGCGTCGCCGAGGCGTGGTCGCTCGTGGACAATCTCTCCGACGGACGCATCGGCGTCTCGTTCGCCTCCGGGTGGCAGCCCGAGGATTTCGTCTTCGCTCCGGGGAGCTATCGCGAGCGGCACGATGTGATGTTCCGAGGGATAGAGACCGTGCGCAGTCTCTGGCGCGGGGAGACTCTCACGAAGCCCGGCGGCCACGGCAAGGATGTGACCTTCGGTATCCGACCGCGCCCTCTGCAGCGCGAGCTGCCGGTCTGGATAACGGCTGGTGGAACGCCCGATACTTTTCGCAGGGCGGGAGCCATCGGCGCGAACCTGCTGACGCACCTTCTCGGTCAGTCGATCGAGGAGCTCACCGAAAAGCTGAAGATCTACCGGGACGCATGGCGCGAGCACGGCCATGGCCCCGGCGGCGGCCATGTGACGCTCATGCTCCACACGTTCGTCGGGGAGAGCGAGGAGAGCGTGCGCGCGGAAGTGCGCGGGCCACTCACTCGTTATCTCCGTGGCTCGGTGAGTCTCTTCACGCCCTTCGCTGCGGCGCTGGGGCTCGACATGAACAACCTCTCCGAAGCGGACATGGACGCGCTCGCGGACCATGCATTCGCCCGGTATTACGAGACGAGCGGCCTTTTCGGGACTCCCGAGAGCTGCCTCGCCATGGTGGATCATCTCCGGTCCATAGGAGTGGACGAGCTGGCGTGTCTGATCGACTTCGGCATCCCGTCGGACACCGTGCTGGCGAACCTGCCGTACCTCGACCAGCTCAGAGCACTCGCGGGCGCGCGCGATGGTCGCCGCCCCGATTCCGATACCGAAACGCGCGCCGCCCAGGTCGCGCAGAGCGACCACTCGATCGCTGCGCTCATCCGGCGCCATGGCGTGACGCATATGCAGTGCACTCCCTCTCTCGCCGGCGTGCTCGTGCACGACGAGGAATCCTCGAGGGCACTCCGATCGCTCGAGAGTCTTTTCGTGGGCGGTGAGGCATTCCCGGCGGGTCTCGCCGGCGAGCTGCGCGCGCTGATCCCCGAGGGGCGGATCATGAACATGTACGGTCCCACCGAGACCACCATCTGGTCTACCACGCACGAGCTGCGGGTGGGAGAGGCGACCGTGCCGATCGGAAGGCCGATCGCCAACACTCTGCTATACATCGCCGATGAGGCGGGAACTCCTGCGCCGGTCGGCGTCACTGGCGAGCTGTTCATCGGAGGGCGCGGCGTCGTGCGCGGGTACCTCGGCAGGCCCGAGCTGACCGCAGAACGCTTCGTGCCGAACAACTTCGTGGAAGGCGCTGGTCGCCTCTATCGCACGGGCGATCTGGCGCGCTATCGCGCCGATGGATCGGTGGAGTTCGTGGGCCGCGTCGATCAGCAGGTGAAGCTGAGGGGGCATCGCATCGAGCTCGGTGAGATCGAGGCGGCGTTGCGCCACCACCCATCGGTGCGCGAGGCGGCGGTGGTGATGCGTGAAGATGTCGCGGGCGACGCGCGCATAGTGGCATACGTGGTGGGTGGAGGAGCGCTTCCGCCGAGGCCGGATGATCTGCGTCGTCACCTGAAGACGCAGCTGCCCGACGTGATGATACCCGCTGCGTGGGTAGTACTCGACGCGCTCCCGCTCACGCCCAATGGGAAGATTGACCGCAAGGCGCTCCCGAGTCCCGCCGCGGGCGACGGTCGGTCGCGGGCGTCCCACGTGCCGCCGCGCAACGGTACGGAGGAGGCGATCGCGGCGGTCTGGCGAGAGGTTCTCGAGATCGAGAGGATCAGCGTTCACGAGAACTTCTTCGATCTCGGAGGTCACTCGATTCTCGCCATCCACATGATCAACAGGCTTCGGACGAGACTGCAGCGTGATCTGACGATGACCGACATGTTCACCTATCCGACCATCCGGTCGCTGGCGGATCACCTGGGCGCGACCGAGCGTGTGAGCACATCGGCGTGACGGCCCCACGGGCCGGTACGGACATCATCCCTTGCTGGCCGGTGGGCCCGGATCGGCCGGAGCTCGGCGCCGACGATGTACATGTGTGGAGCATCTCGCTCGACGCGCACGGAGTGCGGCTCGACGCGCTCGCGCGCGAGCTCTCGGATGAAGAACGCAGCCGCGCCGGGCGCTTCGTCTTCGATGCCGATCGCGCCCGTTTCGTTACTGGCCACGCGCGCCTGCGGACTATCCTTGCGCGATACCTGGACGTCGCTCCGTCGGCGCTTCGTTTCGGCTCGAACGCCTTCGGCAAACCGCGCGTCACATGCGGCGAGGCCGTTCCACCGATCAGATTCAACTTCTCGCATTCCGGCCGGCTTGCACTCTGCGCGGTCGCGCGCGCTCGAGACGTAGGTGTCGACGTGGAGCGTATCGAAGCATCGGAGTCGCTCGACGAGATCGCCGATCGGTTCTTCTCCCCTGACGAGGCGGAGGCGCTCGACGCATTACCTCCGGCGCAGCGTTGCCAGGCTTTCTACGCGTGCTGGAGCAGGAAGGAGGCGTACGTGAAGGGGCACGGGCGCGGCATGTCCATGCCGCTCGACAGCTTCGACGTCTCGCTGCTCCCGGGAGATCAGGACGCATTGCTGGCCGACCGGAACGAATGCGAACAGTCCGTCTGGACGCTCTGCGACCTCTGCCCGGCACCAGGCTTCGCCGCCGCCCTGGCGGTGGAGGGGAGGGGAGCTTCGATCAGCTGCTTCCATTTGACGGAGTCCGTGACTCTCCCGTCCGCGTCCTGACATCATCGCGCTCCGCGGCGGCGAACGCCTCGACGAGACACGCTCGCAGTCTCTCGGCGAGCTGCGAGATGTGCGTGCTCGACATCATGGTCAGGTGCGATCCCGGCACGTCCAGGACTTCGAGGCCACCGCCCGCGAGGCGAGTCCACGCCGTGGCGAGATCCACTTCGTCCCCTCCCCGGATCTCGGCTCGAAAGAGCGTGACGCGCCCGGGGTAGGGCTGCGGGCGATAGTTCCGAAATGCCATCCGACACGACTCTTCGACGTTCCGAAGCACCGCGGAAAGCGATTGCTGCTCGATCTGCGCGCCCGGGTGAAGTCGCTGCCGTTGCCGCCAGACTACGCTCCTCACCTTGCCCACCTGCCGCCGCGTCACCCCGCGCAGGTAGTGCAGCATTTCCATGGGCGAGCGTGAGCGCAGGGCGCGCGCGTGGTAGGCGAGCACGCTCGCAGTGTGGGCGGTACGGTGGCGCAGCCTGTTGCCGGCTATTGCCCAGTCGTCGTAGGTAGGGCAGCTGTCCAGCAGGGCCAGCAGGGCGACGCGCTGACCAGCGGTCTCCAGCTGCCGCGCCATCTCGAATGCCACCGTGCCACCGAAGGACAGCCCGCACAAGGCATACGGCCCACGCGGCCAGGCAGCGCGCAGCTCCGCATTGTAGCTTGCCGCCATCTCTTCGACACTTCTGGCGGGTTCCACGGCGCCGTCCAGCCCGCGCGCCTGGAAGGCATAGCATGGCTGGTCCGGCCCCAGGTGCCGCACCAGGTTGCCGTAACCCACCACGTTGCCGCCCATCCCGTGCACGAAGAAGAGCGGAGGCCGCGTGCCTCCTTCCTGGATCGGGACGAGCGAAGTCCAGCGGCGCGAGCTATCGCTCCCCTGCAGCATGACCGCCAGCTCCTCTATGGTTGGCGCGTCGAAGAGGGCGGCGAGAGGCAGCCGCTCCCCGAACGTCGCTTCGATCTCACTGAAGAGGCGCGCCACCAGTAGTGAGTGGCCGCCCATCTGAAAGAAGTTGTCATGCACGCCGATCGGCTCGATGCCGAGCGCACGCTCCCAGAGCGCGATGAGGCGCGCTTCGATGTCGTTGCGTGGCGCCACGTAGCGATCGCGCGAAACCCTGTCGCTCCGCGTAGGCGCGGGGAGCGCGCGCCGGTCCACCTTGCCGGCAGGCGTAAGTGGCACTTCGTCGATCTGGATCAACGCGGAAGGCACCATGTACGGCGGCAGCTGCCGCTT
>DATCXR010000454.1:0-16858 GCA_036565685.1 Gemmatimonadaceae bacterium
CCGTGGCCATCATCGGTTACGGCCGCCAGGGACACGCGCATGCGCTCAACCTCGCCGACAGCGGCGTGGATGTGCGAGTCGGTCTGCACGACGGATCGCGCAGCCGCGAGAAGGCGGCGAAGGCCGGCCTGCGCGTGCTGCCGGTCGGCGACGCGGTGAAGGAAGCGGCGATCACCATGATGCTCACCCCCGACACCGTGCAGCCCGCGCTCTACTGCGATTGCGTGCTCCCCAACCTCGCGCCGGGGAAGACGCTCATGTTCGCCCACGGCTTCAATATCCATTACGGACAGATCACTCCGCCCGCCGGCGTGGACGTCAGCATGGTCGCCCCCAAGGCGCCTGGTCACCGCGTGCGCGAGGTCTTCGCCGAGGGCTTCGGCGTCCCCGCGCTCGTGGCCGTGTACCAGGACGCGTCGGGACACGCGCTCGACGACGCTCTCGCCTACGCCCGCGCGCTCGGCTGCACCCGCGCCGGTGTCATCTCCACCACCTTCGAGGAGGAGACGGAGACCGACCTCTTCGGCGAGCAGGCCGTCCTCTGCGGCGGCGTTTCGGCGCTGGTGAAAGCGGGCTTCGAGACTCTCGTGGACGCCGGCTACCAGCCGGAGGTCGCCTACTTCGAATGCATGCACGAGCTCAAGCTGATCGTGGACCTCATGTACGAGGGCGGCCTCGAGTACATGCGTCACTCGATCTCCGACACCGCCGAATATGGCGACTACGTCGCCGGTCCCCGCATAGTCGATGACCGTACCCGCTCCACCATGCGCCAACTCCTCGCCGAGATCCGCGACGGCTCCTTCGCTGATGCATGGATCGCCGAGAACGCCTCCGGCCGCCCGATTTTCACCGCGATGCGCGAGCGCGAAGCGGGACATGAGATGGAGAGGGTGGGGAGGGGGCTGAGGGAGGGAATGAAAGGAAACAGGAAGCAGGAAGCAGGAAGCAGTGAACTGCTAGAGGGTTCAGGGTTCAGTGGGCAGGGTTCAGGAACTGCCCGACGGTCGAGGTCTCGACTCCGAGGAAGTACCTGAACCCTGAACCCTGCCCCCTGAACCCTAGGGTTCTCCCTGTTTCCTGTTTCCTGTTTCCTGTTTCCTTTTCCCCTCTCTCCCATGTCCCAATCTCGAATCCAGATCTTCGACACCACCCTCCGCGACGGAGAGCAGGCACCCGGCTGCACCATGACCCTCGAGGAGAAGCTCGAGGTAGCGAGGCAGCTCGCGCGGCTCGGGGTAGACATCATCGAGGCGGGGTTTCCCGCCGCATCGCCTGGCGACTGGGAGGCGGTGCACACGATAGCCGCAGAGGTAGGCACCAGCGATGGGCCGATCATCTGCGGTCTGGCGCGCGCCAACGAGGCCGACATCGACAGGTGCGGCAGCGCGACGCTCGGCGCCGCGCGGCGAAGAATACACGTATTCATCGCCACCTCCGACATCCACCTCGAGCACAAGCTACGCATGTCGAGAGCGCAGGTGCTGGAGGCCACGGCATCCATGGTGCGCTACGCGCGAGGGCTCTGCGAGGACGTGGAGTTTTCGCCGGAGGATGCGAGCAGGTCGGATCCGGAGTTTCTGCACGACGTGCTGCGTGCCGCCGTGGAGAGCGGAGCCACCACGCTCAACATTCCCGACACGGTGGGCTACGCCACTCCTGACGAGTACGCGGTGCTCATCCGCGGAGTGCGCGAGCGCGTGGTGGGCGATCTCGACGTGACGGTCTCCACGCACTGCCACGATGATCTCGGTCTGGCGGTGGCCAACTCGCTCGCCGGAGTGCGCGCTGGAGCGCGGCAGGTGGAGTGCACGGTGAACGGGATCGGCGAGCGAGCGGGGAACGCATCGCTCGAGGAAGTCGTGATGGCGCTGCGGACGCGGCGTTCCTACTTCGGAGTCGAGAGCTCAGTGGACAGCCGCGAGCTCGCGCGCACGTCGCGGCTGGTCTCCTCGTGCACCGGCGTCCACGTCCCGCCCAACAAGGCGATCGTCGGCGCCAACGCCTTCGCGCACGAGGCGGGGATCCATCAGGACGGTGTCCTGAAGAATCGCCTCACGTACGAGATCATGAGCGCCGAGACCGTGGGACTCGACGGCAACATCCTCGTGCTCGGCAAGCACTCGGGTCGCCACGCCTTCCGCAAGCACCTCTCGGCGATGGGCTACGAGCTGGACGATGAGGATCTGCGTCACGCCTTCGCGCGCTTCAAGGAAATCGCCGACCGGAAGAAGATTCTCGACGAGCGCGACATCGAAGCCATCGTATCGGGCGAGGCGCGGCGGCCGGTGACCATCTACGCGCTGGAGCACGCGGCGGTCACGTGCGGCACGCATCTCATGCCCACCGCGATAGTGCGACTGCGAGGTCCCGACGGGAAGCTGCGCGCGGGCTCGGCGCAGGGGAGCGGCGCCGTGGACGCCGTCTGCCGAACGATCCAGGAGATAATCGAGGCTGATGATTCCGACGGCGCGAGCGGCGGTGCGGAGCTGGTGGAGTTCAGCGTCAACGCCATAACCGAGGGGCTCGACGCCGTGGGAGAGGTTACGATGCGTCTCAAGGAGCGCACGCCCGCCGCGGAGGGCCGCCCGTCACAGAGAATCGCCGCAACCGGCGACCGCCGCGCACACGTCTTCACCGGCTACGGCGTGCACACCGACGTGATAATGGCCACCGCGGAGGCGTACATAGGAGCGCTCAACAAGCTGCTCCTCGCGCGCCGCGAGCGGGAGGGGAAGGTGCCCCGTCACATTGGCGCAATGAAGGATGACGTGAAGGAACAGCAGGCCGCAGCCCGCTGAGCCGCCCCCCGCTGAGCCGGGCGCCCGTTGAGCCGGGCGCCCGGCTGAGGCGCGGCCCGCTTGGACGCGACCCGCCTTCGCCAGCTACCTGCTCCTGCTCGTTACCAGGATCACTCCCTGCGGGTAGCCCATGCCGTAGCGCTGCTGCGCCTGCGCCGCGCTGAGGTAGCGTATCTCCTGGATCGAGCTGACCTCGATCCCATCCAGCGAGGAGAGGTCTCCGTACCGCTGGTCATTGAGGAAGACCACTATCCCCGGATCCTGATTGGCGATGGAGGTCTTGCCGCGCTCATTGAGCATGCCCGGACGCAGGGAGCGGATCAGATTCAGCGCGCTGTGCTCCGCGGAGTTCGAGATCTCCTCCCTCGTGATGACGTTCCGGTCGCGCCGCGGCTCGGAGCTCTTTTTGGTGCCGGAGCTGGCGCACGCCGAGAGGAGGAGTAGTAAGGCGGGGATGACGAACCGGTGACCACGCATTCGGACCTCGTTCGCTGGCGGTGAGGTAGGCGGAGAATCGCTGCGGCGGATCTCGATACATCCCTGAACTGCTGCAGGCACACGTTACTCCAGCGAGGTCGCGTCCGCCATAGGGCCCCGAACCCGGGTGCATCATGGCTCGAGGACGCGCGTGCCGCTTCGCGCCTCAACCCGGGAGCTTCGCAAAGGGTTTCCGCCTTTGTGTCAAGCTTCTGTCAAGATTGTGAATTCCGCTGAGAACGGCGCTGCGACGGCCGCTTGGCAAGGCCACATTAAAACCCGAGGCCGCTCGAACGACCTGCACGTCGTCGATTCCCCCTGGCCTCGCTCTGTCCCGTCAGACCCGCCCGACGGGGCCACTCGTCTTCCCCACTCAGCTGGAGGTGAATAGTCCTATGACGAGTCTCGTTCGCAGGCTGGCAATTGCCGCTTGCGCTGTCGCCGGGTTGTCACCGGCGGTAGTGCGAGCGCAGCAACCAGCCACCATTTCCGGCCGCGTTCTGACGGAGGCTGGAGCGCCGATCCAGTCCGCCAGTGTCGCCATCGGAGCGCTCGAACTAGGTACCTACACAGACGCAGAAGGAGCGTTCCGGGTTTCAGTCCCGGCCGAACGGGCGACCGGCGTGGTCACGCTGGCCGCGCGGCGAGTGGGTTATCAGCCTAAGAGCATGCAGATCACGCTGAAGCCCGGTGCCGATATCCAGCAGGACTTCGTCCTCGTTGCCGCCCCCACGCAGCTCACGGGAATCGTGGTCACGGGCATGAGTGTCCAGAGGGAGAAGAGCCAGCTCGGTACCGCGCAGCAACAGGTCAGCAGTGAGACGCTGAACCGGACGCAGGACCCGAACGTCCTCAACCAGCTCGAGGGCAAGGTCTCCGGCGTCACGATCACCGCGGGCGGCACCCAGGGCGGCGCCACCCGAATCGTGATCCGCGGCGCGAGCTCGCTTGCCGGCAACAACCAGCCGCTGGTCATCGTGGACGGCGTGCCCGTCTTCAACGACAACCGCGGCGGACACCCGGGTGGTGGCGGTCCGCAGAGTGGCTCGGTCGACTTCGGCAACACGCTGGCCGACATCAACCCGAACGACATCGCGACGATGACGGTCCTCAAGGGCCCGAATGCCGCGGCCATCTACGGCTCACAGGCGGCCAACGGTGCCATCGTCATCACCACCAAGAAGGGCCAGGCGACCGACGGAAGGATCAGCACCCAGTTCAGCTCCACCTACAGCTGGGAAAAGCCGAGTGTCCTCCCCGACTATCAGAACCTCTACGGCCAGGGCGCCGCGGGGGCGTTCAGCTATGTGGACGGCCAGAACGGCGGCACGAACGACGGCGCCGACCAGAGCTGGGGCCCCCGGCTCGATGGGCAGCCCATCGACCAGTTCACCGGTCCGCAGCAGCCCTGGGTAGCTCACCCGGACAACGTGGAGAGCTTCTTCAACACCGGTAAGACGCTCACCAACTCGCTGGCCTTCTCGGGCGGAACCGACCGCGCCAACGCCCGCCTCTCCGTGGGGAACACGCAGCAGGATGGCTACATCCCCAACAGCAGCTGGAACAAGCTCAGTGGGTCGCTCTCAGGTCAGCTGAAGATCGGCGACCGGCTCACCACCAACGCCACAATCCAGTACCTCACCAACAACGGACGCAATCGTCCGGGCGTGGGCTACAACACCGGCATCCTCGAACAGTTCATCTGGTTCGGTCGCCAGGTGGACATGAATGCGCTGCGCAACTACATGGATGCCGATGGCAAGCAGCTGAACTGGAACTACAACTTCCACAACAACCCGTTCTGGCTGGTCTACGAGAACCCCGAATACGATCGCCGCAAGCAGCTGATCGTGAGCGCCTCGGCTGACTACCAGTTCACCGACTGGCTCCGCGGCATGGTGCGAGCCGGAACGAACAACTACAACTTCCGCGCGTCGCAGGCTTACTCGGGCGGCAACATCAACTTCGGCAACCCGGCCTACGCCGGCTCGTTCACGAACTACCAGAACGAGAAGGCGCAGAACACCTCGACCTTCATGCTCACGGCCGACAAGGATGTCACGTCGCGCCTGAACCTGACCGCGATGGCCGGCGCCGGTCGCCGCTACGAGACCTACAACTCGAACGAAGTGGACGTCGACGGCATCTCAGTCGCGCACATCTACAACGTCTCGAATGCGGCGGTGACCCCGAGCAACAGCCAGTACCTCTCGCGCCGCCAGGTCAACAGCGTTTACGGCACGGCGTCGTTCACCTGGGACGGCTGGTGGACGGTGGAGGGGACGGCCCGCAACGACTGGTCTTCCACTCTCCCGAAGGGGAAGAACTCGTACTTCTACCCCTCGGTGAATACCTCGGTGGTTCTCACCGATGCGATCCCGTCGCTCACGTCCAAGGTGCTCTCGTACGCGAAGGTGAGAGGATCGCTGGCGCGCGTGGGTAACGACGCCGACGTGTACCAGCTCTTCACGACCTACGGCGGCTTCTCGACGAAGTTCGGTGCGCTGCCGCAGTACACGCTGAACAACAGCATCGCCAACCCGAACCTGAAGCCGGAGGTCACGACGGCCGGCGAGGTCGGGCTCGAGCTCGGCTTCCTCGACAACCGCGTCACGGTGGACGCCACCTACTACACGAAGACCACCAAGAACCAGATCATCAACCTCACGCTTTCGCCAGCCTCGGGCTTCACGAGCAAGGCGATCAACGCGGGTGAGATCCGGAACCACGGCTTCGAGGGAAGGATCGCCGCCACCCCGTTCCGCACGAACGACTTCGAGTGGACGACCGGCTTCAACTACGCGGCCAACCGCAGCGAGGTGGTCGACCTCTACGGCGACCTCGAGTCGGTGGTACTGGGCGGTACCTGGTACGCAGAGCTGCAGGCGCGCAAGGGCGGCCCCTTCGGCGTGATCTGGGGCTACTCGTACGCCCGCGACGACCAGGGCAACAAGCTCGTCCAGGACGGACTACCCGTCCTCGGCGATCGCAAGGTGCTCGGGAAGGTGGAGCCCGACTGGGTGGGTGGCTGGAGCAACGACTTCCGCTACAAGCAGTTCTCGCTCGGCGTGCTCTTCGACTTCCACCAGGGCGGAAGCCTCTACAGCGTGAGCAACATGTTCGGCGAGTACGCCGGCGTGTTCAAGTCGTCGCTCCGCGGACGTGAGGTTTCCGTCAGCGAGCCGGGGATCATCGTCAAGGGCATCGACGTGGATACCGGTGAGCCGAATGACAAGATCGTCACCTCGGAATACTACTTCCAGAACGGTCTCTTCCCGCTCCACGAGGAGTACACATACGATGCGAGCTACGTGAAGCTCCGTGAGCTGCGGGTGGGTTACGACCTCCCCGAGTCGATCGCGGGCAAGCTGCGCGCGCAGTCGATCAACGTCTCCTTCGTGGGCCGCAACCTCTGGCTCAGCACCGACGTCCCGAACATCGACCCCGAGTTCGCTTACTCCAACGGCAACTTCCAGGGGATGGAATTCGCGGCGCTCCCCAATGCCCGCAGCCTGGGCATCAACCTTCGGGTCACGCCGTAACCACCCTCCGTGGAGACACTACTACGATGAAAAGGAATATTCTCGCTAAGGTAGCCACGGCAGGCGCGCTCGCAGTCGGAGTGGTGGCGTGCGGCGACCTGACGGGTCTCAACAGGAATCCGAACAGCCCGACCGAGGCGCCCCCGGGCGCGCTCTTCACGCGCGCGGTGAGCACCACCGCGCAGCGCTGGATCGGGAGCGGCTACGACCTTCGGCAGACCGAGTTTCTGGCGCAGCACTTCGGCGAGGTCTTTTACCCCGATGAAGACCGCTACGTACGCCTCGGCGCCGCGCAGACCACGGGGAGCTTCGACAACCCGTACGTGAACGAGCTCGAGGATCTGGAGAAGGTCATCGAAGCAGGCGAGGAAGCCGGCAAGCCGGGCCTCTCCGCGCCGGCCATGGTACTCCAGACCTATGGCTTCGGCTACATCACCGACAACTTCGGCGACATTCCCTACTCCGACGCGCTCAACGGCGACGACGAGGATGGGAGCCTGCTCCCCACGTACGACGCGCAGAAGGACATCTACGATAGCTTCTTCGCGACGCTCGACGCGGCTACCCAGGCACTCGCCAGTGCATCCGACGCGGGACTCGGCAGTGCCGATCCGATTTACGGCGGTGACTTCGGGGCGTGGCAGAAGTTCTCGAACTCGCTCCGTCTCCGCTTCGCGATGCGGCTCTCGAACGTTGACCCGACGACCGCGGCGGCGCAGATCCAGGCGGCGCTCAACGCGCCGGGCGGCGTATTCGAGAAGAACGCGGATGCAGCCACGATCCCATGGCCGGGCGACGGTATCGTGGACAACCCATGGACGGTGAACTTCCAGACGCGCGACGACCACCGCGTGTCGCGCACGCTCATGGACATCCTTCTGGCTACCGATGATCCGCGCATGCCGATCTTCGCGCAACCGGTGAAGGACTCCAGCCTCTATCCCGGCGGGTACGGCGGAATGCCGAATGGGCTCTCGGCGGATTCGGCGGGCAAGTACAACAACCTCGCGTCGCGCCCCGGTGTGATCTTCTACGGCGGTCAGACGACGAACGGCTACTTCGGTAGTCCCGCGAACGCCGCTCGTCCATCGTACTTCATGACCTACGCCGAGGTCGCGTTCATCAAGGCCGAGGCGGCCGAGCGAGGGTGGGGAGGGCTCACTCCCGCGCAGGCCAAGGGCTTCTACGAGGCTGGAATCCGTTCCTCGATGGAGCAGTGGGGCGTGACGGACGAAGGCGTCATATCGGCCTACCTGGGCGACCCGGCGGTGGCCTATAAGGGCGGCACGGATGGTCTCAAGCAGATCGGCGTCCAGAAGTGGATCGCCTTCGTCGGCGATGGTGGTCAGGCGTGGGCGGAGTGGCGCCGCACCTGTCAGCCCGAGACGATCAAGCCGGGCCCGGCCGCCATCGTGGATTATGTGCCGCGCCGGTTCTTCTACTCGACCACCGAGACGCAGGCCAACGGCGACAACGTAGCCGCCGCGGTCGCGCGCCAGGGAGCCGACAACTTCCAGACCCGGATCTACTGGGATTCGCAGAAGGGTGTGACATGCCCCGCGGGCTACCCGCAGGGTACCTGAGGTTGCGAGCGTAGCTCCGGCTACGAGCAGTGAAGAAGAAGCCCTCCGAGCTCTCGGAGGGCTTCTTCTTTGTGTCCGCGCGGGCATGCAGCCGCCATCATCACGGGCGTGCGCGGCTCGCTACTCGGGTTCCGTGCCCTTCATCGAGAAGATGAGGATCACGCCGTACGGATCGGCGAGGTAGCCTCTCGGCGGCACACCGCCGGGGTACACCTCGACTCTCGCCACGTGGAACGTCGAGAGCATCGAGAGGATGCACGTGTTGGCGGCCCGTTCGCCATCCACGTAGATCGCCGCGCTCGAGTTGGTGACGAAGGTGGATTTGCCACGCAGGATGACCTCCGGGCAATCGTTGGTGGGGCTGACCTTCATCCCCGGCACCCGGTAGCGCAGCAGATCGAGGACGGGCACGTCGCTGCGACCGAGGGCTTCGCGCCCGATCACCGTGTGCCCGCCTTCGGATGCGACGCCTTCGTCGGCAACGGGCTGGTACCGACTGGTCTGCGCCGGTCGCGCGCACGCGCTCGCGGCAAGGGCCATGGCTGATGCAGCAAGCACACTTCGAAGCTGAAGCATGGTCACCTCCGGAAAGGCGTGCGAGGGCGCTGCCGGGCACGCCCCCGTGTCCGTGGTCGCGCCGCTCTCCCTTCCACATAGTACCGAGTCAGGAGTGACGCCGCCAGCGCGTCGCCGTACTCTGCTGCTGCTCCAGCTCAGCGGTCGAGTCGGTAACCGATCTTCCTGACGGTGAGGATATGGCGCGGTGTGCCCGGCTCATCCTCGAGCTTCGTGCGCAGATTGAGGATGTGGGTGTCGAGCGTCCGGCTCATGACGCCGGGTCCGTATTTCCACACCTCGCGAAGCAGATCGCCGCGCGGAGTTGCCGCGCCCTCGCGGCGAAGCAGCGCTACGAGGAGCTCGAACTCGAGTGGCGAGAGGCTGACAGCTTCGCCGCGCCGGTACACCTCGCGGGCCACCAGATCCACCTCGACGCCTCCGAACGCGTACCTCTTCCTCACGGCGGGAGCCGCCAGGATGGGGAGGAGGCCTTTCGCCTCGCTACGGCGTGCGGTGCGCGCGAGCGACGCAGCCACGCGCGCGGAGATCTCCCCCATGCCGAACGGCATGGTGATGTACTGATCTGCCCCGCTGCGGAAGGAGCGGGTTATATCGGCCTCCTCCCTACTGGAGTGCCAGACGAGAATGGGCCCGCTGTATCCGCCCCGGCGGATGGCGGGGAGGAGGGGAGGGTTCGTCCTGAGAGAGAGCGCGACGCTCAGCATGACGAGGTCGGGGCGTGGACGCTGTTCGAGGGCGAGCGCGCGCCCCTCGTCCGCTGTATCTGCCTCGACCACCTCGTGGCCGCGCCAACGTAGCGCGGCGGATACGCGATTGGTCAGAACGTGATCGTCGTCGATCACCAGTAATCGAGTCATGACCTCTGCTTCCGGCGGCGGTGACTTTCAGAAACATACTATTTCCGTAGCCTTCCGCCAGAGCCCGCCTGCCGGGCGCGGTCCGGCGCAGCGGTTTTCACTCGAGAGCGACCCTCCCCAACGGGCGCTCAGGCCGCGCTCAGCGCGCCGCCAGATACTCCTTGTACGATTCCGGGATCACCACGACGTGGAAGTGCGCTGGGTGGTGCTCCTCGGTGGCCTCGATGTCGCCGCGCTTCTCGATGATGAGAAGGTTGGGGCGGAGCCATCTGAGGCAGCTGCCGCTGCGCGGCTTGCGGAAATCGACCGCGATGCCCGCCGGGTGCACCGAGTACTCGGAGCTGTTGGAGGGCTGCATGGACTCGGGGCGAACGGCGCTCGTGATCACGAGCTTCTCGCCGCAGCCGCGGTGATACTGCGCGGCGAGCCGTCGCACGAAAGTGAGCGTGGTGCGGGTGACGTAAGGGAAGCTCACGTCGTGCGTCACGTAGTCCGGGCTCGCACCGAGGCGCACGAGATATCCCTCGTGCAGGCGGCGCTTCACATCGCGCGATGTGCGCGAGAACGGAAGGTCGTGGAGTGTCGCATAGTGGTAGGGCTTGTTCACGGCCCGGTGCGAGCCGCGGAGCGACTGCGCCGACGCGGAGCTGCTCATCGAACCGAAGATGATGAGCAGTGTGACCGACAGTGCGCCGAGCGTTCCGACAGTGGAGCCGAGCGTGGCAAGGGCGGGCGCGCGACGAGACGACGAGCGCGCCGGGAGGAAGGGCTGAGCTGAAGAAGACGTACGCATGCTGGTATGGCTGAGCGGCAGAGCGATGCGGCTGCGGCGCCGCGGGCTACACAGGTATGACGAGGCAGCAGTGCTCAAGGTACAGCGGTGTCCGTTTTCGCGCTACCGTAGCACGCTCACGGGCTCCGTTGGCCGCGATCGGTCGTGTCAGGCGGCTGCGTACCGCGCCGGAGCGTGCTGGTCCGGTGCTTGCTGCTAGCTCTTGATGATCGACACAGTCAGAGGAAAGTCAGCATGTCGGCAGACAGGGAATGCATTCCCACGTCGGGCACGACGCATAACCGTGCCCATCACTCGGACGGTGCCGCGCTGCACCACGCGCGCGCGGCCATGGAGCTGCTCCTCGGACCGCTCGTCTCGCGGAACTGCACCGTACGCTACTGGGATGGAAGCGAGGAGCAGCCAGCTCCTCCCAGAACCTTGAGCACCCAGCAGGGAGCGGTGGCGAAGCCATCGTTCACGCTGGTGATCCGCTCGAGCGGTGGTCTGAGGCGGATGCTGATCCCTCCATCCGAGCTGCGCTTTGGCGAAGCTTACGTGCGCGGCGACATCGACATCGAGGGCGACATGGAGGCCGCTGCCGGGCTGGCCGAGGAGCTGCGCGCGCGGCTGGCGACGCCGCGCGAGATCGCTCGGATGGTGACGTGCGCCACTCGCCTTCCGCGCGATCACGACGCCGAGCACGACGAGCCGCACCGACGGCGCGAGCACCTCCGACTCATCGGCCACAAGCACTCGCCCAAGCGCGACCAGGAGGCGGTCCGCTCGCACTACGACGTAGGTAATGACTTCTACTCGCTCTGGCTCGATAGGTCGCTGGTCTACTCCTGCGCCTACTTCCCGGATGGAAGCGAGGACATCGACGCGGCGCAGAGGGCGAAGCTCGACCATCTCTGCCGCAAGCTCCGGCTCGTGCCCGGCGAGCGGCTCCTCGACATCGGGTGTGGCTGGGGCGGTCTAATCCGCCACGCGGCCGCCAACTACGGCGTCGAGGCGCTGGGGATAACGCTGAGCGAGCGTCAGGCCGCGTTGGCGCGCGAGAAGCTCCGCGCCGACGGCCTCGAGCGCCGCTGCCGCGTGGAGGTGCGCGATTACCGCGACTTTCCGCCGGGTACGACCTTCGACAAGGTGGTGAGTGTCGGGATGTTCGAGCACGTGGGACGCGCCGAGCTCCCCACCTACTTTCGCCAGGCGGCGCGTCTCACGAAGCCGGGAGGGCTCTTCCTGAACCACGGGATCGTGCGTGCGCGCGACGGTGATGAAGGTCTGCGACGCTGGGTGCGCCGCCTTCTATGGCGCCAGGGGAAGTTCATAGACCGCTACGTTTTCCCCGACGGTGAGCTGGTGCCGCTCGACGAAGCGGTGCGCGACGCGGAGGGCGCGGGACTCGAGACGCGCGACGTCGAAACGCTGCGCGACCACTACGCGCTCACGCTGCGCCAGTGGGTGCGCCGCCTCGAAGCGGCTCGCGGCGCGGCGGAGAAGCTCGTCGGCGCTCAGGCGTATCGCGTCTGGCGGCTCTACATGGCAGCGTCGGCGTACGCTTTCGCCAGCGGGAAGCTGAGTCTCGCTCAGGTACTCCTCGGCCGCCCGGATGAGCATGGCCACGTGGAGATCCCGTGCACGCGCGCCGACATCTACGCGGCGAGCGCGAGCGCGCGGCACGCAGCAGCATGAACTGAAGCATGAACTGATAGATGAGTCCCCGACGGGCGGTCGGTGAGGTCGCCCGGCGGGCTCTCCCTCACGGCCTGATCGCGCTGCTCATCCTCGGTTGCGCCACGGTACCGCTTGCCGGATACCGCGGGCCGCTCACCGACCACTTCGATGGGCAGCACTTCCACAACATTCAGCCGTTCCAGGAGCAGGCGGTGCAGGATGTCATCGCCTGGCAGTTCGCGCGCGGTCGCGGAGAGTGGCACCGCGCAGACGCTCCGCCAGCTCCACCCCCGCCGCGCAGAGTGAGTGGCCGCAATGTGCGCGTGACGTTCGTGAACCACGCGACCGTGCTGATCCAGATGGACAGCCTCAACATCCTCACCGATCCGGTCTTCTCCGAGCGCGTGGGGCCCGCACCGTGGCTCGGCCAGCGCCGCTTCAGACCGCCGGGAGTCCGCTTCGAGGATCTCCCTCCGATAGACGTGGTGCTGCTGAGCCACGATCACTACGACCACTTCGACATTCCCACACTTCAACGTCTGGCGCGCGCGTTCCACCCGAAGATCGTGACCGGCCTGGGGAACGGCGAGCTCCTTCGTTCGGCCGGGATCGGCGGCACCCAGGAGATAGACTGGTGGCAGGACGCGGAGGTGGCGGATGGGGTGCGCATACGAGCGGTGCCTACGCAGCATTGGTCGGGGCGCACGCTCACCGATCACTGTCTGCGGCTCTGGGCGGGTTTCGTGATCGAAGGGCGTAGCGACACCGTGTTCTTCGCGGGCGACACGGGGTGGGGGAAATTCTATGACCTCATCCACCGTCGCTATGCCCGCTTCCGCCTCGCGATCCTTCCCATCGCGCCCTTCATTCCGCGCTGGTACATGCACCGCAAGCACCAGTCGCCCGCCGACGCCGTGCACGCCGCGCAGCTACTGCACGCCGCTACGAGCATCCCCATCCACTGGGGCACCTTCGAGCTGGGTGACGACGGCCCACACGAGGCGGTGGACTCGCTCGATGCGACGATAGCCGAGCTCCCCGCGCGCTGCCGCCCGGAATTCGTGGTGCTGCCCAATGGCGGATCGCTCGACGTTCCCGAGATATCGGATCCGGAGCAGCTGATGTCCGCGGCGGACTCGAGCTGCGTGCCGCCAAAGGCCGAGTCGCGTCGTACGGCGTGGTGACGGCCGGAGGGGCTGGTGCTCGCGAGCTTCGATGGAGTACTTCCATCGCGGGCGCCTTCGTGCCATTCGTGAGATTCCGCTGAGCCAACCGCCGGACGAACCACTACGACCGAGCACCCGATGGAAAGCATACGCGAGCATCACATCCCCGTGTCGCGCACCGCACGGTACTGTACACTTGGCGATCCACTCGGCCAGCCGCGCGAGCTCTGGTACGTCTGCCACGGCTACGGTCAGCTCGCCGCGCGCTTCCTCCGCCGCTTCACTTCGCTGGACGACGGAAACCGGCTGATCGTGGCACCCGAAGCGCTCTCGCGCTTCTACCTCGAGCGTCCCGGCCGCACGCACGCGCACTCCCCGGTGGGCGCGTCGTGGATGACGCGCGAGGACCGCCTCTCGGAGATCGATGACTATATCAGATTCCTGGACGCGCTCCACGCGCAGCTCTCCCAGCTCCTTTCGAGCGAGCGCGCGCGGGTAACGGTTCTTGGCTTCTCGCAGGGTGTCGCCACTGCCTGCCGCTGGGTGGCGCGCGGCTCGGTACGCGCCGACCGACTGATTCTCTGGGGCGGTCTGGTACCGCCCGATCTGGATCTCGAAGCGCATGCTTCCGTCCTCCGCGCCCTCGAGCTCGTCGTCGTGGCCGGCGACTCCGACCCACACCTCGGTACCGCCTCCCTCACCGAGCAACAGTCCCGCCTCGCCCAGCACGGTATCACCGCCCGCCATGTCAACTACGAGGGCGGGCACGACATCCCTGCCGAAGCGCTGGCATCGGTGCTCTAGGCGCGCGGCGTCTCGAGGATCGGGACCACGCGATGCACCAGCAGCCCATCCGGAAATTCCCCCTTAACATTCCCGGATCCTGACCGTCAACCGCATCACCGGAGCCCGCTAGTCAGGCGGGCCCCAAAACGATCAGGAGGCATCGAATGTCGCGCTTTTACACGATTGCTCTCGGGCTGGCGCTCTGCGCCGGTACTGCGGCAGCGACCAACGCTCAGGCGGCCAGCTCCGCTACGAAGTCGGACACGGCCGCCATCGCGAGACACCACAACCGCAGCCAGATGCGCAGCGGCCGGATGGAGCGCGGCGACAAGGCGCTGTTCAAGGGGATCGACCTCAGCAGCGCTCAGAAGGCGAGAGTGGACTCCATCCGCTCCAAGTACCGTAGCGAATCGAAGTCGCTGCGTGAGCAGATGGGACCGGCAATGAAAAACGCCCGTGCGGCTCGTCAGAGCGGCGACAGCGTCAAGATCAAGGAGGCGCGTGAGGGTATGTCGGCCTCCCGTGAGAAGATGATGACGCTGCGCAAGCGGGAGATGAGCGAAATCCGCGGGGTTCTGACGCCCGCGCAGCAGTCCACCTTCGACAAGAACGCTGACCAGCTGCAGAGCAGGATGCGCGACGCGCGTGGCGCGCACAGGGGTGCTCGCAGCGGCGGCTCCGCGCACTGAGCGCCGCAGAATGGAGAAGCGGTCGCGGACCGGGAGCGCGGCGGGTGACGATGCCCGCCGCGTTTCGCACTTCTACTCCTCCTCCAGCCGTATCGACTGTCCGGAGTCGGTCACCGCGTCCCACAAGCGGACGGTATACGTCGTCGATCGGTGGGCACGTCGTGCGATAAGTCGTTACGGCACAGGCGACTCCACTTTTCGAGCCGCTGGCCCGCTCCTTCCTTTGCAAATGAGGCAACGCTTTGCGCTCACGCGGTATCTAAATCCATAACGACGAGAGCACCGGATACCAGCGGTGCGCGCGGTCACCCAGGGAATGAGGGCGGGGAAGTATGCGGGCAACGGAGTTTCCAGGGCAGGCATCAACCACCGACGAGCGCGCGCTCATCGAGCTCGAGCTGGGTGCGCACTACCAGGTGGTGCGACTGCTTGGGCGCGGCGGGATGGGCGCGGTCTACCTGGCCCGCGACCTCGCGCTCCACCGGGTGGTGGCCCTGAAAGTTCTCGCCGGAGATACCCGCTCCAGCGAAGAAGGACGTGAGCGCTTCAGGCGCGAGGCGCGGATGGCCGCGCAGCTCACCCACCCGAACATCGTTCCGGTCTACACCTTCGGTGAGACCGAGAGTCTCTCCTACATCGTCATGCAGTACGTGGACGGTGAATCGTTGGGCGACCGGCTCCGCAGGGAGCAGCGGCTGAGCGCGGAGGAGACTCGCCGGATCATCGTGGAGCTCGCGGCGGCGCTGGACTACGCGCACGCCGAGGGCGTGGTGCATCGCGACCTCAAGCCCGAGAACGTGCTCCTCGAGCGCACGGGGCGCGTGATGCTCGCCGACTTCAGTGTGGCTATGCGTCCTTCCTGGGAGCCCCAGCCGGGCGAAGTGCACCGCGCCTTCGGCACTCCCCACTTCATGTCGCCCGAGCAGGCGGCGGGTGAGCTGGACATCGACGGCCGCAGCGACCTGTATGGCCTCGGGGTGCTCGGCTACCTGATGCTCACCGGGGCGCTCCCGGTGCGCGGGCGGAGCTTCGCCGAGATCGCGGCCGGGCACATGACCGGCCGGGTACCGCGGCTGCACGGCGCGGTGCCGGGAGTTCCGCGAGATCTGGCAGTCGCCATCGAGCGCTGTCTCGCGAAGAGCTCCTCGGGCCGCTGGCGGCACGCGCGCGATCTGAGCGCCTTCCTCGCGCCGCGCTATTCGCGAATCCCCTGGACGCTGGGGAGCGCGAGGATGCTGCGAGCCGCCTCACTCGCGGCGATGGTCGCGGCTCAGCTCCTCCGGGTGGTTCTGGGTAGGGGCGCCTGACTCGAATCGCGAGTCGAAGCGGACCGCCATTTCTCGAAGATGGCGGCCCGCTTTGACTCCGTGCGGGAGTCGTTCGTCTGCTCAGTGGTGGCGACTGGACTCCGCCTCTTCGCTTCCGTATCTCTAACGTCCCCGGCAACATCGCCGCTCGATACGGGTATTTCTATACAGGATGAGACTCCTACGCGTACGCACGCTCGCACCGCTGCTGGTGCTGGTCATACTCGCATCGTCATGCGAGCGTATGTCCGTGGGCCCGGAGATCGCCGGCGAGCTGCGTGAGGGGCGCGCCTACGCTACCGCGCTTATCTCCGGGGCACGCGACACTGCCCCGGCGTCCGTGACGCCATCCACCGCGATCGCGCTCGGCTACCTCGAGCGCCACCGGCTGGGGCTCGGCTCTCCTTTCCGACTGATAGACTACGCGCTGCGTGATCCGCGGCTGGACGATTCCACGCGGCATGCCGTCGCGTGGGCGCTCCTCGCGCGCACCATGGACGGAGACGGGTCCGCCGTGGAGCCCGCGGCGCTCGACTCGCTCGACGCGCTCGCGCCGCTGGGCACCCCGATCCCGGGCAGCGCGCACCTGGCGCTCGTGGAGAAGGCGGTGCGCGATGCG
>DATCXR010000461.1:0-2863 GCA_036565685.1 Gemmatimonadaceae bacterium
GGTGCAACAGCACATTTCTTTACGTCCGCTGTTACCCTATGGCCGGGACAGCGTCTCTCTGTTGAGAGCACACAACAGGACCGGAAAAGTGGAATCGACAGAGACGCGCTGGCAGCGCCACGTGGACCAGGGCCGACACTACGTCAGCCAGGGCAACTACGCCGAAGCGGAGCAGTCGCTCCTCGCCGCCGTGAAGGAGGCGCTCACACTCGGACCGGCCGATCTGCGGGTGGCATCGAGTCTGGGTATACTCGGCAAGCTGAAACACCGACAGGGCGAGCGTGAGAAGGCCCAGGGCTTTCTCGAACGTGCGCTGGCCGTTCGTGAAGAAGCGCTCGGCCCCGATCACTATGGTGTAGTGCAGGGGCTCAACGATCTGGGGGCGCTGCACTACGCGTACGGCCACCTCGCCGAGGCGCGTGCTCTCTACGAACGTGCTCTTTCGATAGCGGAGCAGCAGCTCGCGCCCGACCACGCCGATCTGGCTCTCGCGCTCTACAACCTCTCGCGCGTCTATTTCAAGAGCGGCGATCATCTCCGCGCCGAGCCGCTCCTCACGCGGCTCCTCGAGATCAAGGAGCGCACCCTCGGCTCCGATCACACCGATGTCGCCGCGATCCTCACCGCGCTCTCGCGCGTACGATCCATGGCGGGCCGTCACGACGAAGCCGAAGCGATGGCCCGCCGCGCTCTCACCATCCGCGAGCGCGCGCTCGCGCCCGACGATCCGGCGATAGCGGTGAGTCTCGAGCTGGTTGCCTACTTCTGTGCTGGGCGCGCCAAGCGGATGCGCTCACTCGCCGACGCGGAGCGGATACTCGGCGGCGCGCGCACCGCATCTGGTGATGAGAGGGCGCACGATGGAGCGAGCGACACGTCGATGGAGTCCGAGCTCGCGAACCTGGCAAGTGAGGAGAAGTCGTTGCGCGAGCGTGCGCGCGAGGTCAGGGAACGCTCCGGTGGACATCGCGAACCGAGCACCCTGGAGCGCTCGCCCGCGCCGGTAGCCGAGCAGCAGCAGCCGGAGACGAGAGCCGCGTCGCCGGCGCCCGAACGGGAGCCGGCGCAGATTCAAGAGAAGGAACCCGAGCAGAAATACGAGCAGGAACCCGAGCAGAAATACGAGCAGGAACCCGAGCCCGTGTCCGAGACGGAGCAGGTGGTCGCGGAAGAAGATGCGGCGGAGAACGCTGCTCCGTCGCCGCTCGAGTACATCCCGGCCGTCATCGTTCCCGAGGAGGAGACGGAGCGCGCCGCGAGCGCGGTGGAGAGTCCGCGCTCCTTCGCCGAGGCATTCCCGCCGTTCCTGAAGCGACGGGGCGCGCGCTGGTTCCTGGGGATCGCGGCGTTCGCGCTGCTGGGAGCTGGCGGAGCCGGCTTCGTCCTGGGACGCGGCGCGGGCGGCGCGCAGGAGGAATCACTCGCTACTTTGCAGCAGTCGTCGCGCGGAGTGATCGAGGAGCCGCAGGCGGGGTCGATCCAGCCAACCGGCGCGGTCGACCCAGCCGCGCAGGTGGCCTCCCCACCGCCCGTCGCGCACCGGCGGTCCACGCCGAGCATACCGGACTGGGATCAGAGCACGCCTAAATCGCGACGTGATCCGCGCATCCCGTCCCGCTTGCAGGCGCGCCGCATGACGCGTACGATGGAGCGGCTGGGTACCAAGGTGATGGCGGGCGTGGATGTGAAGCTGGATTCGTTGAGCCGCAAGGTCGAGCTCCCGCCGCCGACCTTCGGCAAGCCCTGAGACTCACCGCAAGCCGAGGAGGTCGATCGGAATGCGCATTTTCATCACTGGGGCCGCGAGCCCACTCGGCCAGTCGCTCACGCGCATCCTCGTCGGCGAGGGGCACGAGGTAGCTGGCCAGATTCGGCGCAGCGCCGGAATCGCCGTGCTGCGCGATCTCGGCGCGGAGCCGGTGATCGAAGACCTCCTCCGTCCGTCGTCGCTCATCGGCGTGATGGAGGGGTGCGACCTGGTCTTCCACCTCGCGCACTTCTTCGATTTCTGGGCTGCCGACTCGAGCACCTATCTCAGCGTCAACATCCGTGGCACCGAGGCGGTGATGACCTCCGCGCTCGTGGCCGACGTACGCCGGGTGGTCTTCTGCTCCTCGGCTCTCGCGACGGGTGACGCTCCAGCCGTCGCCAGGAACGGTTCCCGCCAGCCGCACGCCGACGGGAAGGGGAACGGGAATGGCGGACATCGTTCGCGCCCCGCCAACACGGCGTTCGCCCGCTCGATGCAAACCGCCGAGGAGATTGCGCTCCGCTACATCGCGAAGGGGATGGAAGTGGTGGTGGCGCGTCCCTCGATAGTTCTCGCGCCCAACGATCCAGGTTGGGCCGGCCGGCTGGTGGCCGAGCGTCTCGCGGGACGCCGGCGCTTCGCTTCGCGCGCGCCGATCGGCTGGATCTGGGTAGACGACGCCGCTCGCGCGCTGGTGCATGCCGCCGAGCGCGGCGGGTGCGGCGAGAGCTACACGTTCAGCGGCACCGCCACCTCGCAGCGCGCGCTCCTCTCCACGATCTCCCGGCTCGCCGGTGCATCACGCGCGCGTCCGCTCCCTCTCCCCCGCGCGGCCGCGATGGCCATGGCTGCCGTAGGCACCCCTATCGCGCGCATCGAGCGCCGCCGCCCCTCTCTCCCGATGGACGAAGCGCGCTTCATTTCCGAAGGCCTCTCCGTCGACGGCGCCCAAGCCGCCTCCGCCCTCGGCTGCGACTACACGCCGATGGATGAATACCTGCCGAAGGTGGTGGGGAGTTACGAGTAGAGGGAGAGAGGGGAAAGGAAACAGGAAACAGGAAACAGGAACGGCCCCGGTGGAGAGATCTCTCCACCGGGGCCGTTCCTGTTTCC
>DATCXR010000464.1:0-12553 GCA_036565685.1 Gemmatimonadaceae bacterium
CTACCCGCAGCTGCGCTTCCGGCGCGACTGCCACTACGCGAGCCGCGTAGTGCACGTGTGCGACGTGTTCGACGCGCTGTGCACCGACCGACCCTATCGCGCCGCGTGGGAGATCGAGCGCGCGCTGGAGTACATCGGGGAGCGCTCGGGCACGGAGTTCGACGGCGAGATCGCGCCGGTATTCACGAGCATGATGCGGCGTCTGGACTCGCGCATGATGACCGACGTCGGCGTCTGACCGCGCTGTGAAGGCGCCTCCGGCCTCCGCGGATTCTCAGCCGCGCGACCGGCGAGCCCTGCTCTTCCGGTAGTAGCGCCGCGACTTCGCGCTGGCGCCGCAGGTCGACATGCTGCACCAGCGGCGGCTCCGGTTCTTGGTTGCATCCACGAAAAACCAGCCGCACGCCGGGCACGACTTCACCAGTCCGGCACGTTCGCCCGTGAGGAGCGCGATGGCGGCATCCGCGATGCGCAGGCGGAGCACGGCCGCTCCGGCATCGCTCGCCCCGATCGTGCGTCGCAGCACCCCGCTGCCGGTACGACGGAGGCGTGTCACGCCGGCCGCTTCGGCAGCGATGCGCGAGAGCGCGCCGAGATCGGCGGGCGACGGGGCGCGCCGTGCGATCATCGCGCTCGACACACGCTGCAGTACCCCGCGCAGTTCCACGAGCCGCGATAGCTCGTCACCATCGTCGAGCGCGGCGGCGCGACGCGACTCGGCGGGGGTGAGCACTCCCGAGGCTACGCCCCAGCGCAACGCCTCCTCGAACGATCCGAGCGAGTCGCGCCGCGGCTCCTCGGTATAGTCGTGAATCGTGTTGAGGAGATCGAGCGCGGGGTCTCCGCCAACGAGCTCCCAACTATGCATGCCCATGCAGCGAAAGCTAGCGAGCCCCGGGCGCTACCACCACCGTAACAGGGTTGACCGGTATGAGGACGGCTATTACCATCAAAAAGACTTTTGAAGGTGAGGCGATAAATGGGTGTCTCCAGCCGAGGAGTCGCGCTCGTCGGCGCGCCATCCAGCATCGGGATACGGCCGTACGACGAGAGCGGGCTCGTGAGAGAGATCTACCGCGCGCCCGCGCTCTTCCGTGAGCTCCAGCTGCCCCGCCGCGTGAGCGCCGCCGATATCGGCGACGTGCTCCCACCGCCGTACGTGGACTTCGACCGCCCGCCGGGCGGGGCGCGCAACGTGGCTGGCGTGGAGAGCTACTCTCGCGAGCTCGCCAGGCGGATCGCGGCCGCGACAGCGGTCGGGGAGTTCGTCCTCCTCGTGGGCGGCGAGTGCAGCATAGTGTTAGGCGCACTGCTCGGGGTGCGGGAGGGTTCGCGCGGCGATGTCGGACTCGCCTACGTGGACGGCCATGCGGACTTCGCCACACCCTCCGAGTCGGTCACCGGCTCGGTGGCGAGCATGTGTCTCGCGCTCGCAGTGGGACGCGGAGATTCACCGCTGGCACGCCTCGGCGGAGACGAGCCGCTCGTGCGCGCCCGCGACGTGGCACTCCTCGGACGGCGCGACGAGAGCGAGGCGTTGTACGGGAATGCGGCGCTGGCCGAGCTGGGCATTCTCGACGTGACGGCCGACGAGGTGAATCGGCGCGGCGGCAGCCCGGTAGCGTTGGCCGCGCTGGAGCGCCTCACGCGACCCGGCCTGGCCGGCTTCTGGATCCATCTCGACGCCGACGTGCTCGACTCGACGGTGATGCCGGCCGTCGACTCGCCCGATCCCGGCGGTCTCTCGCTCGATACAGTAGCCGAGCTGCTCGTGCCGCTCGTCCATCACCCGAAGGCGCTCGGGCTGGAGCTCACCATCTACGACCCGGGGCTGGACCCTGGCGGTGTCTGTGCGAGGCACCTCGCGGCGCTCCTGGAGCATATCTTCGCGGGAGGGAACTCATGATATCACGCAAGTGGCACGGCAGAGTTCCCGCGGAAAAGGCCGACGCGTACCACGAATACCTCCTGCGCACTGGCCTCGCCGACTATCGCGCCACGCCGGGAAACCTTGCCGTACTCGTGGAACGCTGGGTCGAAGGCGATGTGGCGCACTTCCTCCTGACCACGGTGTGGGACTCCATGGAGGCGATCAAGCGCTTCGCGGGCGAGCACTTCGAGGCCGCACGCTACTATCCCGAAGACGACGACTTCCTCCTGGAGCGCGAGCCTGCGGTGCGGCACGCCGAGGTGACCTTCTTCGAGCGGGGCTGACAGGGGAGTCGGGTACTGGGCCCACACTCTACCTTCCGCGGCTCGGATGGTTGTGCGAGCATCGGGAACCGGCCATCGTCAGTGCCGATTCGAATGGTGTGGGCCGCGAGGCGGCTCACGCCAGGCATCCTTGAATGGACTCCATACCCCGATCAAGAATCGAACAATGAGCCGCCAGCGCATTGCCCCGCCGGGCGCCGACGAGTACGCGCCCTTCTACTCCGGCTACGTCGCCTTCGCCCGGGAGCACGATCCCCTCGAGCTTCTCGACAGTCAGCGCGACACACTACGTCAGATTTGCTCCACGCTAACGGAAGAGCAGGCGCTCGCGCGCTATGCGCCGGGAAAGTGGAGCATCAAGGAAGTGCTGGGACACCTCGCCGATACGGAGCGCGTCTTCTCGTACAGGCTCTTCCGGATCGGAAGGGGTGACGCGACGCCGCTCGCCGGCTTCGACCAGAACGCGTACGTGGAGGCAGCGCGCTCCGACCAGCGCCCGCTCGCCGAGCTGCTCGAGGAGTTCATCAGCGTGCGGACCGCCACCATCCGGCTGGTCGAAGGGCTGTCGCCGGAAGAGCTGTCGCGCATCGGCGTCGCCAACGAGGCCTCGGTGAGCGCGCGAGCGCTCGTCTACATCGCCGCCGGCCACGTGGCGCATCACCTGAAGATCCTGCGCGACAGCTATGGGGTGGCCGTCCAATGAGCGATACCGACGAGCTCCGCTACCCGATCGGCCGGATGCCCACGACAGACGCGACACTCACCGCCGCCGAGCGCGAGCGACACATCTCCAGCATTGAGAAACTGCCGCGCCGACTCCGCTCGGCGGTCGCCGCGTTCACGCCGGAGCGCTGGCAGACTCCGTATCGTCCGGGTGGCTGGACAGTCCATCAACTCGTCCATCACATCCCCGACAGCCACGTGAACGCTTACACGCGCTTCAAGCTGGCGCTCACCGAAGACGAGCCCACCATCAAGCCGTACGACGAAGCCGCGTGGGCCGAGCTCGCCGACACCGAGGCGTGCGAGCCCGAGGTGTCGCTCGGTCTGCTCGAGGCGCTGCACCTACGCTGGGTCGCGCTCCTGCACTCGCTCGGCGACGAACACTTCGCGCGCACCCTGCGCCACCCCGAGCACGGGCGAGTGTTCACGCTCGATCAGATGCTCGCGATGTACGGCTGGCACTCGGAGCACCATCTGGCGCACATCACCCGGCTCATCGAGCGAGAGGGGTGGACGTAGCGAGAGTGCGGCTGCACTTCGCCACGTGCTGTTTGCCGTTCGCCCCAGAATCGTATTCGCGTCATGGCTGCGCACCTATTTTCGGGTGGCCCACCGCGGCCGCGGTGGGCACGACCCTTCTGCTGCAAGGAGGTTTGCCATGGCCTTCCTCACCCGAACAGCGGCGCTCGTCGTTCCGCTCTGCTTGGCCGCCTGTAGCGAGCCCACTCGACCAGCCGACGCGCCAGCGCGCACACAGAGCGCGGACCGGGTCGATGCAGCCGCTACCGGACTCGCCGTCCGCTTCGTCAGTATGATGGACGCGTGCGACCCTGCCACTTTCAACGCCGTGCTGGGGCCAGGGTCGTGCACGCGCCAGGGAGGCGTCACTTTCGACAAGTTCATCGCCCAGCTCCAGCGCAATCAGATGGCTGGTGCATGGCACTTCGCGTCACCTACCGTGCAGGCACGGCTGGGCCAGATGATCATCGCCACGAATCGGGGCGGGGAAGAGCACACGTTCACACGCGTGGCAGTGTTCGGCGGAGGGATAGTCCCGGTCCTCAACCAGCTATCGGGGAATCCGACCGTCGCACCGGAGTGCACGCAGCTGGATCCGGACGACTTCGTGGAGCCGGGAGGCACGTACAGCGAGGAGGTCGATGCCGGAGGAACGCTCCTCTTCCAGTGCTGCATCCACCCGTGGATGCGGACGGAAGTGCACGTGACGACTCACTGAGCGCTGGCCGGCCGCTACGGATTCAGCCAGTAGTCCACCTTGACCAGGAAGATGTTGTCCGGTCGCGTGCCAAAGAGCGCTCGTCTGTCCCGGTCGAAGGAGAAGTTGCCCACATCGGCGATGTCCTGGCGGCTCTGCTGCCACGCCACGTAAATAGTGGAGCCGGGCCGCCACTCCCAGCGCAGCACGGCGTTCCCACGCAAGGATCTCAGATTGAAATCGAGATCGGGGACCTCTCCCGGGTATGGTTCGAACTCGAACGAATTCGGCCTCACGAGCTGGATGGCATCGCCGTAGTCCACGCTCGAGATGAGCGGCTGGATGTAGGTCTGGAGGGAGAGCTCGGGCGTGAAGGTCACGTTCAGACGGGTCTCCAGCCCGACTTCGGTCTGCTCGATCGGCGCGAACACGTATCGCGCACCGTAGGTCGGCTGGTACGACGCGTCGGGTATGGTAGCGACGTACTGCGCGGGCGCCTTCAGCTTCAGGAACGTGGGGCCGACACTCAGATTCCACCTCGGTGACGTCTTCAGGCCGAGGGTGAGCCCGGCGTTCCGCGACGAACCGCCGAAGTCGCTCCGCTCGCCGAAGAAGTTGAGCTCTCCTGTCACGGGCTGTCGCACGTCGGAGGAGGCGAAGACGGAGAGGCGGTTGGCGGCGGGACGGATCGCGCGCGGGCCGCCGCGCGTGAGGCGGTCGTCCACCGCCTCGAACGAGCGCTGCAGCTGGAGCTGCAGTGACCAGTAGTCGAGCGTCCGCGCCGACGCCGAGAGTGTGGCCAGCGTCTGGATCGGCTGGTTGGCGTAGTTGCGCTCGAAGCGTCCATCCGTGGTCACTGACCAGTTGCGCAGCACCTTACCCGGCGCGTTCTCCAGATACCTGATGCTCGCCTCCACGTCGCGACGGTCGGTGCGATATGAGAAGCCAAGGTCGTTCACCTCGTAGCCGGGGCTGGTGAGCGCCCCTTCGAGCGACCCACGCCAATGCTCGCCCGCCTGCTTCGTGACCTCGGCGTTCATCGAGTAGCCGAAGAGCGACGTGGCGCTGCTGTCGAGATCGAGATGCGTGGCGTCGGGGCGCTGAAAGAAGTGGTTCGACGCACGCTGTATCGCGAGGACCGATGCCGCGCTCCCCGCGATCCTGCTGAACTCCGCATCGCCGCGCACCACCCAGCTCCGGTTGGCCCACTCGTGCCTGAAGTCCACGCCGCCGGCCAGCGCGCTCGAGCGGAAGCTCTCGCGCAGCGGGTCGGTGTTCAGGTCGCGTTTAACGGCCGTGAATGTGCCGCCGACCAGCGATCGGCCGCCATTGAGCTCGCGTCGGGCGCGGGTGACCACGTAGCCGGATAGCGGCTCCACCGTCATTCGCTCATCTTCCCCACCGCCGTCGCGAAAGCGGGCCTCTTCGCGCGCGGTAACCGCGGTGAGCGCACCGATCGACCAGCCGGCCACCTTCCCCGATAGCTTGCCAGCACCGAGGATGGTGGTGGTTGTAGGCACGTCGGCCAGCTGCGTGGCAGGCGAGAGCGATGGGGCGCGACCGATGCGCCGCGAATAGAAGAGTTGTCCGCCGCTCGTGCCGCCTGCGCCGAAGTCGAAGATCTCACTCCCCTCGAGGAAGAAGGGGCGCTTCTCGTCGAAGAAGGTTTCGTACACGCCGAGGTTGATCACCGCGGGATCCACTTCGACCTGCCCGAAGTCCGGATTGAACGTGGCGTTGAGCGTGAGGTTCGACGCCACTCGGTAACGCAGGTCGACCCCGCCGGAGAGCTGGTACTCGGACTTGTCGCGGTAGGGGTTCAGACCGGGATCGATGTATTCGGCCTTGCTGACCACGTACGGGAGAACCTCGAGTCGCTTCCCCGCGGCGATGTCGCGCAGCCCCTGCAGGTGCCCGTACTGCGGTACGCCGCCGCGGATGCTCTTGGGAATGAAGGTCGAGACGGAGTATTCCTGATTCCGGCCGATGACCCGCTCGAACTGAACGCCCCACGTCTGGACACTGTCGCTGGAGAAGCGGAGCTGACTGAAGGGGACGCGGTATTCCACCGTCCACCCAGCGGAATCGACGCGCGTTGCCACTCTCCACACGGCGTCCCACGAGTTGTCGTCCACGTCGATCGTCTTCACCTCGTCGCGGCGCACGCCGGCGGGGTTCACGTCGAAGCCGAACGCGGTGCGGTGGTCGTGATAGCTGTCTATCATGAGACCGAACCAGTCGGAATCGCCGAGCGGCATGTCGCGCCGACCGAGCCGCGCGATGATCGGGCCCGTGTCGTGCAGCCGCACACCGACGTACAGCGCCTGGTCATCGTAGACCACTCGCACTTCCGTCTTCTGGCTGGCCGGTTTTCCCTCGTCCGGATTTATCTGCGTGAACGAATCCGTCACCGGCGCGGATTGCCACGCTCTCTCGTCGAGTCGTCCGTCCAGGTCGATGGGCCCGGTGGCACGCACCGCGCGTGAGATGGTGATGGGTCGGGTGTGACCCGGAGCGCTCGCGACACCGCTCTGCGCGCAGAGCGGTGTCGCGAGTATGGTCAGCGCGATCGACAGAGCGACCGACGATCGTGAAGCGGACGTCGTCATCGGGTAACGTTCACGGCTGCTTGTTGTCCATGATGGCGTTGCTCGGCGCGGCCCAGGTGGGGAAGGGAGGAACCTTCGCCTGAACCGGAGGAGACTTCTGGAGCTCGCTCATGAGGATCGCCACCGCGCGCTCGAGCTGCGAATCGTGCCCGGCGCGCCAGGCTGCCGGGTCGAGCTCCACTTCCACATCCGGCGCGACGCCCTTGTTCTCGACGGCCCATCCTTCATCGGGCGCCCAGAGTCCGCCGCGCGGAGCGGTGACGAATCCGCCATCCATGAACGGCGGGTAGCCGCCGATTCCCACGAGCCCGCCCCACGTGCGAGTTCCGACGATCTGTCCCACCTTGAAGCGCTTGAAGAGCCAGGGGAACTCGTCGCCGCCGGAGCCGGCGTACTCGTTGATGAGCATCACTTTCGGCCCGTAGATCGCGCCCGCCGGGATGGGGAGCGGCTCACCGTAGCGCGCCGCCACGTAGTTGAACGGCTGCTCGCGCTGCAGGTAGTGGATCATGTAGTCGGCGATGTTGCCGCCGCCGTTGAAGCGCTCGTCCACCACCGCGCCCTGCTTGTCCTGCTGCGCGAAGAAGTAGCGGTTGAAGCGGGTGTAGCCGGCGTTCGCCGTGTTGGGCACGTAGATGTAACCCAGCTTTCCACCGGAAAGCTTCTCCACCGTGCGGCGATTCTGGTCTATCCATGCGAGGTGGCGCAGCATCGTTTCGGTGGCGAGCGGCACCACGGTGACGTCGCGCGCGCCCCTGCCATCGGGGTTGGGTCCCACGCGCAGCACCACGGATTTGCCGGCGGTTCCGGCGAGCGCCTGGTCCACGTTGTCGGCCGAAGTGATCTCACGGCCGTTCACGGCGAGGAGATACTCGCCCGCCTGCACGTTCACACCCGGCTGGGTGAGCGGCGCGAGGAAGCCCGGGTTCCAGTTCTCGCCGGCGTACACCTTCGCGAAGCGCCAGCGGCCGTTCTCGATCGTATAGTCCGCACCGAGAAGGCCGTTCTTGGGGATCTTCGACGACTCCTCATCCGCCGGGATCACGAAGAGGTGCCCCACGGTGAGGTTGCCGAAGATTTCCTCGAAGAGGTAATCGAGATCGTCACGGCTCCCCAGACCGTCGAGCCACTTCGAGTAGTAGCGCTCGGTGGCCCCCAGATCGAGGCCGTGGTAGTCGGGATCGTAGAAGAACGCGCGCTGCAGCCGGAACGCCTCGTGGTACATCTCCCGCCACTCGGCTCGTGGATCCGTGGCCACCTGGATGTCCTCGGTCTCGATCGCGCTGTCGCCCGGGGTAATCTCTTCATCGATGGAGGCGATGGCCCACTTGTCCTGCATCTTGTAGAGGAGCTTCTGCCCGTCGCGCGAGAGGCTGAAATCGTTCACGCCCTCGATGAGCGGGGTGGTCTTCCGCTTCCCGAGATCGAACTTGTACAGCGCGAGCTGCGGCGGGCCGCCCTGCTGCAGGTCCACGGGCACGAGCGGATCCTCGGCCAGTACGACGATCCCTTCCTTGCCCGCGATCGCCGCGATGTAACCCCTCGGCGGCGCCGGGAGGGAGACGGTGCGCTGATCGATGGCATCGAAGTCGATGCGCACGGCCTCCGGCGCGCTGGTCGTGCTGTCAGCCTTGTTCGGCTGCGCGGCCTTGGCGCCCTTCACGTCGCCCGCCGCGGCGCGTGCCGCGCTCTTTGCCGCGCTGTCGGCCTTCGCCTCCTCCTCGTCGCTCTCCGGCGCCATGGGGGAGGGGAGATCCTTGCGCAGCACGATCGCGTAGAGGCTGCGGGTGACCGGGTGGTCGAAGGTGGTCATGCTGAAGTCCGACGCGGGGCCCGCGTCGGTGCTCGCGGTGAAGTAGAGGTACTTGCCGCTCGCATCGAAGGCGGGCGAGCGCGCATCGCTCATCCCGTCGGTAACCTGCGTGGACTTCCCTTTCGTCACATCGTACACGAAGATCGCCCCCAGCCGGTTGGCGATGGAACGCGAGTAGGCGAGCCAGCGAGAGTCGGGCGACCAGGTGACGGGAATCCCTCCGTCGTTGAAGCCGGCGCCCATCGGGTCGGCATCCACCTTGGTGACCTTCCCCGATGCGACGTCGGCTATCCAGAGCCAGGAGCGCGAGTCGCTGTAGGCGATGCGCTTCCCGTCCGGAGACCAGACGGGGGCGTAGAAGTAAGTGCTGTCTCCGTCGAGAGTGATCCGGCGCGACGGGCCCATCCCCGTCTGACCGCGCAGCTCCAGGTGATAGGGGCCGCCGGAGTCGGAGAAGTACGCGAGCGTCTGACCGTCGGGCGACCAGGTGGGGTAGCGCTCGGTGACGCCGGTGGTGTTGCTGATGTTGCGAGCGTCGCCTTTCTTGGCGGGCACGGTGATTATCTCACCGCGCGCCTCGAAGGCTGCGCGCACCCCGGTGGGGGAGAGTGCGGGGTGCTGCAGCTTGTCGCTCACGTCGACCCAGTGCGGCCGCGCGCCGGTGAGCTCGCCGTCGAGCCGGATCTGCACGGGCGTGTCCTTGCCGGTGGCGAGGTCGTAGAGCCGGATCGAGCCGAACTGCTCGACCACGATTCCTCCCGGACCCGCCGACGCGTTCTTGATGTCGAGCCCCTTGTTGTCTATCCGCTTCGCGACTCGCTTGGTCCCAATGTCGTACGAGTAGAGCGTGGTCGGGCCGTCGCGGTCGGAGAGGAAGAAGATCGTGTCGCCCACCCACATCGGCTGCTTGTCGGTGGAGTTGTCGCGCGGGATCCGCTCGATGGATGCATCGGCGAGCCGGGCGATCCAGATGCCAGTGGTGCGACCGCCGCGATAGCGCTTCCAGATCTCGTTCGCGTTGGCGATCGGCATGTACGCCAGCCGCTTTCCATCGGAGCTGAGCGAGCCATCGAAACCGTTGGGAAGGTCGATCGCGGAGGGTGCCACCTCGTTCACGCCCTGCGCGAAGAGGCGGGCCGTCGCGGCGGAGCTGAGCGTATAGCTCCGCCGCGACGAGGTGAACAGGACCTTGCCGTCGGGCGTCCAGCCGCGCACGAGATCCGCACCGGGGTGGTAGGTCAGCTGCCTGGCCGCACCGCCCGTGGCCGGGATGACGAAGACATCGGGATTGTCACCGATTGTGCCGGTGTAGGCCACCCACTTGCCGTCGGGTGAAAATTTGCACCCGCTCTCCGTACCTCTCGAAGCTGTGAGGCGGCGGGCGACGCCGCCCGCACGCGGGACGAGCCAGACGTCACCGGCGAAGGTGAAGCAGATCTGGTTGGCGCTGAGCGCCGGCTCGCGGAGGAGAAGGGGAGCGTCGCTCGGCGGTGCCGCGCGCTGGGCCGGAGCGTGTGCAAAGAAGAGCGAGACGGCGGCGATTGCCGCCACGGAACACTGGGCGAGACGGCGGAGCATGGGATCTCCTCTGGTGTAGCGGATGCAAGCTTGTAGAGAGGGCCTGTCGCTCGACGGCAGCTACTCTGTCGGCAGCCCGATGCCACGGCAGGGCACGCGGGATGATGTCGGTCGGGTGAAGGGCTGGCAAGGCGCTCCACTGTCGCCGGACGCCGTTCGTGGACGCCCGCAAACGGCAGGCGCCTTCCCGGCGGCTGACACCGTGACCTACGCCGAGTCCGACCGGAAGTTTCGTACGCCAGCGGCGAGCGGCATGCGACCTCTGGCAGAGTGCGATACCGAATCCGTACATTTGCCGGCACCATACTTCACTTCCGAATGGAGCCTTCCGTATGCTGCGAAAGCCCGCCCTGCTTCTCGTCAGCTGGCTCATCTTCGTCGCGGCCACGCCCCCGCTTCTCTCGCAGGGCGGCGACTCGCCTGCTGCCTCGACTGCCACCTCACCGCCATCGGTGTCGCCCCCGGGCGCGGATCGCGCTCGCATCAGGGACTGGATCGATGCCGAGCGCTTCGACCCGGAGGCCGCCACCGAAGCGTCCATGGCCAGGCTCTCGCCCGAGGCGAGAGCACGCTCGGATGCGTACTTCGAGGGCGGCTACTGGCTCCTCCTCTGGGGATTCCTCTATGGCCTCGGCGTGGCCTGGCTGCTGCTCGCAACGGGGCTCTCCGCTCGGATGCGAAACCTCGCGGAGCGGGTCACCGGCATCCGCTGGCTCCGGACCGCCAGCTATGCCGTGGAGTACATCGTCCTCACCGCGATACTGACTTTCCCGCTGACCCTGTATCAGGGATTCTTTCGCGAGCATCGCTACGGACTTTCCAATCAGAGCTTCCTCCAGTGGATGCGCGATGGGGTGGTGGGACTCATCGTCGGGATCGTCTTCGGCGCCATCGCGCTGACGATCATCTACGCGGTGATCCGGCGATCGCCACGCAACTGGTGGATATGGGGAGCGGGGGTGGCGATCGCCCTCATGATGGTCGGTGCCACCATCGCTCCCGTGTACATCGCGCCGCTCTTCAACACGTACAAGCCGCTACCCGACAGTGAGCTCAGGACCCAGCTCCTCTCGATGGCGCGCGCCAACGGCATTCCCGCCGACAACGTCTACGTCTTCGATGCATCCAGGCAGAGCAAGCGGATCAGCGCCAACGTCTCGGGGATGTTCGGCACGGTACGGATAAGTCTCAACGACAACCTGATGAATCGCGGTACGCCCGAGGAGATCCGCGCCGTGCTCGGTCACGAGATGGGGCACTACGTCCTGAACCACGTTTACAAAGGCGTGATCTACTTCGGTATCATCATCGTGCTGGGATTCGCCTTCGTGCAGTGGGCGTTCGAGAAACTCTCTGCGCGCTGGGGCGGGCGATGGGGGATCCGCGGCGTGGGGGATGTGGCGGGGCTTCCACTTCTGGCTGCGATCTTCTCCGCTTACATGTTCGTGCTCACTCCGGTCGCGAATACCGTCGTGCGCAGCGCGGAGGCGGAAGCGGACATGTTCGGTCTCAACGCGGCGCGCGAGCCCGACGGTTTCGCCATGGCTGCGCTGGACCTCTCCGAGTACCGGAAAATGCATCCCGGGCCGGTGGAAGAGTTCATCTTCTTCGACCACCCGAGCGGATGGAACCGGATCCACCGCTCGATGGTGTGGAAAGCTGAGGAGAGTGCGCGATGACGACTACTACCGAGTTCTTCGATGCCGTTCGGAGTGGAGACGTGGCGGCGGTGGATGAGCATCTGCGCGGCGACTCGACGCTCGCGAGCGCGCGGAACGAGAGCGGTGTCTCGGCGCTGCTCTGGGCCTACTACAACGGCCAGCACGACGTGGCCGAGCGGCTGCTGTCGAGCGGGGTGGAGCTGAACATCTTCGAGGCGGCCGCCGCCGGTGATCTGGCTCGCACGCGCGCACTGCTGGCGCGCGATCCGGGGCTGGTGGATGCCTGCTCCGCTGACGGCTTCTCGCCACTCGGGCTCGCCGCGTTCTTCGGGCGCCCGGAGGTGCTGAAGCTGCTGCTGAACGAGGGAGCCGATCCCAACTCGCCTTCGCGGAATGCGATGCAGGTGACCCCGCTGCACAGCGCCGCCGCGAACCGGGAGCCCGAGCTTTCGCTGCGGATGGTGGAGACGCTCCTGCGCTCGGGTGCGGACCCGAATGTACGCCAGCACGGAGGATGGACGCCGTTGCAGCAGGCCGCTGCACACGGGCGCTCGCCGATGGTGGATGTTCTGCTGTCTCACGGCGCGGATCCGGCCGCCAGGAGCGACGATGGAAAAACGGCCGCCGACAAGGCGGCCGAGGGAGGATACGGCGAGCTCGCAGAGCAGCTGCGGCCGCGCTGAAGAAACCGACGGGGTCAGGTCGTTAATGTCGAGCGGGCTGGGCAATTGCCCAGCCC
>DATCXR010000497.1:0-11121 GCA_036565685.1 Gemmatimonadaceae bacterium
GGTGAGATCCACCGCCTGCGGGGAGAGTTCGAGGCGGCCGAGGAAGCATATCGAAATGCGAGCCGCCTGGGCTCGGAGCCGCAGCCGGGACTCGCGCTGCTGAGGATGGCCCAGGGACGCAGCGACGCCGCTTTCACGGCGATACGCCTGGTACTGGGTGCGGCCACCGACCCTCTGCACCGCGCGAAGCTGCTTCCCGCATTCGTCGAGATCGCCATGTACGCCGGCGACAGGCAGGAAGCTCGCGCTGCTTCCGTCGAGTTGGACGAGATCGCTCGGCGATACTCCACGGATGTGCTACAGGCGATGGCAGCGCACGCGCGAGGCGCAGTCGAGCTGGCCGAAGGCCGCGCTCGAGACGCGTTGATCGCCCTGCGTCATGCATTCGAACTGTGGCGACAGGCCGAGGCACCGTACGAGACTGCGCGTGTGCGCGTGCTGATCGCACAGGCATCCCGCGAGCTTGGAGATGCAGAGTCGGCGGATCTCGAGATCGAAGCGGCTGCAGCGCTGTTCGGACGGTTGGGAGCCACTGCGGATCTTGCTCATCTCGACACTCTGCGCAAACGCGCTACGCAGGTGAATCAGCACGCCCTGACGCCCCGCGAGCTTCAGGTCCTTCGTCAGATCGCAGCGGGGAAGACCAACAAGGCGATGGCGGCCGATCTGTCCGTGAGCGAGCGAACAGTCGATAGACACGTCAGCAACATTCTCGTCAAGCTCGGCGTCCCATCCCGCGCTGCGGCCACGGCGTACGCGTACAGCCACAAGCTGCTCTGATCCGAAGGCGCCAACTCCGCCTGACGGAAAGTACCCACATCGGTCCGTGCAGCGATCTGGGTGTCTTCTCCGAAGCGCGGTCCCTGGAATCTGCGACAAGTTCCTTCCGCGACCAATTTCGCAGAACCAGCAAGGAGGCAACCATGGCCAGGATCCGAGCTCGGACGATCGACGAGAGCGCGACCGAGGTACTGCACGATCACTCGCTCGATGTCGGGGACGCAGCTGGCTCGGCACCGTCTGAGCCGGCGGCGGCATGGGACGAGATCGCGCCGGGTTACGACAGGACGAACACTCCCACGCAGATGCGGATCGCCAGCGAAGGTCTGCGGATTGCCGGCCTCCGTGAGGGGATGCGCTTCCTCGACGTCGGGGCCGGCAGCGGTGCACTGAGCATCCCGGCAGCGCGTCTCGGCGCACGGGTCACGGCGGTCGACCAGTCTCCCGGCATGCTCGAGCTTCTCGCGGAGCGTGCGCGCGAGGAGGGGCTGGACATCGAGACGCGAGTGATGGACGGGCACGCGCTCCAGATCGACGACGGCACTTTCGACATGGCCGGATCTCAGTTCGGTGTCATGCTCTTCCCGGATATGCCCCGAGGCATCCGGGAGATGGTGCGCGTCATCAAGCCGGGCGCTCTGGTGCTCGTGCACGCGTATGGCGACCCGCACGAGATCGACTTCCTCGGTTTCCTCGTCGCTGCAGTTCGGTCTGTCCGTCCTGATTTCGATGGGCCGCCGACGGACCCTCCCCCGCTCGAGTTCCAGCTAGCCGATCCCGATCGGCTGCGCAGTGAGCTCTCGGCGGCGGGACTGAGAGACGTCAAAGTCGAGACGCTGACCGAGACCACCGAGTACGAGTCCGGTGAGGAGCTCTGGGAGTGGCTGGTGTGGAGCAACCCGATCGTCGAGCACATACTCGGCGCGATGCTCGATCTGACGGACGAGGAGAGGGCCAGGGTAAAGCAGGCGCTGGAGACGTCGGTCCGCGAGCGCGCTGCCGGTAAGCGTGCAGCCAGGCTGACCAACCCGGTCAACATCGGTATCGGCACGAAGTGAGGGGCGGGGGGTCAGATCTGGAATCGGCCTCGATGTGGTCAGACTCCATTGCCCTCGGCAATGGAGTCTGACCACATCGAGGGCCGGGCGTGAACGACATGGGAGCGGCGAGGGAGGCGCGGGCCCCGCTGGCGAGTTGGACCCGGACCAACCATCTTCGTCTCGGCGCGACTTGCTCCGAACCCCCGCTCCCACTCCGAGTCGACATCGATGACAACGATTCGCCCACGCCCCGCGGGCACACTCGCCACTCTGGCGGCGTTCACGCTGCTGGCATCGCTCCCGATCATCTCCACACCGGCCGCGGCGCGCGCACAGCACGCGCGGATCGTGCTGGATCGGTCGGCGGCGTCCGCGCCGGTGACGGGGCGACTCTTCCTCTTCCTCGCACGAACCAACGATCGTGAGCCGCGCTTCCAGGCCGGATCCTACGGTGGGAGCGTGCCGTTCTTCGGCGTCGACGTGAGCGCGCTCGCGCCGGGCCAGGCCGCTACGGTCGATGCGAGCACGCTCGGTTTCCCGCTCGAGAGTCTCCGCGACGTTCCGCCCGGCGACTATTACGCGCAGGCGCTGCTCAACGTGTACACGGAGTTCCACCGTGCCGATGGCCACGTGATCTGGGCGCACATGGACCAGTGGGAAGGGCAGCGCTTCGATCGTGCGCCGGGGAATCTGATCAGCGATGTGCAGCGCGTGCACATCGATCGCGACGCGACCATCTCGCTCGTGCTCACTCGCGTGCTCCCGCCCGTCGAGGTCCCGGCCGACACGAAGTGGGTCAAGCGCATCAAGATCCAGAGCAAGCTGCTCAGCGCGTTCTGGGGGAGGCCCATCTACATCGGTGCGACGGTACTCCTTCCCAAAGGATTCGACGAGGAGCCCGGGCGACACTACCCGGCGATCTACATCCAGGGCCACTTCGGGCTCAGGGCGCCGTTCGGCTTCGACACCGACACCGCGCAGAGCGAATCGCCCGAGCAGCGCGCCGCCCGCCTCGCGCGCACGGCACGCGAACCCGGTTTCGAGTTCGCGAAGTCGTGGATGAGCGACGACTTCCCGCGCATGGTCGCCATCACCTTCCAGCATCCGACGCCGTACTACGACGACTCGTACGCGGTGAACTCGGCCAACAACGGACCTTACGCGGACGCGCTGCTCACCGAGCTCGTTCCGCTACTCGAGAAGAAGTTCCGGCTAATCCCGCAGGCACACGCGCGGCTTCTCACCGGCGGGTCTACAGGCGGCTGGGAGTCGATCGCGCTCCAGATCCACCACCCCGACTTCTTCGGCGGTACGTGGACGCTCTATCCCGACCCCGTGGACTTCCGCGATTACCAGATGACCAACATCTACGAGGACACGAGCGCGTTCGTGCCCAACGTGGGTCCGGCGACGACCTGGGTAGTGCCCGAGCGCTTCATGTCGCGAACACCGGAGGGGCAGTCGCTCCTCACAATGCGGATGATGAGCCGACTCGAGGCGGTGCTCGGCTCGCACGAGCGGAGCGGACAGCAGATGAACGCGTGGGATGCGGCGTATGGCCCCGTGGGCTCCGATGGATATCCGAAGCCGCTCTGGGACAAGCTGACGGGACACATCGACAAGGATGTCGCGATGTACATGCGCGACCATGGCTACGATCTCACCTACTACCTGCAGCAGAACTGGTCGCGCATCGGCCCATTGCTCGCCGGCAAGATTCACGTCTACGTCGGTGACATGGACAACTACTATCTGAACCTCGCCGTGTACCGCATGGAGGACGCGCTCCGGTCGATGACGAACCCCAAGGCCGACGCGGTGTTCGAGTACGGCCGCCCGATGAAGCCGCACGGCTGGCAGCCGTTCACCAACGCGGAGCTCGTGCGCCTCATGGATGCGCAGGTGAAGAAGAACCCGGGGTCGCGGTAGCGATCGCCGTCATCCCCGCAGCTTCAACCGTCATCCCCGCGAAAGCGGGGATCCATGTTCGAGCCCGTTAACATGGATCCCCGCTTTCGCGGGGATGACGGCTATCGCTTTCGCGGGGATGACAGGTGCCGCTTTCGCGGGGCTGACGGTTGCGGGGCTATCGCGTGACGCGCTCGATTGCGGCCTCCTCTACGGGGCCACACGGCACGTCGCCGCCCTCGTAGAGCTGACGGAGCTCGCATTCGCCGTCGCCGGCCACGTCGAGGAAGAGCCGGCACAGCTCGATCGCCTCCTCCTTCGACGCGGCCTGGAGAATCGCGAAGCCGCCCACCAGCTCCTTCGATTCCGTGAATGGTCCATCGGCCACGGTCACCTTCTCACCGGAGCGCCGGATGCGCGCGCCCGTCGCGCTCGGCAAGCACCCCTCCGTGCCGAGCAGCCAACCCTGGCGCGTCGCCTCCTCGATGAGCTGTCCCATTCGAGCCATCTCCTCGGGCGTCGGGGGAGTACCGGTCTCCGCGGTCTTGTAGATCGACAGGAATCGCATGGTGGTGTCTCCAGGTGTCCAGGTAACGAACCAAGGTGCCGGACGCTTTCGGCCGGCTCGGCCTCGGTTCTATTGATACGTCGAACGAGAGGGGCCGAGATCGACATGAGAGGCGCGCACGGCGGGGTCAGGTCTGGTCGTGGGGACCAGTGCCATGCTGGGGAGTGTCGTCGTACTATATGATGCCTACCCGCCCGAAAGTTCTCGACAGTGCGCGCGATAGACCCCGGACGGATGGCTGCATGCGACAGCCGTCACCACTACTTCGTTGCGATCACGCTCGTCGACGCGGGAATGATGGAAATGTTCGCGGAGCCAGGCAGACACCTGTGAACACTGAAAGATGCGATTCTTCCGGCTCTGTCGCGTACTATTTACATGCTCGCTATCGCTCGGTGCCTGCAAGAGCGACGCGACCAGCGAACCACCGCTCAGCGATCCGCGCGGGTTGATTCTTCTCGGCACGGCCGCGTATCCGGAGGATTTCTACGTCATGCGTCCGGATGGCAGTGGGCTTCAGCAGCTGAGCTGGGCTGGCGCGGAACCCAAGTTCGAGATGTTCGACTTCAGTCCCGTCTGGTCGCCGGATGGTACCCAGATCGCGTTCGGCTCCACTCGTGCTACCTGCCAGACCGCACCCTGGGTGATGGACGCGACGGGTACCAACGTCTCGCATATTGGCGGCCAGGCGACGCAGGGGTTCGCGCCCCTCGATTGGGGGGTGGTGCCGCGGTGAAGAGCCGCGGCGGAAGCTCGATCGGGTGTTCCGGGAAGGTGCGCGCTCGGAATGCCGCGCCTGTCGATTTCCGACGTGCTGATTCGACGTATCCATGATGGCCGATGCGGCCGTCGCTCCAACCCGAACTCTTTGGCCCTGGTGATACCATGACACGTCGACTCATCATGTGGAACCTCATGACCCTCGATGGCTATTTCGAGGGCACGAAGAAATGGGACCTCGACTTCCACGAGCACGTGTATGGCCCGGAGCTCGAGGAGCTCGGACTGCAACAGCTCGAGTCCGCCGGCGCGATCCTGTACGGCCGGGTGACGTATGAAGGGATGGCATCCTACTGGTCGTCGGCACGCGGCAGGACGGCTGAGCTGATGAACAGCATGCCGAAGGTCGTGTTCTCGCGAACGCTCGACGAGGCGACGTGGAACAACACTCGCCTGGTGCGCGGGAGCGCCGAGGAGGAAGTCGCGCGGCTCAAGAGCGAGGATGGTGGAGACCTCTACGTCTTTGGCAGCGCCGACCTCTCGGCGAGCTTGATGGCGCGCGATCTCTTCGATGAATACCGGTTCTGTATCGTGCCCACAGTGCTCGGGGCGGGCACGCCGTTGTTCAAGCCGATGGCGAAGCCGAAGCCGTTCAGGACGCGTGAGGCGCGAACGTTGAAGACCGGTGGCATTCTGCTGTTCTGCGAGCCGGCGGCGGAGGGCTCGGCCTGAACGGCGCGCACGGGCCAGTGCTCATCCGCGAACTACCACCGCCTCGCCCCCACCCGGCGCGAGCGGCGCGCGACGCCGCCATGCTCCCGTCGTGCGGCGGCGAGCGTTCCATCCGCCCGAAAGCGCGTGAAGTCCCTGAGCACGGCGATGAGGACGGCCATCGGAATCGTCATCGCGGCGATGAACGGCACTGCGAGCAGCAGCACCTCCGCGATAGTGCCGGCCGTCGCTCCCCGCGCGCTCAGCTCTGGCACCTGCTTTCTCGCGAAGAGGGCGAGCATCAGTGCAGTGAGCGCGACGAACGCGATTGCGAACGAGACGGCGTGGCGTCGCAGGAGCTGCCGGGTCGTGTACTGCTGCATGTGCGGCCCTCCGAGGTCGGCGCCGGCCGGTTGCGGCTCGTGCGCGTGAATGTTCCACCATTCCGAAGGGGCATGGTCGTGGCGCTCACCTGCGGCGTCGTGCCCCCATCCCGCGCGTAGCTGTTCGTAGGCGCCTCGCCGAATCACATCCCAGACTCCCGCAGCGCCGGTGAGCACGCCATCGAGTCGCCCGCGCTCACGCGCGCGTTGGAGCTCGCGTGCGAAGAGCGCCTCCATCGCGGGACCATGTTTGCGCCGCAGCCCAGCCGGGAGCAGGTGCAGGGCGAGGTGATAGCTGCGCGCCCAGCTCATCATGCTCTCCCGGCCGCGAGGCGAGTGCGTGCTACGCGGGCGAGCGATTCCAGTCGCGCGGCCTCGCGCTCGAGGGCGAGGCGGCCGGCGCGCGTGATCCGGTAGAAGCGCTCGCGCCCGGAGATCCCCTCGGGACGCTTGTCCTCGGCGATCTCCTCCAGCCACTTCTGCTCGACGAGCTCCTCGAGCGAGCCGTACAGGGTCGCGGGCCAGAGGCGCACGCTTCCGCCGCTCAGCTCGCGCACGTCGTCCTGAATCGCCGTGCCGTAGCGCGGCGCGGCGGAGACGGAGAGGAGGATGAAGAACCAGTGCGGCTTCATGAGGTGGTTGGTAATGGAAAGGTGGGGAGCGCTAACTACACTACCATACTATGATAGTATAGTTTATGGCGCAAGGCCCGCTACACAGCAGTCATCCGCCGCGACAGCGGGGACCCACCCCGTCATCCCCGCGAAAGCGGGGATCCATGTTCGGCCGGATAACATGGATCCCCGCTTTCGCGGGGATGACATGGCGCACGGTTCCAGACCTGACCCTGCCTGCCGATCTCGTCGCACTCGGCAGGGATAATGCAGCAAGTAGCTCGAAGCTGAACGACACGCGATTCTCTATCGAGACTTTCGGAGGTGCGAGCATGAGCCTGCTGCGACCAGATCCATCCTTCTATCCGTCTGCGCGGATGGCGATGGAGGCACCCCCCGAACGTCTCGCGTACGTCGTCGCGCTGAATGTCGGACAGGACAAGAAGCCGGATGAGATGCTCGTGGTCGACCTGGATCCCCAGTCTTCCAGCTACGCCCAGATCATCAACACGCTCCCGCTCCCCACGATCGGAGACGAGTTGCACCACTTCGGCTGGAGCGCCTGCAGCTCCGCCCTCTGCCCCAACGCACCGCATCCGCATCTCGAGCGTCGCTACCTCGTGGTACCCGGCATTCGCAGCTCGCGCATCTTCATCATCGACACCAAGCCCGACCCGACCAAACCGGCCATCGTCAAGACGATCGAGCCGGAGGAGCTGTTCGAGCGTACCGGCTACAGCCGCCCGCACACGATTCACTGTGGTCCCGATGCCATCTACGTGAGCGCGCTCGGCGCGGCTCCCGGTAGAGGTACGGGCGACGGCGGACCCGCGGGCGTATTCCTCATGGATCACTACACCTTCGACGTGCTGGGCCCGTGGGAGCTCGATCGCGGCGACCAGCGCCTGGCCTATGATTTCTGGTGGCACTACGGCCAGGACATCATGGTGACCAGCGAGTGGGGGCTCCCCGCGCAGTTCGAAGGTGGCATCGTGCCCGATGAGCTGCTCAACAATCGCTATGGCCACCGCATTCATTTCTGGGATCTGCGCCGGCGCAAGCTTCTCCAGACCGTGGACCTGGGCAAGGAGCACCAGATGTCGCTCGAGCTGCGGCCAGCGCACGACCCTACCAAGGAGTACGGGTTCTGCGGCGTCGTGATCAGCACGGAAGATCTCTCAGGATCCATCTGGACCTGGTACCGTGAGAACGGAGAGTTCAAGGCAAAGAAGACAGCGACGATCCCCGCGGAGCCCGCCGACGAAAAGGATCTGCCGCCAGCGCTCAAGCCATTCAAGGCGGTGCCGCCGCTCATCACGGACATCGACCTTTCGCTCGACGACAAGTTTCTCTACGCGTCGTGCTGGGGCACCGGGGAGATGCGGCAGTACGACGTGAGCGATCCCATGGCGCCCCGGCTCGCGGGATCGGTGAAGCTGGGCGGCATAGTTCGCCGCACGCCACATCCCAAGACGAACGCGCCGCTGAGCGGCGGTCCGCAGATGGTGGAGATCAGCCGCGATGGTAAACGCGTCTACTTCACCAATTCGCTGTATTCATCGTGGGACGACCAGTTCTATCCCGAAGGTTTGCAGGGATGGATGGTGAAGCTGGATGTGGATCAGGATGGCGGCATTGCCGTGGACCCGCGCTTTCTGCTCGAAACCGGCGCGACCCGACCGCATCAGGTTCGCCTCGAAGGGGGAGATGCATCCACTGATACTTTCTGCTTTCCCTCATGAGCATGCAGGTGCGTGGTTGGCCATGGCGGGGTTCGGTGCATATCACGGGCTGAACCCCGGCATGGGATGGCTCTTCGCGGTGGCGCTCGGGTTACAGCGCAGGAACGAGCGAGCCATCTGGCTCGCCATGGGTCCAATCGCGCTCGGCCACGCTTCGTCGATACTGCTCGTGGCCGGCGCCGTGCTCGCCCTTGGCGCGCTGGTGCCGATGTCCACGCTCGAGCTCATAGCAGCCGTCCTGCTCCTCGCATTCGGCGCGTGGAAGCTGCGCAACTATTACCGACACCCGCGCTGGGTGGGAATGAACGTGAACGGTCGAGATCTCGTCTGGTGGTCCTTTCTCATGGCGACGGCGCACGGTGCGGGTCTCATGGTGGCACCGGTGCTGATCGCGGCGCGCGGGCCGGCCGTTCAGGGTCACCTCGTCAGGGAATCGACCGATACACTGCTACTCGGCGTTGCGATCCATACAGTGGCCATGCTCGCGGTGATGGCCCTGATCGCATGGGTCGTGTACCGCAAAGTGGGGCTCGCCGTGCTGCGGAGCGGCTGGGTGAACTTCGACCTCATATGGGCGTGCGCGCTCCTGCTGGTAGGGCTGCTGGCGCTCGGCCATGGGGTGTGGGGGATGCAGATGAGCGCGTGATGCGTTCGGGTTGATGCAGTGCGTACGCGCCGAAAAGTGGGGTCGGCTGGCGTCTTGAATTTCGATCGTCATCCGCGCGAAAGCGGGAGAAGCCACTCCGTCGTCCCCGCGCAAGCGGGGATCCATGTCAGGTCGGGGAATGGATCCCGCTTTCGCGGGGATGACGGGGATGACCGCTTGCGTTGCTGGGTGAAATGCGCATATTCCAGCTATCCCGTTGCGCATATCGGAGCCCGACATGCCGAACATCCGACCCCGTAAGTCGCCCGGCCGCACTCGACGCGCCCGGAACCTGTCGCTCTCCGACGAGGCTGTACAGCGCGGCGAGCGATACAGCGCATCCGTAGGGCTCTCGCTCTCGGCGCTTGTCGATCAGATGCTTCGTGCGCTTCCACCCGAGTACGATCCCGCGGAGGACGAGCTTCCCCCGAAGCTTCGACAGCTACGCGAAGCGCTCGTGCGCGACGGCCCCCCAATCGATTGGCGCGAGGAGTACCGCGAGCACGTGGCCAACAGGTACGTGCGGGAGGGCAGGAAGAAATGACCTCGGTGCGTCCGCGTCGCCGCCGGCAGGTGCGCGAGCGCGCGCCTTCCCCTCCACCCGTGATCCTCGTCGACACGAACGTGCTGCTCGATGCGGTGCTCGTTCGTATGCGATGGGCCGCCGATGCGGTGAGTCTACTCGCCGCGGCGGTACGAGGTGATGTCGAGGTCGTGGCTTCCGTCCATGCAATCGCTACTCTCGATTACGTGGCTCGCAAGCGGATCGGCGCGGCGGCATCTCGGTCGGCGATAGTCGAGCTCATGACGATGATATCCGTTGCGGAGGTGGGGAGCGATGACGTGCGCTATGCACTGTCATCGACGATTCCCGACTTCGAGGATGCCTTGCACGTCGCTGCCGCGCGTCGTGCCGGCGCCCAGGTCATAGCCACGCGCGACCCTGTGGACTACACGGACAGCCCGATCCCGGCGCTCGCTCCGGCGGCGGCGCTAGCGACCGCAATGGCGCGTTGAGGTCAGCTCCCCCACTCGATCTGCGATGGTGACGGAGAGTCGGCGACGTTGACGTCGATCCGGTTCGTGAAACCGCCCCACGTCTCGCTGACGTCGAGTATTCCCTGCCACACGTTCGCGTACTCGAGGCCTACGTCCGACGGCTTATTCGTGATCGCGAAGCCGCGCGTGCTGGCGATCCAGAAGCGCGGCGTGTCTTCTCGCCCGGCCGTCGCGTACGCCGCTATTGCTGCAGCGTATATGGCGTCCGCGTTCGCCTTCGCGCAGTAGATAGCCGGCTCGAATCGGCCGTCCGCGAGCACGCCCGCGATCCACGCCGACACGTAGGTAAGAAGCTCCGGAGAGACGCTCGACACGTATTCGACGTCGAGGAAGATCGCGCTGCCACTCGGCACACCTTCGCCGGCCGTCTTCGCAACCGCGTCGGCCGCTTCGCTCGTGCCCTGCGCGTCGGTGAGGAGAGATGCGGAGCACGTTGGAGCGGTAGATGCCGCGGACGCCATCGTGCGGTCAAAATCCGGACGCGCCACCGAGCTGCGAGCACGCAGCATTGCGCTCGGGATCATGGACCAGTCCTGCTGGCCGACGTACAGCACCGCCGTCCCCCAGCCCATCGCCTTCACCTTGCCGTAGCTGCCCATCCAGGTGGAGTCGCGATGGCAGGGCGCGTAGAGATAGTAGCCGACCCAGTGGTAGGGCGAGGCAGGGAATCGCCACGCCGCGAGCGCCGCGTCGCCGGGATAGTGACTGATGTCGAAGCCGGGATAGCCCTCGTAGACCGGAGGGGGAGGGGGAGGGGGCGGCGACGTGGGGTCACTAGCATCGCTACAGGCGGCCGCGAGCGCGACGCTCAGCATCGCGATACAACGAAGAACGCTGCGCTCTCTGAGGACTCTAGTTCTGCTTATGCAAATAGATTGTACCTGAGATGTCAATGATTATGCAATTTGAATGAATCGAATAAGTTGTATAGATTTCGAGTAAATAGTAGT
>DATCXR010000500.1:0-10331 GCA_036565685.1 Gemmatimonadaceae bacterium
CTGCCGGCTGTGGCCACCGCGCTCCTCGCGTTGCGCAGCGCCGTGCTGTCCTCGCCGCGTTGGAGCGCCGAGTGAGTGAGCAGCACTCGCCCCTCGCCGTGCGCCAGTGAGTCGACCCATGCGGCGCCTGCAAGAAGTCGATCCACCTCCGACCAGCCGCCCCACCGCGCTGCCGCGCGCGCGGCCGTGAGCACCACCTCGGGAGTTCGGTGCACGCTGTCTTCCAGCGCGGGGGTGAGGATCCGGGTCGCGCGCCACGGTCTCCCCTCGTCGATCGCGCGTCTGGCGGCCAGCACCACGGAGTCGGAGGCCAGCGAGTCCGCGTCGACACGCTCGGCGAGTGCGGGAGAGGGGCCGGCGCAGGCCAGGGCTATCAGCAGCGATATGGGGAGCATCAGCGGGCGCATCGAGATCTGGAAGGCGGTGGTGACGATATACTCTCGATACGCACACACAGTGCGTAACGCAACCACTCGGTCGTCACGACTCTCTCGATCCCGCGTACGGCGGGATAATTACGACTCTACACTCGCGCGATGCGCTTTGTTCATCACTGCAGCAGTGCTATTCCCGCACCGGCTCAGTGAGTCCCGATCCTCCCGGATTTGCGCTCCGCACGTCGATCGGCAACGCCACATCGCGATCGAGCGCGAGCGGGATCAGCCAGCGCAGGTTCTCGATGCACTCATCGGGCAGGTCGTCTGCGTCTGCGAGGAAGACCTCCTGATCCTCCGCGGTTCGCGCGTGCCCGGCGGCCGCATGGAAGGCAGAGAGCACGTGCATCCGGTAGACCGGGTCACGCCACACCACCAGCTCGCGCCACGCGTCGGCGGGCACCCGCACCCCTGCCTCCTCGCTCACCTCGCGGCTTGCCGCCGCAGCCGCGCTCTCGCCGGGGAGCAGCTTCCCTCCCAGCGCGTTCACACGTCCCGCCTGCCACGCGGGGCGTGTCTTGCGCATGAGGACTACCCGCTGGCGATCGGGCGTGAAGAGCAGCGCCAGGACGTACACGAAGCGGGGAGCGGCACCGCTCACTGATACATGATGAACACCGGCACCGGGATGAGCTTCATGACTTCCTCGGGCGTCAGCATTGGCTTGTCGTTCTTGTAGAAGATCTTGAAGCCGGTGAACTGCACCGGATGCTCGAACACGTAGCGGCGGTACGAGTCGCGCTTCAGGAATGGCGCGCCGAAGCCGTCCATGTCGATCACCACCTGCACGCGCGGATCGAGCCGGATCTTCTCCTGATTGGTGAGCATCGGCCGGGTGAAGCGGTGCACGATGAGCATCTTGGGCGGTAGGTCGTGCTCCTTCACGAGGCGCGCCAGGGTATCCACCGCCTGGTTCACCTCGCGCGCGTCGAGCGTGCCGATCACGGTGCCGGGACGCTTCTTCCCCGGCATCGCGAACTCGGGATCGAGCGCCAGGTGCACGTTGGGCCGCTTCAGAAACGGAACGAGCGAGGAGACCTCGCGCGCCATGTCGCTGTGGCCGTTCTGGATGTCGAGGATGAGGATGTACCCCTTCTTCTCCGCCCACGATGCCACGCGCTCTATGAGGCTGTCGGGCATCCGCGCCCGGTAGAGTCCATCGCGGCCGGCATCCGCCTGCGCCACGATCGCGATCAGCTCGAGCGCCGGGACCACGTGCGTGGATGGATCCGCCTTCTGGTAAGCCGATGCCTGACGCTCGAGGCGCGCGAGCATGCTATCTGGCGCGATCTCGCCCAGGATGCCCATCCGCCTCGAGAGCGGGTTGCCGTAGTACGCAACCACTCGGCAGCCGGGGAAGAGCGAGCCTGGGAGCGGAGTCTGCGACATGGCGCGGCGCGCTACCTTCCCGGCCCACGCCGGCGGGTCCTTCTGGGCGGCCGGCTTCTTCGCTTTCAGCGACGCCAGCTTCGTCCGAGCCGCGCGCGTGGTGTCGCGCGAGAGCGAGTCGAGCAGGGCCGCGTGAACGGAATCCGCCGCACGCGCCGAGTCGGCCGCGGCCTTGTCGGCGGCCGCCACCGCCGCCCTGTGCCGGATCGCTACGGAATCCGACTCGCAGACCTGTTGCCAGTGCGCCGTTGCGGCACGCGCGAGGAGGATCGCGCTGTCCACGGGCTCGCTGTGGGCGGCGGCTGCCGGATCACCGGTACTCGAGGCGCGCGCCTTTGCGGCGCTCTCGCTCGCATCGCCTTCGCTGCACGCCAGCGCGCCCGCGATCGTCAACATGAGGAGCGCGGACGCGAGCCGGCCCGAGGGTCCAGAAATCATCATGCAGCGTTATCTCGCATCGCTTCAGGATCCAGATTCACCGAGCGGCACCACGCGGCGTACGCCACGGGCGAGATCTCCGACGGCTTGATCTCGCTTCGCCCGCCCCAGAAGACGTTGGTGTAGCTCACCGGGATTCCGGCCTCCTCGAGATGTTCATCGATCGCCGCCTTGTGGGCGAGGACTAGCGACTTGTCGGTCCCGTGCGCCACGGCCATGAGGTTCACGTTCGCGAACGCGGGACCGCCCTCGCGCCAGTACGCGTGCGTGAGGATGTGGTGCCGCCCCACCTCCTTCCCCGCATCGATCTCTCGCCCCGGCGGCACGCGCCAGTGAAAGAGCGCGTTGTAGCGCGTCACGCGCGTCCCTCCGGCCGACGGCTTGACGTGCTCCAGAAAAGTCGAGAAGCGGCCGATCACGCCGCGCTCCTCGAGCGACCGGGCCACGCGAAGGAACTCCTCGCGCGAGACGCCCGCTTCTTCAGCGCGCGCCGCCCACGGGTCCTCTCTGATCTCTTCCACCGCGAACTCGCGCTTGAGAGGCTCGAGGATCCGCCAATCGTGGTCGCCGAGCTCCACGATGTGCGTGTCGAGCACCCGGCCGGGCTCATCGGTCCGGCTCCCTGGCTCCATCCCCTTCCGTCTCACATGCCCCACTCCGAGCGCGAAGAGCGCCCTGGCCGGCATCACGAGAAATGCCTCGGCGCCGATCCGGTCGCGCAGCCACTCGCAATGTTTTTCCATGGAGAAGCCGCTCGGCACCTTGAGCGTGGTCCAGAGCCGGTAGGCCGACCCGGTCGTTTCGGCATCGGTGGAGCGGATGACGACGTGCCCCGAGAAGGGATCGTCTTTCGAGAGGTACTCGAAGCCAGCTTCCAGCGACTCGGGCGGGACCTTCCAGGCAATCAGCGCACCGGGCGCGAGATTCGTCGCGAGCAGCGTCTGGCGCACCCGGCGGATGGTACCAGCTGCGAGCATCGCCTGGATGCGCTCGAGCACCGTGGGCAGCGGAACCCCGGAGCGCCGAGCGATCTCGGCGAAGGGGTCTTCGAGAAAGCCGGAGATCCGGTCTTCGGACTCGGCGAGAATCCGCGCGTTCACCGCGTCGGTGATCTCTACTGGAACTGAGGATGCCAACATTTCACCACCACGAACCGGGATGGGAGCGACGGTCGGGCGCCCGCGCGGCTGCCGAGTATGTCGCTCCGCTCGTGGCTAACAATAATCGCAATGACCGACGGGGTCAGGTCTCTGATTGCGAGGAGGCCGAGCCGCGCTCGGCCTCCTCGCAATCAGAGACCTGACCCCGTCGGTCGCGCGAGGCGTCCGAGCAGGCGAGCGGAGCCCGCTGGCTGTGCATTACAGGAAGCGCGAGATCACGTAGATCGCCAGCCCGGCGAGTCCGCCCACAATCGTTCCGTTTATCCGGATGAACTGCAGATCGCGACCGATGGCGAGCTCTATGCGACGCGACGTGGCGTCGGGATCCCACGCGCTCACGGTATGCGAGATCAGCTCGCCCGCCTGATGCCGGTGCTGCTCCACGATCGTGAGCACCGACCGGGTCGCGAATTCGTCCATCTCCTCGAGCAGCGGCTCGTTGGCCAGGAGCGCCTCGGCGAACGACGTTATTCCCCGCTCCAGTGCGCCCGGCCCCTCTTCGGCCTCGCGCGACGCGTACCTCACCAACCCGTCGCGGACGCTCCGCCACGCCGTGGCCGAGAGGTCGTCCAGCACTTCCGGACCGAGGAGCTCCGTCTTCATCGCCTCCGCCTTGTCGATCATCTCGGGCGAGGTCCTGAGCTTGTCTATGAAGCGCGCGAGTGCGAGGTCGAACTTCGAGCGCAGAGGGTGCTCCGGGTCGCTCCGCACCTCGTGGATGAGGTTCTCCGTGGCGGAGAGGATCTTCTGATAGATCCGCTCGTCCACCACGCCCGGAACCCACCACGGGCTCTCCTCGAGCACCTTGATGCGGATGATCTCCCGGTTGTCATCCACCGCCTGCGCCACCAGGCGAAGCGCATCGTCGAGCAGCTCCTGATGCCTTCCATCCGATGCGACGAGGAGAAGAACGTTGCCAAGCAGCGGCGCCGCCTTGGTGCTGCGGACTCGATCCGAGAGCGTCTGGGCGATGAGGCGCGTGGCCTCCTTCTCCGGGATCGCCTCCGCGGTGCGCGCGAGCGCGGTGGCCACCTGGCGCGCTATGAGCTGCGCGTTCGCCGGCTGCGCCAGCCAGCGCGCCCCGCGCTCGGCGAGCTGGATCCCTTCGAGTTTGCTCTGGAGCACCGGGCGCGACAGGAAGTTGTTCTGTACGAAATTGCCCAGCGTGCGACCGATCCTGTCCTTGCGCCTGGCCACAATGGCGGTGTGCGGGATCGGCAGGCCCATCGGATGGCGGAAGAGCGCCGTCACCGCGAACCAGTCCGCGAGCCCGCCGATCATGGCCGCCTCGGCGGTGGCGCGGATGAAGCCGAGCCAGGGGTAGCGGTGCTCGAGGATGCGCGTGACCGCGAAGATCACCGTCGCCGCCACGAGGAGCCCCGTGGCGAAGCGCTTCATCCTGTCGAGTTGTGCCTGCTTGACGTCGTCGTCCGGCCGCGTGAGCGGCATCAGCGTTCCTTCCATGCCCCCAAATCAGAAGGGTAGGAAGGGTTGCGGCAAGCGCTCGAGTCCGCGAGCTAGCCTCTCCCGCGCCGCCAAGGCACTACCCCTGCCTCATCGAAGGTGCCGAGCGCGATGATCATGAGGGCCACCGCGCAGGCGGCCGCCGCTATGGGGGGCCTCCGGATGATGAGCAGCTCCGCCATCGCCGCGCCGATCATCATCACGATGAGACCGAGCGCCGCCAGCCCGGTCCAGGCAGGCACCAGGAGCAGCGTCCCTCCCAGGAGCTCCATGACTCCCACCACGTAGCGGAGCCATTGACCGACGCCAATGTCGGCGAAGAGCCGTATCATGATGTCGGCCCCCGCGAGCTTCATGATTCCGCCGCCGACGAACACGGCCACCATGGCGAACCGGAGTCCCAGAAGCACCATCGGCGGAATCGCGATTCGCCTCACGGAGCGAGTCTGCCGCTCGGGCGTGGCCACCATTGTCCTCTACCGGATCAGATAACCGAGACCGAAGCGCCACGTCGTAGCGTCGGCGGGAACATCGTAGATCTGCGCGGAGACGCGCAGCGAGTGCACGAGCTGCGCGGTGACCCCACCGAAGAAGGCGCCACGCGTGAGATCCACATCGACCGTCGTGTTGTCGGCGATCCCGGATCCGTCTACGAATCCCACCTGGAAGTGAGGCCGGAGCCAGTTGACTCCACCGCCAGCGTAGGCGGAGAAGCGGCCACTGCCGATCGAGAGCGCGCCTTCCGCTCCGAACATGTCCGGATGGTAGGTGTCGCTCGATGGGTTGGTGCCGTAGCAGGGCGCTGTCGGGTCGTCGGTCTGCAAACCGCTCCGCGGACAGGTGATCGGTCCCGTCACCCGCCCTACGGTGCCGTGGGCGCGGAGCATGAGCTGGATCGGCAGCGTGCCGATGGCGACCGGGAGCCGTTGCACGTGGGAGAGCGCGAAGCTGGCAAGATTCGGCTCGGCGTCCCACGCTCTGACCGGCGGCACGTAGCTCGCCTCGAGGGCAAAGCCCATCGGCAGGCCGACCTCGATCCGCGGTCTGACGAACAGCGGCGCCAGACGCGTGTTCTCTGGCTTGCCGGTGTAGCAGAAGGACGTGCGCTGGATCTCCGGATCGGGCCTCGGTATCGGCGAGGCCTCGACCGAAATCAGAACCTGTCCAGGTGCGAGCCGCTCCGGCGCGTCCACACTCGAGAAGACGATGGGCGCCGCGTAGAAGGCGAGGAGCTTCGCTTCGTTGCTGTTGGTCGCGGGGCGGCACTGTGCGCGCACGACACCCGGTATCGACGCCAGCCCGACGACGGCAAGGATGCTCCGGAGCAACTTGGTCACTGCACCGTCACCGTTCCGGACATCGACGTACCATGCACCTTGCAGTGGTACGCATAGCTGCCGGCGGTGTCGAAGGTTCTACTGAAGCTACCCGAGCCCTGGGTGGACGACGTGGTGCCGTCGTCGAAGGTGACGCTGTGCAGGGCTTCACCCGTCCAGGTCCAGGTGACCTTGGTGCCCTTGGTCACCGTGTCCTTCGCGGGCGAGAAAAAATTGTCGCCGACGTTGATCGCGTTGGTCGATCCACCTCCGCCACCTCCGCCGCCCCCTCCACCCCCCCCGCCGCCGCCACCGCCACCGGTGATCCCTCCCGACGCACCGCCGCAGGAAGCCAGCACGAAAGTCAGGAACACCGCCGCCAGTCCAGGTAAGCGTCTCAATTGCCTATCCTCCATTGTGATCCGGGCCGATTCGGCGCTGCCCATCGTGGGTCGAGGGCAGAGACTGACGACGCAGATGCGCCAGATGCAATATTTGCGGGCGCTGTCTGTCGGGAAACGGCTCTGGGGCGAAATGCCGTCCGCTCGGGGTGAGCGGTACGAGGGGGATGGCGAGGGGGACTGCCGCTCAGAGCTGGCGCTCCATGAACTCGTGGATCGATTGGCGGTAGCTCCTCCCGGACGTCAGCCGCGCCCCACCCGTGAGGATGAAGACGTAGTCGCCGGCGAACCACGGCTGCACCTCCACTATGCGACGGACGTTGACCATCGTGGAGCGATGAATCCGGAGGAACTTCTCCGGGGGCAGCCGCTTCTCGAACGACGTCATCGTGCTCCGCACCTGATGGGTGCGCTGGCCGACGTGCACCTTCACATGGTTGTCGTCCGCCTCCAGCCAGTCTATCTCGTCGACGCCCACGAACAGGACCCGGCCATCCACCTTGATGGACAGCCTGTCGCTCCGCGATCGAGAGTCGCTGATCCGCTCGAGCAGCTTCCCCAGGCGCGAGGCCGTCTCGCTCGCCGAGTTGGCTTGCATCAGCGCGCGGGCGCGCTCCAGCGCGCCGGAAAATCGCTCGCGGCTGACCGGCTTGAGCAGGTAGGCCAGCGCCGATACGTCGAACGCCTGCAGCGCGTACTCGTCGTACGCGGTCACGAAGATCACCATCGGCATCCGCTCCGTGCCGATCTCGCGCACCACTCCGAATCCGTCGAGCTCCGGGATCTGCACGTCGAGCAGAACGAGGTCGGGCGCCTCCGCCCTTATGCGTCGCACCGCATCGCGGCCGTCGCCGCACTCCCCTATCACTTCCACTCCACCCGCCTCCCCGAGCAGCTCGCGCATGTGAGCGCGGGCCAGCGGCTCATCGTCCACTATCAGCACTCGAGTCGGTCTGATCCCGGTGCTCATGATGCCACCTCATCTGCAGACATAGGCACGGCTGCCGTGTGATACGGAATGTCGATGGTCACGAGGTAGCCACCGGCCTCCACCGGACCGGCGTGCATCTCGTGCCCCTCCCCGTAGAGATGTTGCAGACGCGCGCGCGTGTTCGCGAGCCCCACCCCGCTTCGCGCCTCACCGCTCGGCTTGGCGGCGGCACCCAGCCCGTCGTCACGGACAGTGAGCCGGAGAGTTTCGCCCTCGCGCACCGCTCGCACGTCCACGCGGCCGCCGGCGGCGCGCGGCGCGATCCCGTGCCGGATCGCGTTCTCCACCAGCGGCTGGAGTATCATGCTGGGCACCAGCGCCACCATCACATCGGGCCCCACGTCCACCTCCACCCGCAGGCGATCCGGGAAGCGTACCTCCTGAATTTCGATGTAGCGGCCGAGCAGGTCGAGCTCCCGCTCGAGCGTCACCTCCTGCTCGCCCGCCCTGCCCAGCGAGAATCGCAGCAGCTCGCTGAGCCCGGCCACTATGCGTTGCGCCGAGCGGGGCTCCTGCGCGATGAGCGCGGTGATGGCGTTCAGCGTGTTGAAGAGGAAGTGCGGGTGGAGCTGCAGCTCCAGCGCCTCGAGCTGCGCTCGAGCCAGGCGCGCCTCGAGCCGCTCCCGTGCCCGCGCCTGCAGGTGGTAGCTGGTGAGCAGGCGCTCGTACCACGCGGTGGCGTACGTCGCGATGGCACCCGCCACCGCCAGCAGGAGGATCTTCGCGCTCTCGTCGAGCCACGCGACCCCCTGTCCCGCGCTCGCTTCTATCGGGCTGGCGACGAGGTGCGCTCTTCCAGTGATGACGAAGTAGGCGAGTAGAGCGGAGTACTCCGCTACCACGAGCGCGGCCACCGCCGCCGCCTTGCGAGTGGACGACGTGATGGGCCGTGAGGCCAGGATGGCGAAGTAGGCGAGCAGGATCGGCGAGCCGAGCGCCAGCTTGGCCGTCTGCGAGATCCCGTACTCGGCCATCACCACGGTGATCGCCGTGATGTCCACCGCCGGGTTAACCAGCGCCAGCCAGGCGGGGAGCTGCTCGCGCCGGTAGAAGATCGCCCACTGCGCGAAGGTCCACGTGAGCGTGATGGCGAGCACTATCACGTTCACCCAGGTGAGTTGCAGCGGCAGAGTAGGTGCATATGCGAAGGCCGCCGCCGAGAGGAGCACCAGCACGAGCGCTCGCACCCCGTTCAGCAGCCGCTCGGCTCTCGAGCGATGCCAGTCTACCAGCCGTTGCAGCTCGTCGTCCGCGCGCTCGCCCGGCCGCACCGTCATAGCACATCCTCCGCCGTTGCATCGTCGTGAGCCGAGAGCTCGATTCGCACACGCGTGCCCTCGCCCTCGACGCTCGCAATGGCGATCGCGCCGCCCCAGCTTTCCACGAGCTGCCTGCTCATCGCCAACCCCAGCCCGCTCCCGGACGAACGAGTGGAGAAGTGCGGCTCGAAGAGTCGCGGAAGGACGTGTGCCGGCACGCCCGTACCGTCATCGCTCACTTCGATCACCACTCGCCCATCTCGCCGCGCGCAACGCAACTCCACGGTGCTCGCTCCTGCCAGCCTCGCGTTCTCGAGAAGATTCAGCAGCACCTCCCTCAACTCATCCGCCCTCGCCACCGCCCTCATCGGCTCCTCCGCCCCCATGAGCCTCCAGGTAACCACGCCCCCTGCCCCGTCCCCCGATTGCGTACTCGCGACCCCTGTCCCCTGTTCCCTGTTCGCCGTTCGCTGTTCGCTGTTTCCTGTTCCCTGTTCCCTGTTCCCCGCGGCTCCCTGCCCCCTGCCTCCTGCCTCCTCAGCAGTTCCTGCTTTCTGCTCTCTGCTTTCTGATTTCTGCTCCCCGCTTTCCACCTCCTGCTTCCTCTCCTCCTGCTTCCTCCCCTCCCCTCCCCCCATCATCTCCAGCCCCACCACATCGCGCGCCACCATCGCGACGTCCACCACTCCCGGTGGCTGCCGATCCGCCGGCGCCATTCCGTAGCGGCTGAAGCTGCGGGCGATCTCGTCCAGCCGGTCTATCTCCGCCAGTATGCGATCCACGTTGGTGGTGAGGATGTCGCCGAAGTCGGGGCGCGCATCGCCGTAAGCACGCCTCAGGTGCTGTACACCGAGTCGTATGGGAGTCAATGGATTCTTGATCTCGTGCGCCACCTGCCGCGCCATCTCTCCCCACGCGATCACGCGCTGCGCGCGCGCCAGCTCCGTCACATCATCGAGCGTGAGGACCACCCCCTCTCCTCCGCCGGTAAGGCGTACGAGGCGCCCCTGCAACTGTCGTCCTCCCACGTCCAGATCCAGCTCCTCTTCGGCGGCGCCGCGCCGCACGAAATCGGACACGCGCTCCGCGATCTCCGGGCTCACGTCGGCGAGTCGCGATCCGACGAGCGGCGAATCGAGGAGGGTCGATGCGCGCGGATTCGAGAAGAGCACCTCTCCATTCACCGAGAGCGCGACCACGCCGCTCGCCACGTTGCGGAGTACCGCCGCCGTACGCCGCTGCGCGGACTCCAGCGCGCTCCGGCTGGCGCCCAGATCGGCGGCCATCCGGCGGAACGCGGAGAATACCGGCTCGAACTCATCGGGCGTGCCGTGCTCCAGCGGCGGCTCGCTCTCACCGCCGGCGATCGCGAGCGCCGCCTGGCGGAGATTTCCGATCGGCCTCGCCAGCGAGCGCGACGCAAGACGGCTGAGCAGGAGCGCGCCGAGTGCGCCGAGAACGGTAGCGAAGAGCACCAGC
>DATCXR010000516.1:0-1423 GCA_036565685.1 Gemmatimonadaceae bacterium
ACCCCGCGCGACCCGGAACCCGGTACTCCGAGCTCATCGCCACCGGCGTCATCCGCCCGGCAGTCGAAACCGGCGACCCGCTCGCGGACTGGCCTACCGCACGAACGGTGAAGCTCCCTCGAGGCTCCGTGTCCGCTCTGATCGACGAGGACCGTGGCTCCTGACCCCGGCGCCCGTGCGGCATCCATCCGCTACATCGAGACGAGCGCGATACTCTCGGCGCTGCTCGAGCACGACTCCGATGCCAGGCGCGAGCTCCGCGCCGCCGGACGCCGGGTGACTTCAGCTCTCACGGTCGCGGAATCCTACCGGGCCATCGTGCGTGCGCGCGCGGCTGGCCGGCTGGACGCGACTCAGGAGCAGGCGGTGGTGCGCGCTCTCCAGACCTTCTTCGCGCGCTGCGACCTGGTCGCGGTCACCGACGAGGTGCTCACCCGCGCAGGCCGCCCCTTCCCCGTGGAACCGATCCGCACGCTCGATGCGATCCACCTGGCCACGGCCGACTTCCTCGGCGACCCGCCGCCGCTCGTCACTATCGTCACACGAGATGCGCGCGTGAAGGAGAACGCGCGCGCGCTCGGCTACGCTACCGCCTGAGTCAGGTCGCGAACGGCCCAACGGCCTTTCTCACAGGCACGTACCCACCTCCGCGTACCACCGCTCGCCATCTCCCTCGGTCAAAGCAGGAAATACGGGATGAGAAACATCGCCGCCGCCGTGATCACACCAACGGCAAGTATGTCGAGCACGATGCCCGCCCTGAACATCTGCGAAACCGTCAGATAACCCGAGCTGAAAACGATCGCGTTCGGTGGCGTCGCCACCGGCAGCATGAACGCCATCGACGTTGCCAGCGCCGCGCTGGTCATGAGCATTACCGGCTCCACATTCAGCCCCATCGCCGCTCCCGCCATGATGGGCATCGCCATCGTTGCAGTCGCCGTGTTCGACGTGAACTCCGTGAGCAGCGCGAAGAGCGCCACCACGAACGCTACTATGAGCACCGTGGGTATGGTCCCCAGCCCCGCCACCGCTCCGCCGATCCACGCCGCCAGTCCCGACCTGTCCATCGCCCGCGCCAGCGAGAGTCCTCCGCCGAACAGCACGAGCACTCCCCACGGAATTTTCTTGGCCGTCTTCCAGTCCAGTACGAACTCTCCGCGCTTCAGATCCACCGGAAGGAGAAAGAGCACCATGCCCGCCGCGATGGCGATCGTCGAGTCGCTCACCGAGGGAGCCCAGGTCTGGATGCCGGGGATGGTCACGCTCCCGAATTCCTTGGGAGAACGCAGCACCCACGCAGCCGCCGTCAGTGCGAACACGAGCCCCGTCAGCTTCTCCGGTCGGCTGGGGGCTCCCAGCTTCGCGCGCTCGCCCGCGATGATCGCCGCCGCATCTCCCGAGAGTTTTCCCGGCGGATGCA
>DATCXR010000355.1:0-2723 GCA_036565685.1 Gemmatimonadaceae bacterium
CGCTCTCCGCTTCCTCCACGACGAGGGCATCCACGACACTGTGCTCGTCGGGCACTCCTTCGGCGGCGCGGTGGTAGCGCGCGCCGCCGCGAGCTCGAACAGACACTCGTCCTTCGTCCGCGCCGTGGTGCTCCTCGCGACGCAGGCGCACGGCGTGGAAGCGCTGGCCGATCTCGCCCCGGTCACCGGCTCCCTGATGATTCACGGCACCGCCGACAGCGTTCTCCCCCCCAGCTGCTCCGAGTACGCATATCAGATAGCCCACCAGCCCAAGAAGCTCACCCTCTTCGACGCTGGCCACTCCCTCGACGAGGCCGCCTCCGACGTCCGTAAGGAGGTGCGAGAGTGGATTCTCACGAGGATCAGGCCGAGTTGGGGATGGAGCTAGCGGGAGGGAGGGGAAAGCAGAAAGCAGAGAGCAGTGAAACCCCAGGGTTCAGGGGGCAGGGTTCAGGGTGCAGGTACTACCCGGCGATCGGAATCTCTGCCCCGAGGTAGTTCCTGAACCCTGCCCCCTGAACCCTGAACCCTCTAGCCGTTCCTGCTTTCTGCTCTCTGCCTTCTATCCCCTCCCCTCCCTCCCGTGCTCGATGGGTGCTAGGGGGCGCTCGCGGGCGATGAAGTCGGCGATGCGGGCGATGTGGGTGTAGGTGTAGTTGAAGATCGGCTCGAACGGCTCGGCCGTGTTCATGCTTCTGAAGCGCGCCATCACTCGCATCATCTGTCCCACGGGGACGCCGCCGGGTTCGTGCACGTAGCCGGGAATGGCGGTGGCCAGGGCGCGAAGGACGAAGGAGACGACGAACAGGATGTAATAAGGGACGAGCGTATGGGAGCCTGCCAACTTCACGGCCGCGAGGATCACACCGCCGACGATCGGCCCCGCCGCTTCCGCGACGCCGGAGATGGCGCCGAGCGAGGCGATGTACGACGGCCGTCTGCTCGTCGGAGCCAACTTGAGGACGAGGTTGTTGAGATTCGCGTGATACGCGGCCCAGCCGAAGCCGGAGAGCACCTGCACCAGGATGATCGGCCAGATGCGATCGGGCTTGACGGCGAGCCAGATCAGCATCGTGGACGTGATCAGATAGGTGCCGGCCCGCAGAGCAGTCTTGCTCCCGAAGTGGTCGCCGAGCCGACCCCAGTACGACTGGGCCAGCGACATGATGATGTTCGTGAGCACGGAGAAGGCGGTGACCACCACGAACGGGAGTGCCAGCTCGCGCAGCATGAGCACGGTGATGAACGGGCCGACGAGGCCGATCGCGAAATGCCACACCGCTATGAACACGAGGAGCCAGCGGAAATTGCGATCGCGCGCGGGCACCGTGAGCGACTGCATCACCGGCTCGGCGACCATGCGTGAATGCGAGCGACGCGGCATTGGCACGCGGCGCAGGAAGAGCAGGCCGGAGAGCCCGATGACGGATGCCAGTACGAAGAGGAGCGAGAACCCGCCCGGACCGCTCTGGCTGGAGCGCCAGCGGTCGAGGCCGAACGCCGCGAGGAGCGCCACTCCCTGACCAACCAGGCCGGTCACTCGACTCCGCTCCCCGAGAAACGCACCGCGCACGCTGGCCGGGATGAGCTCCGCCATCCAGGTGAGGAACGCGAGGTCGAATACCGAGCCGGCGAAAGATGAGAGCCCGATCACCACGACGAGCGCCCACGCCTGGCCGATGTTCGACGGGAGGACGAAGGGAATCATCGCCGCGGCCACGAACAGGATGCGCGAGATCACGGCGCTCCGCATGGCCAGGGCGCGCCAGTGTCCGGCGCGCTCGATGTGCCACGACGTGTAGAGCTGGGTGAGCTTGACGCCGAGCGGGAGCGCGGCGAGGAGGCCGATGAGCGGGGCGTCGGCGTGGAGTGCGAGCGCGTAACCGGTGAGGAAGACGCCGCCTGTGAACTGCCCCATCACGGCCTGGAAGGAGCCGTAGATGTCCAGTCGGCGGCCGATGGCGGCGCGCGACTCTCGCTGATCCTCGCTCCACACACCGCCGGCTGCTGGTGTCGTGATGCCGGCAGTCTGGCTTTCGGTCATCGTCCGCGGCCGCTCAGTGCTCCGCGACGCGCTTGCTCGCAGTTGCGTGTAGTTGCTCGTTGCGTGTAGCTGCGCGCCGCGCCGCGCCGAAGCGGCCGATCACGGCCACGATGTCTCTCTCATCGGCAGCACCATCACCTCGGGGATCACGGTCTCGGCGGGCTGCGTCAGCACGAAGCGGACGGTCTGCGCCACGTTGCGGGGATCCTGAAGCGTGCTCTCGTCGATGTCGGGGAAGCGGTCGAGCAGGAAGGCCGTGCGCATACCGCCGGCTATCACCGCGGTAACCTTGACCCCGTACGGCCGCGCCTCGGCGTGCAGCGCGTGGCTCAGCCCGAGGAGCCCCCACTTGCTGGCGTGGTAGGGCGCCGCGTTCGGCCACGCGCGCTTCGCTGCCGTGGAGACGATGTTCACGATGTGGCCGCTTCTTCGCTTCTCCATCCGCTCGAGCGCGAACTTGGACATGAGCAACGGCCCGCGGAGGTTCACGCCGAGCACGCGATCCCAGTCCTTCACCGACAACTCCACCACCGGAAGCGTCACATCTATACCGGCGTTGTTCACGAGGACATCGAGTTTCCCGTGCTCGCGCTCCACGAGCTCGATCGCGCTCCGTGCCTGCTCCTCGTCGCTCACGTCCAGTACGAGCGCACTTGCGGCAGCTCCCGACTTCGCGAGC
>DATCXR010000052.1:0-1354 GCA_036565685.1 Gemmatimonadaceae bacterium
GCGCGGCATCCCCGATCTCCGAGGCGCGCGCGGCCAGTGTATCGGCGCTCCGCGCCAGCATCGCGACGCGTGCGCCCGCACCCGCCAGCGCGCGCGCGGTGGCGAGCCCTATCCCGCGCGTGGCACCTGTCACGAGCGCCACGCACCCTGCCAGCTCTCCGGTCACCGGAACGGCGACGACGGGTTGCGCGCGAGAGCGAGAAATTCCTCGCGGGTACGGGCATCGTTCCGGAAGATCCCACGCACCGCGGAAGTGACCGTCTGCGAGTTCTGCTTCTGCACACCGCGCATCATCATGCAGAGGTGGTATGCCTCGATGACGACGCCCACACCCTTGGGATTCAGCACATCCTGGATCGCCTGCGCCACCTCCTCCGTCAGACGCTCCTGCACCTGGAGGCGTCGCGCGAAGACCTCGACGATGCGCGGCAGCTTGGAGAGCCCCACGATCCGTCCGTCGGGGATGTAAGCGATGTGCGCCTTGCCGAAGAACGGGAGCATGTGATGCTCGCAGAGCGAGTAGAGCTCGATGTCGCGCACCATGACCATGCTGGAATGCGGCTCCTCGAAGACCGCGTCGCCCACGACCTCCCTCACGTCCATCCCGTATCCGCGGGTGAGCCAGGTGAGCGAATTGGCGACTCTCTCCGGCGTCTTGATGAGCCCCTGGCGCTCCGGATCCTCGCCGAGGATGCCGAGCATCTCGTGCACGATCTCCTCGAACTCGCGGTTGCGTGCGGGCGCGGCATCGAGATCGAGCCCCGTGTCGGCCCGCGGTGCGGGCACGCTTCGGGCGTCGACTCTGGGGCGCTGGCTCAGAGGTCTGGCGGCTGGCTCGGCGCGGCGCGTGGCCTCGTCGGGAGCGCGACGCGCTCCATCGACGCCGCTGTTGGAACGCTTCTTGTCGGCCATCTTCCTGACTCGCCTCCTGAGGGCTGTGGCGTCTTGAGCGCTTCTGATCGCGGATCTAACTTCTGATCACCTCACCGTCCAACACACAAATCGTGCGTCGACAGTGAAACGTACTCGGCGTGGAGGCTCGCTGCATCGTTGAACGGTGGAGTCGCTGACGCGGAGCCTTCCCTCACTCTCATCGCGCGGCGTTGAAAGTCAAACTGCTGGTCGCGGCAGCGGCTGGAATCGTGTCATCGGCCTGGTCCACCCTCTGGACCTTTCCGAGCATGCTCCTCAGCGCCTTCCTCGTGGCGTGGGGCGCGGAAGCGGCGCAGTTCCTCATCTCCCAGGGGCTCGCCCTCGCCATTCTCGCATGGCTCCAGACTCTTCCGGAGTTCGCGGTCGAGGCCGTGATCGCATGGGAAGCGGGCGGCGATACGGCTGCCTGCTTCGTATCGTC
>DATCXR010000073.1:0-21008 GCA_036565685.1 Gemmatimonadaceae bacterium
GTCAGTCAGTATTCCGCTCCCGACCACATAGCGAACGTAGGCGCACTCGAAGTCGCTGATGGCGCCGTTGACGAGTAGTTGCGCATTGGCCGGAACGAAGAGCGTGCCGGCGTCGAGATGGCTGGGGTCTTTCTGCTGCAGAGTGGTGATGTCGCGACAGGCGACCGTCGTGACGAGCGTGAGCGCCAGCGCGGTGCAGATGGCCCATGGCGCGCGGCGCCGGATACTGGAGGTCATTGTGTTGGCTCTCCCCCACCGGGAATGGTGTCGCATGGGTCAGAACGTGAGGTTGATGGTCGCCACGAGCTGGCTGAGCGGCGGGATGACACCCTGGTCGTAGGTAAGGGTGTTGCTCGCACTGGCGAGGGCGTTGACTTCAGGATCGACGCCGCTGTAGTCGGTCCAGGTGTGCAGCTCGCGCCCCGCGACGGTGACGACCGCACGCGAGACGCCGACGCGCCTCAACCAGTTCTCCGGGAGCGTGTAGCTCGCGGACACCTCGCGCAGCTTCACGAAGGAAGCATCCTGGAAGAAGACGCGATTGAGTCCCGTCGGGGTCTTGGTGGGATCGAGCTGCGCCAGGTAGACCGGCGAGTAGTTCTCGGGGTGGTAGTTCACATCGCAATAGCCGATGCCGATCGCTGCGGTGCAGCGGAGCTCCTCGACGGCGTTGTACAACTTGTTCCCCTGCTTGAAGTCGACGAGCGCGTAGAGGCGGAGCCGCTTGAAGAGCGTGACGGTGTTGCCTACTGAGCCAGTCACCTTGGGCGTGGGAGTGCCCACGAAGAGCAGCGGTGCGTTGTCGCAGGAGACGGGTGCCTGTCCGGCGCCGCCGTCGCAGAGGGCGTTGATGGCGCCTTGCGTCGCTGGATCCCGATCGGCCGAGACCACGCGCTTGGCGAAGTAGCCGCCGATCGGGAAGCCGGCGATGTTGTTCTGTCCGGGAGCGATGATCGACGAGAGCCCGCCAAGGTCTTCGATCCTGTCCTTGTTGGTCGCGATGTTCCCCGTGATCTCCCACGCGAGATTGTCGCGGCGGAGCGCCTGGAACGTGGCTCCGAGCTCGATGCCGTGATTGCTCACCTCACCGATGTTCGCCAGCTGGTCGCCGGGGAAGCCGCCGGACGGCGCGACGGGCTGCGAGACTATCTCGTCCGTCGTGCGCTTGTTGAAGTAGGTGAAGTCGAGGTGCAGCCGATCAAAGAGATCGGCGTCGAAGCCCAGCTCCACCTCGCGCCCGCGCTCCGGCTTGAGCTCGGGGTTGCCGGCCGAGCCGGGGGTTACGCCGTTGGTGCCGTTGGGACCAGGAACCGGCGTATAGCTGCGTAGCGCGGAGAAGGCGTTGGGCTGCCGTCCCGACTCGCCGTACGCGGCGCGCAGCTTGAGCGTGTTGATGAAGTCGAGGTTCCAGAAAGGCTCTTCGCTCGCTACCCACGATGCGCTCACCTTGGGATACGTCACCCACTTGAACTCATCGCCGAAGGCGGAGTTGTTGTCCACGCGCACGGCGCCGGTGAGGAAAAGCCGGTCGTTGAAGCCGATCTGCTCCTGGAAGTACGCACCGATGGTCGTGTTGATGATCTGGCTCTGCGTGGAGTTCACCTGCTGCGCGGTGGCAGAAACCGTCTCCACGCCGGGACCGGGGAAGGATGTCCCGCCGAGCGAGCTGGAGTTGAGCTCGGTGCGGTAGTACTGGCCGCCCACCGAAGTAGCCGACGAGATGGACGAGGTGAGAGAAGCCCTCGCCGTGGCGGAGTAGTCGCCGGTGATGACGGTGTTGTTCTCGAGCGTCTGGAAGATCTGCCCCGCCGCGACCACGGGTCCCAAGAACTGCGCCAGCTCTGGCGGCGCGAAGCGCTCGAGCCCTCTGCTGTCCTGCCCGGTGTAGTCGATGCCGGTGATGAGACGATGCGAGAACCAGCTCGTGGGACGGTGATTGATCGTCCCGCTTCCCGTGAAGCGGTTGATCCCCTGGAAGTTGTCGTAGAGCTGCTGCGGCACTTCCGGCGGGAAGTTGGGGAAGAAGCCGCGCGCGCCGGCGAATATCAGCGGGTGACCCATCTCGGCGCCCAGTATCGGCGAGACGCCGACGTCCGCGCCCAGGTGGCTCGACCTGTCCACGTAGTTGAGACTCACTCCCACGTCCACCTTCTCTCCCGGAGTCACCGTGAGGTTCGCGTGCGAGCTGAACTGCCGGAGCGAGTTATTGGGCTCGATTCCCAGGTCGTTCTGGTAGGCACCGGCCAGATAGTAGCCAAACTGCTCGAGGCCGCCGGAGAGCGAGAGGTTGTAGAGCCGCGTCTGCCCGTTCGTGAATATCGGCGTGCCGCGGTCGGCTTCCGCCTGCACGCCGTTCCAGGCTACCAGCTCTCCGGTGTTCGGATCGGGGACGAGGTTGGTAGGGATCCTCCCCTCGGGATCCCTGAAGTAGAGCGCGCCCGTCTGGACCTGCGCGCTCAGCCGCGGCTTCCCCGTCTGCCCCTTCTTGGTGATGATCTGGACCACGCCGTTCGCCGCTTCGGTGCCGTAGATCGTTGCGGCCGCGGGGCCCTTGATGATCTCGATGCTCTCGATGTCCTCGGGGCTGATGTCGTTGAGACGTCCACCCACGTCGGCGTTCTGCGAGCCGAAGCCGTTCTGCCCCGGCCCGGTGCCCACCGCGTTGTTCACCCGTACGCCATCTATGTAGATGAGCGGCGAGTTGTCGAGCGATAGACTCGAGCGGCCGCGGATCTGGATGTTCGGCCCCGCGCCGAGCCGGCCGCTGTTCGGGACCACCACCACGCCGGGTGCACGCGCGTTGAGGAGACTCCCGAGATTGGGAGAGGCCGACTTCGCGAGCACCTCGGGGGCGCTCACCGACGCTACCGCGTTGCCGACCGAGCGCCGCTGCTCGGCGCCCGCGGTACCGGTGACCACCACCTGGTCGAGCGACGTGGCCGCCGCTTCCAGTTGGAAGTTGGCGGTCACCTCCTGATCGGCTACCACCGTCACCTGGGAGCTGGCGGCGGTGTAGCCAATTCGCCGGGCGGCCACGGTGTAAGTGCCGGGAGTGACGTTCGGGATGCGGTACGCTCCGTCCTGGCCGGTGATGGCGCCCTGGTTCCCGCCCTCGATGTGCACCGCGGCGCCGGGGATCCCTTCGCGGCTGCGGGCATCGGTCACCCGGCCTACTATCGTCCCGAGCTGGCGCGGTGCCGGCTGCGCGCTCCGCACCAGCACCGCTTCGTCACCGTCTTCGCTGAACACCAGGTCCACCCCGGCGCCAACGAGGACATCGGTGAGCGCCGCGGCAGTCGTGATGGCGCCAGCTTGCAGAGTCACCCGTCCCGCGCGCGCGAGCACATCCTCGGTGTAGACCAGCCGGACACCGGAGCGAGCGGCTATCGCCGCGAGCGCGTCGGTGACGCTGGCATCGTGCAGGTCGAGGGCTATGCGCCTGCCGAGCGCGGGGCTGCGTTCCACATCGAGCGGCGCCGTGCGACTCGGTGACGACGCGAGCGCGACGAGGAAGCGGGGACCGCTCTGGATGGCGTCGGCTCCTACGCCCTGGGCGCGGGCGCCCGGGAAGGTAGGGAGAAGGGCCATCCAGAACGCGAGGCATGCGGCAGCCAGTGAGCTCCGGGGAAGGTGCTGACCGAGCGGGGTTCGCATGTATTGCTCCTGCTTTGGGAGGGGGCACATACACGAAGGGGCGGGCGAGGGCTTCGTGGCCCGCGTTTACATCAACGCACGCCGCGGCGGCATCACGTACAGCGAGCTCCCGGCTCGTACGTATTCGGGGTGGACTCGACCGTTGTATAGAGATGCCGGCCACACACTCTCCCTCGCCCAGAGTCATGACCCAACCCTCTCGCAGATCGATTGGCCCCCGCCCCCGCCGCGTGTACAGCGCCCGGAGCTTCCTGAGCGCGCTCCTCCTCGCCGGCACCGCCGCAGCCCCTCTGGCTCTCACGCCGGCGGCGATTACGACCGCACTCCTCGCCGCGCCCTCCGCGCTGCAGGCACAGCAGCGCGCAGCTCGCGCGCCCGATATGGCGGCCTTCGACCGCTACGTCGCGAAGGCCGCGCGCGACTGGAAGATCCCCGGGCTCGCGATCGCCGTGGTGAAGAACGACTCGCTCGTCTTCGCCAAGGGGTACGGGGTCATCGAGCAGGGCAAGCAGGCGCGCGTTGATGAGCACACGCGCTTCGCCATCGGCTCCACCACCAAGGCGATGACGGTCGTCGCGCTCGCCATGCTGGCCGACGAAGGGAAGCTCTCCTTCGACGACCGCGTGATAGACCACCTCCCGAACTTCCGGCTCCACGACGCCTGGGCCACTCGCGAGGTGACCATCCGCGATCTGCTCACGCACCGCACGGGACTCCCCGGCACCGACCTCCTCTGGATCTTCGACAGCTATCCCACCGACGAGATCTTCCAGCGCATCCGCTACGTGGAGCCCGAGTCGTCGTTCCGCTCGCACTGGGAGTACCAGAACGTGATGTACGCCCTGGCCGGCGCCATAGTGGAGGAGGCCTCGGGAATGTCGTGGGCCGACTTCCTCCGCACGCGAATCTTCGAGCCGCTCGGCATGACGGAGACGATCCCCCTCGTCGCCGATCTCCAGGGGAAGCCCAACGTCGCGGTACCGCACGCAGAGATGGATGACAGCGTGCAGGTGGTCTCGATCCGGACCACCGATCCCATCGCGCCCGCCGGCTCGGTATGGTCGAGCGTGCACGACATGTCCATCTGGATGCGCTTCGTTCTCGACAGCGGACGCATCGGGGACAAGCGGTTGGTGAAGCCCGAGACCTTCCGCGAGATCGTGGCGCCGGAGATCCGCGCGCCGATGGACGAATATCCGGCTCTTCGGCTCGCGAAGCCGCACTTCTTCAGCTACGCGCTCGGCTGGTTCGTGCAGGATTATCAGGGCGAGACGGTGTGGATGCACACGGGGAGCATCGACGGGATGATCGCCATCATCGGGCTCCTTCCGGCCCAGCGCGTGGGTGTGTACGTGCTCGGCAACCTCGACCACGCCGAGCTGCGGCACGCGCTCATGTACCGGGTGTTCGACATGTACGAGGGGAACCCGCCGCGCGACTGGAGCGGCGACGTGCATCAGTTGTTCGAGGAGTTGCAATCGAAGGCGGAAGCGGCGCGAGCGAAGCGCGACAGCGCGCTCGCGAAGAACACGCGGCCGACGCTGCCACTGCAGAAGTACGCTGGCACGTACAGCGACTCCACATACGGAAAGGTCGACATCACCGTCGCCGGCAACGCGCTCCGCTTCCGCTTCGTGAAGGGCGACCCGCAGCCGCTTGACCACGTAGAGTACGACACCTTCAAGGCGAAGGCGAAGGACACGATCGAGCCAGACCCGGTAGTCACCTTCGTCCTCGACGGCTCCGGCGGCGTGAGCGCGCTGCGGGCGTTCGGGGTCGAGTTCAGGAGGGAACGCGGCAATGCCAACTGAGTGCCTGCGTCCCCTCTCGGCGCTCGCGCTCCTCGCATTCCTGGCGCTCCCCCTCGCGGCACAGTCGGCGGGTCCGCGCACACTCGGCGCCGCCGAGCGATCGCGCGTGGACAGCGTCTTCGCCGAGTACGACAGATCCGATGCTCCCGGGTGTGCGCTCGGGGTCTTTCGCGATGGGCGGATCGCCTACGCGCGCGGCTACGGGATGGCCGACCTCGAGCGCGGCGTGCGGATCACGCCGGCCACGCTCTTCGATATTGGTTCGACATCGAAGCAGTTCGCCGCCGCGAGCATCGCGCTCCTCGTAGAGGATGGGAAGCTCTCCTTCGGCGATGATGTGCGGAAGTACATCGCCGAGCTTCCCGACTACGGCGCGCCGATAACCATCGACAACCTGCTGCGCCACACGAGCGGGATGCGAGACTACGTGGGTCTCCTCGCGCTCGCCGGCCACTCGCTCGAGGAGATCACCACCGACTCCCAGGCGCTCGCGATCGTCGCGCGCCAGCGTAACCTGAATTTCCCCACCGGCTCGCGCTGGGAGTACTCCAACACCGGCTTCTTTCTGCTCTCGGTGATCGTGAAGCGCGTGAGCGGCCAGTCGCTCGCCGACTTCGCGCGATCGCGGATCTTCCTCCCGCTCGGGATGATCCACACGCGCTACCGCGCTCGCGCGGCGATGCTCATCCCCGGCCGCGCGCTCGGCTACGCGCCTGACAGCGCCGACGGCTTCGTGAACAGCATGTCCAACTGGGAGGAGACCGGCGACGGCGCCGTGCACCTCTCGGTGGAGGACGCGCTCCTCTGGGATGAGAACTTCTACCACCCGCGCGTGGGTGGCGAGCGGATGGTGAAGTGGCTGCAGGAGCGCGGCACTCTGGCCAACGGTGATTCCATCGACTACGCGCGCGGCCTCTTCGTGGACAGCTACCGCGGCCTCCGGCGCGTGCAGCACGGCGGCGACTGGATCGGTTACCACGCGGCGTACGCGCGCTACCCCGAGCAGCACACCTCGGTGGTGACCTTCTGCAACTCCGATGGGATCTCGCCCGAGGGGCTGGCCGACAAGGTAGCCGACGTCGTGCTGGCCGAAGCCTTCAAGGAGGGGAAGGAAGTGGCCGGCGCGGACAGCAGCGAGGCGTCGCGCGCCGCGCCGGCCACCGCGGTGACCGAGCCAGGTACCGACACGACCGGAGCGATCGCCGAGAATCTGATGGTGGGCAATTACTACGTGTCGAGCACCAACACCGTCTTCCAGGTGGCCACTGGCGACAGTGGATTGCAGCTACACCTCGTGGGACGCGACTTCCCGCTACAGCGCAGCGGCCCGACGACGATGAGTGTCCCCAACTTCCCGGTGAAGGTCGTGTTCACCGCCGGCTCAGCGAGCGCACCCGTGCGCTCCGCGCGGCTGATCATCGGTTCCGGTGAAGGAAACGAGGGCGTACGCTACACACCCGCCACGCCGAACGCCTCCGCGCTGGAGGCATACGCCGGCAGCTACTACAGCCCCGAGCTCGGCGTCACCTGGCCGATAGTGGTGGAGAAAGGAAAGCTCGTCCTGAAGCTCGACCCCGGCGCGCTCACCGAGATCGCCGGCGAGCTCACCCCCGCCATGCACGACGCCTTCGTCGCCGGCGGCGGCTTCCTCCAGTTCAAGCGCGACACCTCCGGCCGCGTCACCGGCTTCGCCCTCAGCGCGAGCCGGATGAGGGATATCGGGTTTGTGAGGAGAGCTCCGTGAGGAGGAGAGAGGTGAAAGGAAACAGGGAACAGGAAACAGGAAACAGGAAACAGGTAACAGGAAACAGGTAACAGGAAACAGGTAACTGCCTCGGGGTAGAGGGCTCTCTCCCCACGAGCAGGTACCTGTTTCCTGTTTCCTGTTCCCTGTTTCCTTCAACCTCCCCTCTACTTCCCCAATCTCTCCACCACCCACTCCACCGCCATCCCCACCACCTCCGGCTCCACGTGCGGGTTCTTCAGCTTGGCGTAGCCGCCGGGGTAGCCGCTGGTGTCGTAGACGAAGAGGTGGTCGAGGTTGGGGAAGACGTGAGAGGTGACGTCCGCGTTGCCAGCTTGCCTGAAAGCCGCGGCTAGTACGGGGACCTGGTCGGGAGTTACCTGCTGGTCGGTGCCGCCGTTGAGGATCAGGACGGGGATCTTCACCTGGCGCGCGGTGGCGAGCGGATCGTAGTCGAGGAAGTACTTCATCCAAGCATCCGAGGCGCCGAGCGAGTCAATGCGCGCGTCGATTCCCGCGAGCGCCGAGTCCTTCTTCGCGCCTTTCAGCTCCGGGTTGTGCTCGATCAGGTTGGTCAGCTGGTACTGGAGGATCTCCCGCCCGCCCTTCGACGGTCCGGCAAGGAGCACGATCCCGCGCAGCTCCGGCTCGTGCAGCGCCACGAGCGGCGCGATGAGGCCACCCTCGCTGTGGCCCAGAAGGCCGAGCCGCTTCGCATCTATTTCAGGCCGGGTGCGGAGATAGGCGAGTCCGGCGCGGATGTCGTCGGCGAAGTCCGCGCTCGTCGCGCCCTTGTGCTTCCCGGTCGACTGGCCGTAGCCGCGATCATCCATGCGCAGCACGGCTATCCCGCGGCGCCCGAGCGAGTCGGCGAACTGGCGGAAGGGACGATAGCCCTCGACGCCGGGGAGCGCCTCGTCGCGATCCTCGGGACCGGAGCCGGTAATGGTGACTATGGCCGCCACCGGATGCGCGCGGCTCGCACCTCTGGGAAGGGTGAGCGTTCCCGCGAGCGTGTGTCCCGCGGGCGAGGGCACGGTCACGGCGATCGCCTCGTACGGAGCGCCGGGAGGCGCGGAGTAGTCGACCTTCACCACCGCGGGCTTGGCCGCGGTGCCTGCTCCGCTCTGCGCGGCGGCCGGTGCGGTGACGGCGCCGATGGCTACGAGAGCGGCGATGGCGGTACCGGTCGCGCGCGTGGAGCGCTGCACGATGTTCTGCATGGCTATTCCTTTGTGGGTAGAAGCACTACCGTGTCGCCGCGCTCCTCGTAGCGGGCGTTCACGGCCAGCGCAATCAGCCGGACGACCTCGTGCGCCGAGTGCGGACCGAAGCTGGCCACGAGCCGTCGGTTGGCGAGCGAGCTGTCGCCGAGCGTGATCTCCATGTCGTACCAGCGGCCGATGGCGGGGAGCGCCTCTCGCAGCGGCACTCCCCGAAAGACCAGCTCTCCCTTCGTCCAGTCGAAGTACTCTGCCGTATCGCGTACGCGAGATCGCGAGAGCGCCCCGCTGCTGTCTATGACGCCCAGCTCCCCGGGACCGAGGGTGAGCGGCTCCGCGGTGCGCTCGCGAGCGATCGCGGAATCGGAACGGGACCCGGACGAAGCGACGTTGCGCAGCAGCACCTTGCCCGACGCCACCACCACCTGCATATCGGGCGTCCCGGAGTACGCCGTCACCACGAACTCCGTGCCCAGATCCTCCGCCACCCCCCTCGACGTGTGAACCAGGAGTGGTCGCAGCGAGTCGTGCGCAACCTCGAAATACGCCTGCCCGTCGAGATACACGTCGCGCCGCTCGCGAGCACCGAAGTCGCGCGCGTACCGCACGCTGCTCTCGGCGCCCAGGATGATGCGCGTCCCATCGGAGAGCGTGATCGTGGCGCGCTGTCCGCGCGCCGTCGCCACCTCCTGCAGCGGTGCGCTCTCGGGTGCGGCACTCCCCGTCGCGCGCGTGGGCCACCGGCCGGTCAGCACCTTCGAGCCGACCGCACCGGCCGCGGCAATCGTGAGCACCGCGGCGACCCCCATCGCTCCCCTGTTCCACGGCCAGCGTTTCGAGTCGCGCGAGCGACGCAGGGTGAGCGGCGCTACCGATGGAGACCGTCGCTCTCGATGCTCGGCGGACGACTCGCTCGAGCCGCGCAGCTTGCCGAGCGCGCTCTCCGCGTCCCATCGCAACGCTGGCTCGACGGCGCACGCGCGCCAGACATGCTCCAGCTCCTGGAACCGTTTCCAGCGTGCGGGATCCGCGGCTATCCACTCCTGGGTCCGGGCCGACTCGAGCTGCGAGCACTCGCCGACGATGTAGCGCACCATCCGCTCATCGTCATCGCGCGGCCCGGACTCCAGGGTGAGATTGGTCGGCGGGTTCGTCATTCCACCTGTCTTCCTCGACGAACGCTGCGGTGACGGGGCCAGTCGCTACACTCTCCAGCCCAGCAGATTCCAGTAGTTGAGCGACCACATGAAGAGCAGCGCGAGCGCTACCACGATGTCGTAGCGAATGCGGAAGCTCTTCGTCCCCGTTCCCTTTCTCCATTGCAGTACGGCCACCACGAGCGCGACGATGGTGAGGATCGCGCCGATCACCGGGAATACGAGCGCGACTTTCATCCCGGTCCCGCTGCCCAGGAGCAGCGCTTCGATGTTCGAGATCAGGATGCCCAGCGCCACGACGAAGGCGACATTCGCGAGCGCGAGCCCCACCAGGAATACCCGTCCCGGCATCGCATCGCCCGGAAGCGGATCGCCGAACCAGCGCCGGAAGAGACGTCGCGCTCCGGCGACTATCACCCCGACGAACACCACGGTGGCCAGCCCGAGTATGAAAAGGTGCAGCTTGGGCGCGCCGTACCAGGGCACCTTGATGAACGCCATCATCGGGGCGTTCGACATGAACGCGTGGTCCACCTGTCCCGACGAATCGGCCTTGAAGGAAACCATCTCGTGGCCGAGTGCCTCGCGATAGAGCAGCGGCCCCACAGGCACGTAGCGCTCGAGCTCACCGCTCGAGCCGATCAGCAGCGCTCCATCCTTGTCGGCGCCGACGGTGGTACCGCCCGCGAGCGCGGCGGCCTTCTGCCAGGTGGTGTACGACATCCGGTTGGCCTGATACACGCCCGCCACGCGCCGCGCCTCTTCCACGGCGTCGGAGGGGAAGGCCACGACCGGGGTCGGCGCGGGATAGTAGTGATCCAGGAAGGCCTCGACGAACGGCCCGAAGCTGAGCTGCCCGCCCCTGTCGGTGTTGTACGAGACGAAGATCCCGGTGTTCTCCGAGGGGAGGAGCATCATGTCGCTGTGGAACCACTGCGTGTCGCCGCCATGTCCTATGAGGCGGAGGCCGTGGGTCTTGTTCTCGTAGAAGCCGAGCGCCCAGCCGGCGAGGCGCGGGTCGTGTCCGAAGGTGCGCTCGTGCATGCGCGCGGTGGTGGCCTCGCTGAGGATGCGCTTCCCGTCCACCGCGCCGCCGCCCAGGTGGGCGAGCATGAAGGTGGCCATATCGGTGGCGGTGGAGCTTATCGATCCCGCGGGCGGGCCACCCACCACGATCTCGAACTTCTTGGGAGTGAAGCCTCCCTTCGCGTACTTGTAGCCCACCGACATGTCATCCGCGAGCGATGCGGGGAGCGGCTGGCGCGCCGATGTGTGGGTCATCCCCAGCGGCTCGAGGATGCGCTTCTCGACGTACTCCTCCCACGGCATCCCCGAGGCGCGCTCCACTATGTAGCCGGCGAGTGTGGCGCCGTAGTTGGAGTAGGCCGAGTAGACGCCGGGCGGGCGCACGCGGGTCGGGATGTGTTCCGGGAGCCACTTCGAGATCGGCACCGCATCGGCCGTGTCATCGCTGATGATCCCGCGGCTGTCCTCCTCGAAGCCCGGCGTGTGGGTGAGGAGGTGGCGCAGTGTGATCGGCTGCGGGTAGGTGTCCGGGATCTTGAAGTCCAGGTATTTGTTCACGTCGGTATCGAGGTCGAGCTTCCCCTCTTCCACGAGCTGCATCACCGCGGTCCAGGTGAAGAGCTTGCTCACCGACCCGATCCGGAAGAGCGTGGTGGCGGAATCCACCGGCTTGCGCTTCTCGACGTCCGAGTAGCCGTAGCCCTTGGCGAAGAGGAGCTTTCCGTCCTTCACCACCGACACGGTCGCACCGGCCACGTGCTGGCGCCGGAGCTGTCCAGCCATCACGCCGTCTATGAACGCTTCCAGCTCCGCCCTGTCGCCGACGCCGCGTTGCGGGGCGGGGGCTACCGCCGGCGGCTCGGCGCCACCCTGCGTGGGCTGCGGGAGCTGGGCCCGCGCCTCGCCCGGAAGAGCGAGCGTCGTAGCGAACGCCGCGGCGAACGCCGTGGCGATCGCCGCGAGCAACGCCATGGGCAGCACGATGGGCAGCGCCCTGGGCGCGGCGGAGAGGCCGATTGCACGACGGTGGTGGGGACCGCGCATGAATCCTCCATTTGCGTTATGAGGGAGCTGGCCGGCGTCTACGCCCTATCGCCATGCCGGCATCGCCGTGACGGCATCGGCGTGGCGCTCGCCGGCGCTCACCATCGAGATGGCGTTCGTGTGGTCAGCTCAGATACAACGCGCGCCGCGCGCCGATCACGTACAGGGGAAGTAGGGCGCGAGCTTGGTGCGGAGGGTCTTGAGGGCGCGGGTCATCTGGGTGTTGACGGTGCGAGGCGAGATCCCCAGTCGCTCGCCCACTTCGGCGTAGCTCATGTCGTGCTCGCGACAGAGCACGAAGATCCGGCGGCGCTGCTCGGGGAGCTCGGCGACCGCGCGCGCGGCGGCGGCGGCCAGCTCGTGACATTCGAGCACGTCGTCGGGCGCGTCGTCGCCCTGCTCGTATACCTCGCGGCTCATCCGGTCTATCCAGCCCGTGGCTACGCGCTGGCGTCGCAGGTGATCGAGCGCGCGGTTGCGCGCGGAGCGATAGAGGTAGCCGCGGTCCACGGTGAGCGGGATGGAGCGGTGGCGCCGATCCCAGAGGTGCGCGAAGAGCTCGAGGACCAGGTCTTCGGCCACCTCGGCGCATCCCACGTAGCGGAGGACGTGCTCGCAGAGGCCCGGGTAGTGGGCGCGGACCACGGACTCGAACGCCGCCTCGTCGCCGGCGAGTGCGCGGGCGATGAGCTGCCGATCGGCCGCGTTGCGATCGGCGAAGGCGGGGAGGTCGGCGCGCTGGCTGGCTTGGCGATGGGGTAGTGTCATACTGGCCCCGACAGGAGTTGGTCGCCAATATAGGACTTAACTATGTATACACAATAGCAGCAGCGTGGCACCGGAGCGGGCGGGAGCGGAACCCCCGCCGGTTGCGCAGCGAGCCCGAGGGTGTAGGTTCCCAGTGTGATGATCGGACAGATGCTCAATCGCGCCCGACCACGGCTCGTGATCGGAGCCGTCTTCGGGGTCGCTGCCGTGCTGCTCCTCGCACCGCCGGCGCGGGCTCAGGGAGTGCCTGCAGGTGACGATAGCGCGGAGACAGTGGCCAGCGCGAATTCTCTGGTAGGCGCCCCGCGACCCGTCTCCGTCGTCCTCGTCGCTCGCTCACGGATTCCGCTCCCCGAGCGCGAGCCGATCGAGCTCCGCCAGTCCACCGAAGCAGGCACCATTGAACACGTCGCTTTCACCAGCGACACGACTCCGTCAAAGGGCCGGCGCATCCTCCTGGGGATGGGGATCGGCGTTGCGGCCGGAGGTGGGCTGGGTTACCTCGCGGGGAAGGCCTGGTGCGATTCGCATGACGATCACGCGGAGGGGCCGCCGTGCGAGATAGGCTTGGCGCCGCTCGTTGCTCTCAGCGCGTTCGTGGGGCTCATAGCCGGCGGGATAATCGGAGCGCACGCCGAGCGAGCGCTGCCTGGCTCACCGGTGCACCGCGTCGCCATCGATGCCGTACCGAATGGCGCGCGCGGAATGGCGGTGGCGGTAACTCTCCGGTGAATTGAGCCGCGCTGCTCCTGGGGCTCGTGGCTCCTGCTCTACACCGCGCTCCCCGGCTGCTCCGCGCTCCGCTCCTGATCGCCCCACGCGAAGGGCCGCGTCCACGACGTTGGCCGGTTCGCGCGTGCGAGCGCGGCGACTTTCTCTCGTGAGATGTGCCCCGTGCGCCCACCCTCGCACGCCGCGCCGCGCACTCCGGCGATGTCGGCGCCCAGGGCGCGAGCGGTCGCCAGGTCGGCCGCGGTGAGACTCCCCGCCAGCGCCACGGTGAGCGCCGCCTCGTGCGCGAGCCGCACCCAGCGACCCACCAGCACCTGATCCATGAGATCGAAGAGCGCGCCGCCGTCCTTCCGCGTGGTGTCGAGCAACACTCCCACCGCGCGCGCGCGCTCGGCCGCCTCGATCACCCGCTCGGGCGATACGCTGTCCACGCGCGCCGCGTCGGCGTACGCCACCGCGACGACGCCGCTGCTGGCGCTCACACTCCGCACGCCTCGCACGGCCGCGGCGATGAGACTCTCCACCCGCGCGACGTCGGCCACTCCCGCGAAGCCCAACTTCACGTAGGCCAGTCGATCGGTTGCCGCGACACGCGCGGCCGTCTCCACCGCGCGCTCGTCCGCGGCATCACCGAGCGCGGCGCTGATCGGCCGCGCGGCGCCCACCACTTCGGCGATCTCGCGCAACACGGGCGCGTCCGCGGCGCCAAGTGAGCCGCGCGATGGGTCCTTGACGTCGATGATGTCGGCATCGCCCTCGAGCGCGAGGCGCGCCTCGGACGCGCTTGCCACACTTACCAGTAGCCGCACTGCTCTACGACCTCTTTGAGACGCGCATCACGCGCTGGTATCTTTGGGGATCGGCCGCCCTGCTCCGCAGGCGGAGTACTGCGTTACACTACCGCCCTGCGTCACCCGGAGGCAAGCGTTGTCGGAACCCGGCTCCTCTCGACCAGACGGAGGCACTGCGCTCGAGGGGTACCGCGCGGTGATAACGGGTGCATCCACCGGCATCGGCCGCGCAATAGCGCTCGCCTTCGCGCGCGAGGGAGCCGACGTGGCTATCACCTACCGCACCGGCCGGCGCGAGGCGATCGCCGTCTCCGACGAGGTCGCGGCACTCGGCCGGCGCGCCCACGTCTTCCAGCTCGACCTCGCCAACGCTCCATCGATATCCAGCTTCGCAACCGCGGCATGGGAAGCTCTGGGCCGCGTCGATGTATGGGTCAACAACGCCGGCGCCGACATCCTTACCGGCGGCGCCTCCGAGATTCCCGAGATCGAGAAGCTCGACCGCGTGCTCACCGTGGACCTGCGCGGTACGGTCCTCGCTTCCTGGGAAGCCGCGCGCCGGATGCGCGATCAGCTCCCGATCGGCGGCGAGGACAGCGCGAACGATGCGGATGGACAGAGCGGCGTCATCCTCAACGTGAGCTGGGATCACGTGATAACCGGGATGGCCGGACGCAATCCGCAGATCTTCTCCGCGGCCAAGGGCGGGATCCTCAGCTTCAGCAAATCGCTCGCGCGATCGGTGGCGCCCAAAGTGCGGGTGAACATCCTGGCGCCGGGGTGGATCGAGACCGAGTTCGGCGCCGGACTCGACGCGCGCCTCTACGAGCGCGTGGTGAAGTCCACGCCGCTCAAGCGCTGGGGAACGCCGGAGGACGTGGCGCGCGCCGCGGTATTCCTGGCATCGCGCAACGCGCGCTTTCTCACGGGGCAGACTCTGATGGTGGGTGGCGGCATCGTTATGTGAACACGGGTGCACGGGGAGGGAGAGACAATGGCAACGAAGGAGAAGACGTACAACGACGCGGAAGTGGGTGACAAGCTGAAGGAGCTGCCGGGCTGGTACCTGGAGAACGGCTGGATCCGCAGGGAATACAAGACCGACGGCTGGCCCACCACGCTCATGCTGGTGAACGCGATCGGCTACCTGGCCGAAGCCGCGTATCATCACCCCGACCTCACGGTGACGTGGGCGAAGGTGTGGGTGAAGCTCCAGAACCACGCCGCCGGCGGGATCACCGACAAGGACTTCGAGCTCGCGCGCAAGATCGAGGACGTGGTACTCTGGCGTCCGCGCGGCGGTGCGCTCGAGGGAACGCCCAACAAGTTCGTGCGCGCCGGCGAGCCGAAGTAGCGCTCGCCCGAGTCATGGGGTCCATGGAACGTTCGGCCGTGCAACCGCCCGAGCGCGTGCTCTTCGTCACGGGCCGGCTGGCCGAGCCCGCGCTGAGACGCACGCTCGAGGCGATGTCGCCTCCCTTCGCATATGACGTAGCGGTCATGCATATCACCGTGGCCGCGCTCATGACCACGCGGTGGATCGCGAAGTCGCTCGACGTGCCCGAAGGTACCGATCTCGTGCTCATCCCCGGGCTCTGCCAGGGAGACGTGGAGCCGATTGAGGAGAAGTACGGCGTCCGCACCGAGAAGGGCCCCAAGGATCTGCGCGACATCCCGCAGTACTTCGGCCAGGCCGCGCTCCGCCGCGAGTACGGCGCTTGGGACATCGAGATAATAGCGGAGATCAACAACGCGCCTCGGCTCTCACGCGAGGAGATCCGCCGCCAAGCGGAGAACTTCCGCGAACAGGGCGCGGACTACATAGACATCGGCTGCACGCCCGGCCTCGAATTCCCCGAGCTCGCCGACGTGGTGCGCGAGCTGGTGGATGCGGGGATGAAGGTGAGCATCGATACCTTCGACCCCGCTGAGATCGTGACCGCGGTACGCGCTGGTGCCACGCTGGTGCTCAGCATCAACGGCTCCAACCTCGACGTCGCGCGCGAGCTCGGGAGCGGCGTGCGAGCGGTGGTGGTGCCCGAGGCCGGCGGCGGCATCGTGACCCTCGAGCCGACCATCGCCGCGCTCGAGTCGTGGGGCGTCCCCTACCTCATAGACCCGGTGATCGAGCCGCTCGGCTTCGGCTTCACCGCCTCCATCGAGCGCTACGCCGCGGTGCGGCGCCGATTCCCGGACGCCGAGATGATGATGGGGATCGGGAACATCACCGAGCTCACGGAGGCGGATTCGACCGGCGTGAACGCGGTGCTCGTTGGGATCTGCCAGGAGCTCGGGATCCGGGCCGTGCTCACCACCGAGGTGATCAACTGGGCGAGCGGCGCGGTGAGAGAGGTGGACGTGGCGCGCCGGCTCATGCACTACGCCGTGAACAACGGCGTGGTCCCCAAGCACATCGATGATCGTCTGGTGACCACGCGCGACGCGCGGATCCTCGAGTACAGCGAGAGCGAGCTGCGCGAGCTGCAGTCGAGCATCACCGATCCCAACTTCCGGATCTTCACCGACCGTTCGGTGATCACGGTCCTGAACCGCGAGAAGTTCGTTCGCGGCACGAACATCCAGGAGATCTTCGCCGAGCTCGGGGTGGACGAGGCGACGCACGCCTTCTACCTCGGGCGGGAGCTCACCAAGGCACGCCTCGCGATCACGCTGGGGAAGACGTATCGACAGGAGGGCGCGCTCGACTGGGGGTATCTCACGCCGAGCGACGATGTGAAGTCGGAGCGCGTGCGGCTCACGCAGCGGAGCGAGCGCTCGAGGCGGCGAGCGGGTGAGGAGTCGGCGGGAGAGCGCGAGGGAGCGGAGCAGAGGGAGGGGGCCGGAGGCGAGGCGTGACCCCGCCTCTCGTGGTGGAGCTCGACCCCGTTCCCGATCCGATGGATGCGTGCGAGCGCTTCGTGGACGCGCCGCATCTCGTTTTCCTCGACAGCGCACGCGACCACGACAGGCTCGGGCGATACTCGTTTCTCTGCGCGGACCCGTTCGCGGTGGTGCGGGGCGATAGGCTGACCGGCGGCGTTAGACTGGCCGGCAATCATGGACAGTCCGGCGGTCAGTCTAATACCGCCATTCCTGGACTGGCCGACAGCGTTAGGCTGACCGGTGGTGATAGGCTGACCGGCAACGCTCTCGAATCGCTCCGCACTCTCCTCGAGCCCTTCACCACCGAGCCGGTCGCAGGCCTTCCGCCATTCCAGGGTGGTGCCGCCGGCTACATAGCGTACGACTGGGGCGCCACGCTCGAGCGACTCCCCTCGCCGCGCTACGACGACCTCGCCATCCCCGACCTCGTGCTCGGCGTCTACGACTGGGTCATCGCCTGGGATCACGCCGCGGAGCGCTGCTGGATCATCTCCACCGGCATCCCCAAGCGCGGCGAGCACTGCGCATCACGCGCGCGCGAGCGGCTCGAGCTCGTGCGCTCGCGGCTCTCGGGCGGCGACGAGTGGTGGAAGCCGTGTGCCCGGTCCGCATCACGGGCAACACCATCACGGGCAACACCGAGCGTGCATGTCGACGACGCACCGGCGCGTAGCCCGCGCGCGGGTGCAAGGGCGCCGTCACACCCCGTGGAAGGGATGCTCCACGCGCGCGAGATCGGCCTGCGTTCCTCGTTCACGCACGCCGGTTATCTCGAAGCGGTGTCGAAGGTGCGCGACTACATACTGGCCGGTGACATCTTCCAGGCCAACCTCTCGCAGCGTCTCGAAGCGCCGCTCCGCGAGCCGCCATGGATGCTCTACCGCCGCCTGCGCGCGCTCAACCCCGCTCCCTTCGCCGCGTACCTGGACATGGACGGCGTGCGCGTGCTCAGTGCATCACCCGAGCGATTCCTCCGCGTGGATGCGGACGGCGCAGTGGAGGCGCGGCCCATCAAGGGCACGAGACCGCGCGGCCTCTACCCCGCGCACGACGCCGCGCTCGGCCGCGTGCTCTCGGAGAGCGCGAAGGACCGCGCCGAGAACCTCATGATCGTGGACCTTCTGCGCAACGACATCTCGCGCGTCTGCGCCCCCGGCTCGGTACACGTCCCCGATTTATTCGCGCTTGAGCACTATTCCACCGTGCAGCACCTCGTCTCCACCGTCACCGGCACTCTCGACGCCGGACGCGATGCCGTCGACCTGCTCATCGCCGCCTTCCCCGGCGGTTCGATCACCGGCGCGCCGAAGGTGCGCGCGATGGAGATCATAGCCGAGCTGGAACAGAGGCGACGCGGCGTGTACTGCGGCTCGGTCGGCTACATCAGCATTACCGGCGCGATGGACACGAGCATCGTCATCCGCACCTATCTCGCTCTCGGTGCACAGGTATATTTCGGCGTCGGGGGCGGCATCGTGGCCGACTCCGATCCGGAAGAGGAATACCGCGAGACCTTCGACAAGGCTCGCGCGCTCATCTCGGCGCTGGCTGTTGGCGAATGATCCTGCTCATCGACAACTACGACTCCTTCGTCCACAACCTCGCGCGCTACACGCGCGAGCTGGGCGGCGAGCCGCTCGTCCGGCGCAACGACGCCGTGACGCTCGATGAGATCGCCGAGCTCGCTCCATCGCACATAATCATCTCGCCCGGCCCCTGCTCGCCCGCCGAGTCCGGCATCTCCACCGACATCGTCCGCCGCTTCGGGCCGTCCATCCCCATCCTCGGCGTCTGCCTCGGCCACCAGTGCATAGGCGCGGCGTACGGCGGGCGGATCGTGCGCGCGGGACGCGTGATGCACGGGAAGACATCGCGCATCCATCACGACGGCACGGGGATCTTCGAGGGCCTCCCTTCGCCCTTCATCGCCACGCGCTATCACTCGCTCGTCATCGAGCCAGCGTCGCTCCCGAACGCGCTGCGCGTGCTGGCCACGTCGGAGGACGGCGAGATCATGGCGGTCGAGCACCGCGTGCATCCGGTGACCGGCGTGCAGTTCCACCCCGAGTCGGCGCTCACCGAGCACGGTTACCGTCTGCTCGACCGCTTTCTGCACGGTGCCGCGTCGCGCACCGAGTCGCTCCCCGACCGCGCCGATCTCGCCTTCGCTCCACCACCCGCGGCGGCCGAGCAGGCGCCGCCGGTAGCACTGGTGCGATGAGCGGCGAGACGAACGAAGAGGAGATGCGCGCCGCGCCGCGGGGCATCTTCGTCGGCGAAGCGTCGCCTGGCCCGGCCGCGCGATCGGAAGGCGCGACTGGGGCGGCGGACACGCTCCCCATGGTCTGGGTGAATGGCCAGCGCATGGCGAGCGGCGCGATGCACATCTCCGCGCTCGATCGCGGCTTCACGCTGGCCGACGGCGTCTTCGAGACGATGCTCGTTCGCCACGGTGAGATCTTCCGCGCGCGACGTCACGTCGGGCGGCTGTACGACGGCTTACGCGTGCTTCGCCTCGGCCTCGATTATTTCATCGACAGCTGGCTCGAGGAGGCGGCGCTCAGTACAGATGGCACGCTCGGGATGGACGAAGCGGCCATCCGGCTCACCGTTAGCCGCGGCCCTCGCGCCGGCGGCCTCACACCGCGCGGAGGGGGAGACGGCACGGTGGTGATCACGGCGGACGCGCTCCCCGAGTTTCCGTCCTCGCTCTACGAGCACGGCCTCTCCGCGCTCACCGCCAGCGCGCGTCGCGACGAGCGAGCGCTCACCGCCGGAGTGAAGACGCTCGCCTACACGGAGACGATCGCGGCGATCGCGCAGGCGCGCGACGACGGCGCCGAAGAGGTGATCTTCCTCGACACCGAGGGGCACGTCTCCGAGGCGAGCGCCAGCAACATCTTCATCGTGAGCGGCGGCACGCTCATCACGCCGCCGCTCTCCTGCGGCGTGCTACCCGGGATCACGCGCGAAGCGATAATCGAGGTGGCGGCGACGCTCGACATCCAGGTGATCGAGCGGCCCGTGGATCCTGGAGAGCTGGCCGGGGCCGAAGAAGCTTTTCTCACCAGCTCGCTCCGTGGCGTAGCGCCACTCGTGCGAGTGGACGGCCGCGCCATCGGAACGGGCGAGGTGGGAACGCTCACGCGCAAGCTGCGTGCGGCGTACGCGGAGCTCGTGGAAAGCGAATGCGGGAGCGCGAGTCGGCGGCGTCCCTATATGGTGCGATGATCATCGAGACCATCGTCACCTCGTCCGATGCCGGCGGCACGGTGAACTTCGCGCCCATGGGCGTGGAGTGGGGCGAGGAGCTCATCGTCATCAAGCCGTTTCTCGAGACGACCACCTTCCGCAACCTCCGCGAGACAGGCGTGGCCGTGGTAAACATCACCGACGATGTGTCGATCTTCGCGCGCGCCGCGCTCTCCACGCCCACCTTCCCCGCGCATCCGGCGGAGAAGGTCAGTGGCGTGGTGCTCGACGCAGCCTGCTCCTGGCGCGAGGTGGAGGTGGTGAACGTGGATGACACGCCGCCCCGCTCGCGGATCGAGACGCGCGTGGTCCATCGCGGGAGCCAGCGCGACTTCATCGGCTTCAACCGCGCGCGCGGCGCGGTGCTCGAGGCCACGATCCTCGCCACACGAACGCACATGCTCCCCGCGGAGCAGATCCTGGCCGACCTGGAGCGGCTGCAGGTGATAGTGAACAAGACTGCCGGAGAGCGCGAGCACGAGGCGATGAATTTCGTCACCGCCTACGTGCGCGAGAAGCTCGAAGCAGTACCGGCAACGGAAGGGAGAGAGAGCTGAATGACGATCGGTGAGCTTGACGCGCACGACGTACGCGACGCGGGCGACGGAGGCGAGAGCACGGTATTCGTGGAGGCGCCCGCGCGGCTCCACTTCGGGATGCTCGATCTGCGCGGCGCGCTGGGACGGCGCTTCGGCGGGATTGGCGTGGCGATCCCCACGCCTTCGCTCCTTCTCGAGGCGACCGCCGCCGAGAAGCTGAGCGCCGAAGGCCCATCGGCGGCGCGGGCGGAGGAGTTCGCGCGTCGCTTCATGGAGCACCACAACCTCGAGCGCGGCGCGCGCATCCGCATTCACCGGGCGATCCCATCGCACGCGGGGCTGGGCTCGGGAACGCAGCTCGCGCTCGCGGTGGCGAGAGCGCTT
>DATCXR010000078.1:0-11096 GCA_036565685.1 Gemmatimonadaceae bacterium
CAAGCTGCGCGGCGGTGACCCGCACGGGCCGATTCTCTGCTTCGTCGGGCCTCCAGGTACGGGGAAGACGTCTCTCGGAGAGGCGATATCCGAATCGATCGGTCGCGCCTTCTACCGCATCTCGGTTGGCGGCGTGAGAGACGAAGCGGAGATTCGCGGTCACCGGCGCACCTACGTGGGTGCGATGCCCGGGCTCATCATCCAGGCGCTGCGGCGTGTGGGCGTGCGCGATCCCGTGCTCATGATAGACGAGATCGACAAGATGACCCACGGCGGGATGTCGGGCGATCCCACCGCGGCGATGCTCGAGGTTCTCGATCCTTCGCAGAACAACACGTTCGTCGACCACTACGTAAACCTTCCCTTCGACCTGTCCTCGGTGCTCTTCATCTGCACCGCGAACAACCTCTTCGACATCCCGGCGCCGCTGCGCGACAGGATGGAGGTGATCCGCATCGCGGGTTACACGATCGAAGAGAAGGTCGAGATCGCGTGGCGCTACCTCCTGCCGAAGCTGCTCGAGGAGCACGGCCTCACCGACAAGGACATGCAGTTCACCGACGAGATACTCGGCTTCGTCTCGAGCGGCTACTCTCGCGAGGCGGGGCTGCGCGGCTTCTCGCGCAACCTGGCGGCGATCATGCGCAAGCGCGCGCTCAAGAAAGCCGAAGGCGAGGAGGGCGCGTGGGTGGTCGACCACGCGATGGTCGAGGAGATCCTCGGCTCTCCGCGCTACTCCATGGAAGCAGCCGAGAAGGAGCCGGAGATCGGAACCGTCACCGGTCTCGCCTGGACGGCAACCGGCGGCGACATCATGGTCATCGAAGCGCTCAAGATGCCCGGCACCGGCCGCCTCATCGTGACCGGTCAGTTGGGAGATGTGATGCGCGAGTCGGTGGACGCCGCGTACAGCTACGTGCGCTCACGTGCGCGCCAGCTCGACATCGACGAGCGGATGTTCCGCGACTTCGACCTGCACATCCACCTCCCCGCCGGCGCGATCCCGAAGGATGGCCCGAGCGCGGGGATCACCATCACCCTCGCCATCGCGAGCGCCCTGAGCGACCGCCCCGTGCGTCGCGACGTGGCGATGACCGGCGAGGTGACGCTCCGCGGGAAGGTGCTGGAGATCGGCGGCGTGAAGGAGAAGGTGATGTCCGCCTATCGCTCAGGCCTCCGCGAGGTGATCCTCCCCAAGAGCAACGAGAAGGATCTTCGCGACCTCCCCGATGAAGTCCGCGAAGGGATGGCCTTCACCTTCGTCCAGGCCATGGACGAGGTCCTCCGCCTCGCCCTCCTCCCTCCCCCGCCCCATCCCCTGGCCGACCATCTTCCGCCTAGAGAGGAACTGGAGGAGGAGGGGATGGTGGAGGCGAGGAAGTAATAAGGGTTCAGGGGGCAGGGTTCAGGGTTCAGCAACCACCTCGGGGTAGAGATCTCGATCACTGGGTAGTAGCTGAACCCTGAACCCTGCCCCCTGAACCCTGCAGCTCACCTCTTGCCCAACTCCGCACCCTTCACATCATACTCCTCCCCCCTCGGGAGATCCGTGTACAGCACCACGTTCCGTCCATCCAGCTCGCCGCCCCAGATGGTGATGGTGCGGTTGGGGAGGGAGTAGGATTTGCCGGCGGTGGTGGTGCGCGGGGTGGAGGAGCGGAAGCGCTTGGACATCACATCGTCGAGGTCGCTTCCGAACTCGGCGGCGTCGATGTTGGAGTCCCAGACGGTGAGCCATACGATGCCGTCGCCGCGCGGGGTGCGGATCACCATATAGCGATCGCCGTCCCAGCCGGCGGCGCCGCGGACGGCGTCGTTCTGATCCTGTAGATGCTGGAAGAGGAAGAGGCGCGTCTCGAACTCGCCCATGTCGTCCGAGTAGAGAACCTTCCCCTCTCGGGGCTCCGCGAGCTTCACTTCGGCGGGAGCGTCGCGCTCCTTTCCAAAGTATGACTCCTGATGCAGGATCTGCTCGGTGGACGTGGGCATGTTGGCGTTGTACGGGTGCTCGCCGGGGCGCTCGGCCTCGAAGCGGCGCATGAACTCGGCGCCACTCAGGTAGGGGAAGAGCAACGTCTCCTGCAGAGCGAAGGGCGCCGAGTTGAAGATCGGCATGCTCGCCTGCTGCTGCCGGATCATCTCGCGCACTCGATCCCAGCCGCCGGGGAAGAACGCGCCGGGCCCGAGCGCCGCCTTCAGCGGCACGAGCATCGCCTGCCCTTCGAACACCGCCTGCGCGGCCATCGAGCGGTCGTTGTTGCCCTTCACGTCCTGAATCGAATCGAGGTTGGTGTACTGATCCTGCAGCGCGTGCACCAGCTCGTGCGACACCACGAAGCCGACCTGCTCCGGCGGCGCGCCGTCCACTATGTAGAGAACCTTCGTCTTGGGATCGTAGAAGCCGGCCACCTGCTCGGTGAGGAGATCGAGCATGAATTTCCGCAGATCCATGGTGTCGGGGATGAGCCCGAGCCGGCTGTACATGACCTGCTGTCCCTCGATCTCGTCGTCGGTGACCTCGTCGGCGAAGCGCTTCTCGAGGAATGAGCGCACCTGCTGCTTCGTGCGCGTCTCCACCTTGGGCTGCTCCTTGAACTTCAGCCCCGTGCCCTCCTCTATGACCGGGATCGCCTGGGCGACCTGTTTGGCGTAGGGGCCCTTGATGTCGCTGCTCCCTTCGCCGCTCGAGCACGCCGCGGCCACGGTGAGAGCGAGCAGCGCCGGTGCGCTCCGGAGTTTCACTATTCAGATGCTCCAGTGAACGTGCTGGCCAGTAGAGATGGCGACCACGCGCGCTACATCGTGCCCGCGCACCACCAGCCCCTCGTCGATGAGGCGGCGCCTGAGCTCCGCCTCGAGCGCGGCGAGGCGCTCGCGCTGCCGCGGTGCTTTCGGCGCCCGCGTCTCTCTCGCGCGCGCCTTCCAGTCGTTGGCGCCCGCGTCCTGCGCCGGGCGCGGACGCTGGGTCGCGCTCCCTTCGTTTTCGTCCGCGGCGCCCTGCGCGGCAGGGCGTGCAAGCCCGCCGGAGAGCGCAGCCTCCAGTTCCAGGCCGAAGCGCTCGAGCGCCGCGAAGCCGTCTCGCGCCATGCGGCCCAGCGGGTCCTCCCCCGGCTCCGCAGCGGGCGCGCTGTCGGCTTCGGATACGCGTTCCACCTCGCGCTCGGATTCCTCCACCGCCGGGCGCGCGCGCTCGGCCGCGCCGAGGAGCGTGCGCCGCTCGACGATGAGCTTCTCGAGCTCGCGCGAGTACGACGCGGTCGCCTGGGTGTGCGCGCACGCTTCGTCGAGAACATCTATGGCACGGTCGGGGCGGACGCGGTCGGTCACGTATCGATCGGTGAGCTCCACGCTCGCCAGCACCGCCTCCTCCGAGATCGCCACCGAGTGATGGCGCTCGAGCCGGTCGAGCCGAGCGCGCAGGATCTCGACGGTTTCCTCGGCGGAGAGCTCGCGAACGGCTATCGGCTGGAAGCGGCGCTCCAATGCCGGATCGCCGCGCACCCAGCGATCATACTCGTCGCCCGTGGTGGCGCCGATCACGCGGAACTCGCCACGCACCAGCGCGGGCTTCAGCATGTTGGCGGCGTCCATGGCCACGCCGATGGCGGTGCCCTGTCCGATAAGGTTGTGGAGCTCATCCACGAAGAGGATCACGTTCGGATCCGCGGAGGCCGCGGCGACCACGGCACGCAGGCGCTCCTCGTACTGTCCGCGGAACATCGTCCCGGCCAGGAGCGAGACGTGATCCAGCGCGAGCAGGCGCACGTTGCGGAGCGCGAACGGAACCGCGCCATCGGCGATGCGCTGCGCGAGGCCTTCGGCGATCGCGGTCTTCCCCACGCCGGCGGCGCCGACGAGGGCGGGGTTGTTCTTCTGATGGCGGAGCAGGATGTCCACCACCCGCGCGATTTCCGCTTCGCGGCAGCGCACCGGCTCGAGCTTGCCGGCGCGCGCCATGGCGGTCAGGTCGCGCGTCACCTGCTGGAGTGTCGCTTCTTCCGATCGAAGCATGTCACCGAACATCATATTCCCATCAGCCCTCGATACCAGTTCAGCAGGGCATCTCCCCAGAGGAGAGCCACCATGGCTGCTGGAGCGAGAAATACGCCGAAAGGCACGAGCGGCGGCTCGAACTCCTTCCCCGCGCGCTTGCTTCGCAGCCACGCTACAGGGAAGACTATCACCAGGAAGCCGACCGCGCCCAGCGCCGCGCCGAGAAAGATCGTCATCAGCCCGCGCACCACTCCCAGATGAGCACCCACCATCGCCATCAGCGTGACGTCGCCGAAGCCCATCGCCTCCTTCTTCAGAACCAGCTCACCGAGCCAACCGACGATGGCAATGGCACCCGCCGACGCGCACGCTCCTATCAATGAATCATACAGCGTGGCGAAGGGCGAAGTTTCAGGAACGAAGACGGCAACGAACGCCATGACGAAGGCCCAGACCAGCCCGAAGGCGGTGAAGCCATCGGGAATCACGTACTCCCTGGCGTCGGTGAGGATCACGCCGAAGAGGACCGTCCCGAACACCGCGACGCGCAGTGCGGTGAGCCCCGGGCCATACGCTATCACCGCGCCGAGCCAGCCAAGCGCCACCACCAGCTCCACGAGCGGATACATAGCCGAGATCGGCTCGTGACAGCCGCGGCAGCGCGCGCGCAGCGCGAGCCAGCTCACCATGGGAACGTTCTCGAACCACGCGATCTCGTGCGCGCAGTTGGGGCAGCGCGAGCGCGGCGACACGACCGACAGCTCCTTCGGCCAGCGCGCGACGCACACGTTCAGGAACGAGCCGATGACCGCGCCCGTGATGAACGCGACGATGCGCATCGCGGCAGGGTCGATGGTCTCGAGTGGAGACATCAGGTCTGGAAGTAGTGGAGGAGGATGCCTGCGGCCACCGCGACGTTGAGCGACTCGACGTCGGCGCAGGTGCGAATGGCGACGGTACGCGCGAGGCGTGTCGTGGCTTCGCGCGAGAGTCCCGCTCCCTCGTTCCCCACCACGATCGCCATCCGCGGCGGGAATGGCCGCTGGATCGCGTCGAGTTCCTCACCACCGGCGTCGGCGCCCCAGAGCGGAATCGCGCTCGCGGCGAGGAACCGGTGGAGCTCATCCCAGGTACAACTGAGAGCGGGGTGGTGGAAGAGGGCGCCCATCGCACTACGGACGACCTTCCCATTCCAGAGGTCAACCGTGCCGGGCATGGCGAGCGTAACCGCCACCCCGAAGGCGGCCGCCGTGCGCGCCAGTGTGCCGACGTTGCCCGGGTCCTGGATGCCGTCGAGCACAAGGATGCGCGCGTGCGTCGGGACGGTCAGCGAGGCGAGGTCGTGCTCGGGGATACGCGCGATGGCGAGCACCCCCTGCGGCGACTCGGTGGATGCGGCGCTCGCGAAATCGCGTTCGTCCACCTCGAGCGTGGCGACGCCGCTCGCGGCGAGCGAGGCGCGCAACGCCTCTCCTCGCGGAGTGGTGGCGAGCGCGGGGCCGACGACGGCTCCCTGCACGGCGAGGCGGGAGCGGAGCAGCTCCTCGACGCTTCGCACGCCTTCGACCACGAAAAGTCGCTGGCGCTCGCGCGCTCGGCGGCGCTGGAGGTCGCGGGCAAGCGTAAGTAGTTTCACGCGGTCAATCTGGCTGGCGAGCGAGAGCGTGGTCGGCGGGAGGCGCCGCGTTGCAATCCCTCGGAGGAAGGACAATGAAGCGGTTCGCGATTACAGTGATGCTGGCATTCACGACGACGGCGTGCGCCACCATCTCCACGCAGCAGGAAGTCCAGATGGGGCAGCAGTACGCCGCGCAAATCAACCAGCAGCTGCCCATCATCGAGGACGCGGAGATCAACCGCTACATCAACGTGCTGGGCGACTCGATCGCCCGGCTCTCGGATGACCGCAACCTGGACTGGCACTTCTTCGTGGTCGACAGCAAGGAGGTGAACGCCTTCGCCCTCCCCGGTGGCTTCATCTACGTGAACCGCGGACTGATCGAACGAGCCGACCAGCTCGACGAGCTCGCCGGCGTACTCGGCCACGAGATCGGGCACGTGACCAACCGGCACACCGTGAAGCTAATGGAGAAGGAGCAGACGGCAAACGTCGGCGTCACTCTGGGCTGCATTCTCACGAACGTCTGCGAGAGCCAGGCGACCGGCGCGCTGGTGAACGTGGCGGGGGGCGCGCTGTTCGCGAAGTTCAGTCGCGACGACGAGACCGAGGCCGACGAGAGCGGTGTTCGCTACGTGACGCGCGCCGGAATCGACCCTCGCGGCATCCCACAGATGTTCGAGAAGCTCCTCCAGGAACGCGGCTCGCAGCCATCCTCGGTTGCAGCCTGGTTCTCGACGCACCCCTTGGAGGAAGACCGCATCGCGGACACGCAGGCGATGATCGGACGGATCGACCCCCTGATCCTGCAGTCGCTGACACAGGACACGGAGAGCTTCCACGCGTTCAAGAAGCGAGTGCAGGCCTTGCCGCCGTCGCCGGAGGGGAAGTAAGAGAAAGCAGAAAGCAGAGAACAGACAGCAAAAAGCAGTGAACGGCTCGTAATTCGGGGTCATCCCCGCGAAAGCGGGGATGACGGCTTTTTCTGGATGACGGCTTTCTACCTACAGCCCTCACCCCGAGGCAGTTCACTGCTTTCTGCTGTCTGCTGTCTGCGCTCTGCTTTCTGCCCTCGCTCGTCTTCCGCCGGGCTGAGCGGTTGGATACTATATCCGGAGAGGCTGTCCAGAACCCCGAGCTAGAGGGAGTCCGTGATGCTCCGCACGATCGTCGTCTTTCTCCTCGCCGCGTTCGCGTTCTCGCCAGCGGCCGCCCAACGGACGCGTACCTTCACGCGCGCGGACACGCTGCGCGGATCGTTCACCACGCCGGGGCGCGTCTGGTGGGACGTGACGTTCTACGATCTGCACGTGAAGATCGAGCCGGCTGATAGCAGCATCGCGGGGTACAACGCGATCAGCTACCGGGTGCTGCAGCCGGGACGGGAGATGCAGATAGATCTCATGGAGCCGCTCGTTGTGGACAGCATCGTGGGGAATGCGGGGGCCCTTCCCTTCCGGCGTGACGGCAATGCGTTCTTCGCCACCTTCGCCGAGCCGCGCAAGGCGGGGACGGTGGAGACGGTGCGGGTGTATTATCACGGCCGGCCGCAGATCGCAGTGCGGCCCCCCTGGCAGGGCGGCTTCACCTGGACCACGGACAGCCTCGGCAGACCCTGGGTCGTCACCACCGATCAGGGGATGGGCGCGAGCGTCTGGTGGCCCAACAAGGACACGCAGGCCGACGAACCGGACAGCCAGAGAGTGGCGCTCACGGTCCCGAAACCGCTCACGCACGTCGGGAACGGCCGCCTGACGAGAAAGACCCAAAATGCCGACGGCACGACGACCTTCGAATGGTCGGTGCGCAATCCGATCAACAACTATGCGATCGCTGTGGCTGCCGGGAACTACGCGCACTACTCCGACACCCTGCAGGGTGAGGGCGGGAAGCTCACCCTCGACTTCTGGCCGCTCGACTATCACCTCGCCGCCGCGCATCGCCAGTTCCCGCAGGCCAAGTCCATGCTGAAGTGCTTCGAGCACTGGTTCGGCCCATATCCCTGGTACGAAGACGGCTACAAGCTGATCGAGGTGCCGAACACGGGGATGGAGCACCAGAGCGCCGTTTCGTACGGGAACCACTACGCGAACGGCTACCGCGGGCGCGACGGCTCGGGGACGGGGCTCGGGATGAAGTGGGATTTCATCATCGTGCACGAGAGCGCCCACGAGTGGTTCGGTAACAACATCACGGCGAAGGACAACGCCGACATGTGGGTGCACGAGAGCTTCGCGAACTACGCGGAAGGGATCTACACCGAGTGCCTCTTCGGAAAGGAAGCGGGCGCACGTTACACGGTCGGTGTGCGGCGCGGGATCCGCAACGACCGGCCCATCATCCCTCCGTACAACGTCAACTCGCAGGGCTCGGGCGACATGTACCCGAAGGGCGGGAACATGCTGCACACGATCCGCCAGATCGTCGACGATGACGAGAAGTGGCGCGGCATACTACGCGGGCTGAACTCCACCTTCCGACATCAGACCGTCATGGGGTGGCAGGTGGAGGAGTACATCAGCGACCACGCCGGCGTGAATCTCGACAAGATGTTCGATCAGTACCTGCGGACGACGAAGATCCCGGTGTTCGAGTACCGCATCGAGGGAAACCAGCTCTCCTACCGCTGGACCGACGTCGTCCCCGGCTTCGACATGCCCGTCCGCGTGCGGCTCTCCGGCTCGAAGCTCACGACCATCCGTCCCACCGAGAGCTGGCAGACCGCCACCCTGCGACTGAGCAAGCCATCCGATTTCGTGGTGGACGAGAACTTCTACGTGATCCCGAAGGACGTGAGCGCGACGGGCGCCGGAAGCTGAGCGGGGGAAGGTCGCTGGCACGCTTCGAATCGTCATCCCCCGCAAGCGGGGACGCATGTTGCCCAGCCGAACATGGGTCCCCGCTTGCGCGGGGACGACGGACACAATGATGCAAAACCTGACCTCGTCGTTTACGCGCCGCTTATCATTCGACATGCGAATTGCACTGACGATCGCCGGCTCCGACTCCGGCGGTGGCGCTGGAATACAGGCGGACCTCAAGACCTTCCACCGCTTCGGCGTCTTCGGCACGAGTGTGATCACCGCCATAACCGCGCAGAACACGCGCGGCGTGATCAACTGGATGGCCGTTCCGACGGAGCTCATCACGCAACAGATCGACGCCGTCGCCGGCGACCTCCGCCCCTCCGCCACGAAGTCGGGCATGCTCGCCGATGCCGACGTCGTGCGCGTCGTGCGCGAGGGAATAGCGCAGCACTCGCTCGCCCCGTACGTCCTCGACCCCGTGATGGTCGCCACCTCCGGCGACCCGCTCCTCGCCCCTGAGGCCGTTCAGGCCATCGAGAACGAGCTCCTCCCCCTGGCCGACCTCGTTACCCCGAACCTCGATGAAGCACGCATCCTCTCCGGCACCGAGGTATGCGATGTCGACTCGATGAAGCTCGCCGCCCGCATCCTCCTCGATCGCGGCGCGAAGGCCGCCCTCATAAAAGGCGGCCACCTCGCGGGCGACGAAGCGATAGACGTCCTCGACACCGGCGACGCCGTGCACGTCTTCCGCCACCCGCGCATCGACACGCGCCATACCCACGGCACCGGCTGCACTCTCTCCTCCGCCATTGCCGCCCACCTCGCGCTCGGCCATTCCCTGCTCGAGTCCGTCGAGCGCTCCCTCGACTTTGTCCACCGCGCTATCGAAACGGCTCCCGGGCTAGGGTCCGGGAACGGGCCGTTGAATCATTTCGTGTAGGTGCGGCTGGTCGGGGTCATCGCGAGGGACGGTACATCGCGCGGACCTGCGGACGCGGAGGTCGCGGAGGGGTAAAGAGAGGACGCGGAGAAGGCTCCGGACAGTAGGGCCCTCTCTGGCCGATCCGGCTGCATCTCGGCGTCCGAGTCCCTCTCGGTAAGGAACGCGGAGAACGCGGAGGACCGCGGAGAACGCGGAGAACGGCACAGGGAGCCAGGCTACCAGCCGCAAGCGGCCGAAAAGAAATAAGGGGAACTGCTCCCTCGCCTCCTGTTCTGCCCGGGTGGGCAGGACTCTGGGTGCGGGAGCAGTTCCCCCAAAAGCTCCTGCTCGAGATCCCGGCCCTGTTGGTTTTCTCCGCGCTCTCCGCGGTCCTCCGCGTTCTCCGCGTTCCTCACCGAGAGGAGCTTTCTTTCGCGACACAGCCAGCCTCACGATCGTGATGCCTGCTGCCGAAGGACGTTCTCCGCGTCCTCTCAGTTAATCTCCGCGACCTCCGCGTCCGCAGGTCCGCGCGATGAACTTCTCCTCGATATGAACCCGACCAGCCGGGATGATTCCGATAACGCGCCAAGCATCTACCGCCCGCTTCGCGCGATGACAAGCGCATGGCGCGCGGATTGCACGAGACCGGCTCTTACCAAGCGTCCCCGGCGCATCGGGCGCCGGCTGGAATCAGAAGCCAGAGTAAGGAGGATGCGCCATGCAGGTCCAGAAGATGATGACCTCGAATCCCGCATGCGTCACGCCGGATGACACCATTCGCGATGCGGCCCGCCTGATGAAGGAGCACGACTGCGGCCTCATTCCGGTGGTGGAGAGCCACGACTCGAAGCGGCTGGTGGGAGTGGTCACCGATCGCGACCTCGCCGTGCGCGCAATCGGCGAAGGGAAGGATGCCGACACGAAGGTCGCTCAGATCATGTCGCGCGAGCCGAGCTGCGCCTCTCCGGACACCGACGTGCGTGAGGTGGAACGCATCATGTCCGAGCGACAGGTGCGCCGCGTGCCGGTCGTGGACTCGGCTGGTCGGCTCGCGGGGATCGTCGCCCAGGCCGACCTCGCGCTCAGCGACAACGCCGGCGTGAGCGATCGCGAGGTGGCACGGACGGTCGAACGCATCTCGCAGCCCTCCGACTCGTCGCGCAGCGGATCCAGCGCCGAGACGCGCGCCACGCCCTGACGCCGGAGCAGTGGGAGTTGCGCATTGTTCCGAGTGGAACTAAATTACGGTAATTGTTCCACCCGGAACTACCTGCGAGGAACCGATGCCGCACTCTTCAGCCGCCAGGCGCCACGACTCTCCACCGCTCGTCCTCGCAGCGCCATCCGCGTCCGCCATTGCGGATACTCTTCCCAAGGCGGGCGCCGCGCTGCGCGCGTTCTTCCGGATGGCCGACTCCTGGCAGCTCGGCGCCGATGAGCAGCGCACGCTCCTTGGCCGGCCCGCGCGCACGACTTTCTATCGCTGGCGCAAGGGCGAGACGGGAGGGGTGACGGTAGACACGATGGAGCGCCTCTCGCACCTGCTCGCGATCTACGCGGCGCTGCACTCCATCTACCTCGACCGTGCGCGCGCCGACTCCTGGGTGCGACGCCCGAACGACGATGCGCTCTTCCGCGGCCGCCCGCCGCTAGAGCGGCTCCTGCTGGGGCGCGTAGCGGATATCTACGAGGTGCGTCGACACGTGGAGTCGGCCGCTTAGCCGGCCCTCTGATTTCACGAGTGCCGCGG
>DATCXR010000079.1:0-10666 GCA_036565685.1 Gemmatimonadaceae bacterium
GTCCGACAGCACCGCGGCCTCGATCGGCGCCGCGGCCGGCGGCGCGGCGGTGGGCGCAGCCGCGGGGACCTTCGTCTTCGGTCCGCTCGGTACCCTGATCGGCGCGCTGGCCGGTGTGCTGGGCGGATGGTGGGCCGGCAAGGGCGTGGCCGATGCGAGCCGCGCCATAACGCCCGAGCTCGAGCACGGCTACCAGGCACACTACGAATCGTCCCCCGACCACCTCGCCGATCGCTCGTACGACAGCGTGCGACACGCATATCTGCTCGGCTACCTGGCGCGGAGGAATCCGGATTACTCGGGACGCAGCTTCGACGAGATAGAGCCGGAGCTCCAACGCGGATGGACGCAGGATCTATGGGCTCGCTACGGCGACTGGGCTGGTCTGCGCGGCTACGTGCGCGCGGCCTACGACGACAACGGGATGATCACGCGGCCCTGATCGTGAAGGGGCGAGCGCGGGGCTTGATTTGCCCCGCGCTACCAGCGCTCCAGAAGCGAGTCGTGCCTCTCACGGTCGATGTTCCCGCCGCTCGCCACCACGGCCACCGGTCCTTCCGGATTGCTTATCACTCGCTCGAGAATCGCCGCCACGCCCACCGCGCCGGCGCCCTCCACCACCAGATTCTCCTCGCGCGCGAGCCACGCGATCGCGCGTCCGATCGCGTCTTCGGTAACGGTGTGGATCTCGTCGAGGGCATGGAGGCCGATGTCGAGCGCAACGTCGTCTATGTCGCCGGCCAGTCCGTCGGCGAGCGTGGGGAGCGAGGGGATGTGGACGACCTCCTCCGCTTCGAGCGAGCGCGCCATGGCCGCCGTGTTCTCACTCTGCGCGCCCATGATCCGTACCGCCGGCGCCACGTTGCGGAGGAGCGCTCCGCAACCGCCAAGCAGCCCTCCGCCTCCCACCGGGACTATGAGGGTGCGGAGCCCCGGGAGGTCCTCGAGGATCTCGGCGGCAACCGTCCCCTGTCCCGCGAGGAGAGCGCGGCCGGTGCACGGGTGTACGAAGGTCGCACCGCGCTCCTCGGCGAAAGCGATGGCCCGTTCCATGGCGGCATCGTAGTTGGGCGATTCCGCGTCCACCGTAGCGCCCAGTGCGGCTATCCCCTCCCGCTTCACGCGAGGCGCCGTCTCGGGGACGAAGATCGTGGCTGGGATACCGAAGCGGTGAGACGCCCACGCTACGCCGAGGCCGTGGTTCCCGGCCGACGATGCTACCACTCCGCGCTCCCGAACTTCCGCCGGAAGGGCGGAAATGAGGTTGAACGCGCCGCGCAGCTTGAAGGAGCCGGTGATCTGCTCGGACTCGAGCTTCAGGAAGACGTCGCAACCGGCGATCGCCCCGAGTCCGGGGGAGAGGCGGAGCGTGGTGCGCCGCGCTACGCCAGCGAGGCGCACGGTGGCGGCGAGAACGTCGTCCGCGCGGGTTTCGTTGAACATGCCCGGCATGCTACCCGTCTGCCGTCGCGTGAGCAAGTTCACGGCGGCGGATACCGTGGCGCGGCACGTGCGTTGTTGCCTTCGTAGCCGGGGCGCTTGCGGGAGTAGTAGGCATGTCAGAGGCAGGAACCTTCTCGATCCTATCCAGGACGCTCGAAGAACCGTTGTTGGCCGTGGACGGTCGCGGCTTGATAGTGTCCGCCAATGAGGACGCCGAACGGGTGCTCTCGCGCGACGGGGGGTCGCTGGTGGGGACTCCCATGCAAGCGCTCTTCTGGGGTGACGAGCCGGATTCGGTGGACAACCTGCTGCAGCGCGGAGCGAGCGCAAGATCGAGCGCCGAGCTCTGCTTCGGGCTCCCGGGTGCGGAGGCATCGGAGGCCGACGTGGTCGTATGGCCGCTGGCCGGCCCCGGAGGGGCCACGGTGAGCGTGCTCATCCACGATTTGACGGGTCGCCGTCGCGAGCGCGAGCGCGTAGCCGCGCAGCTCGAGGCGCAGCGCGTGGAGCTCGGCGAGCGCGCCAGCGAGGCCGCCCGCCGCGACGGCGAGTTGAAGACCGCGCTCGAGACGCGCCACCGCTTCTACGCGTCCATGAGCCACGAGCTACGGACGCCGGTGAACGCCATCGTCGGCTACAGCGAGCTTCTCCTCGACGGCATCTATGGTGATCTTTCGCCCGCCCAGGATAAGATCCTGCGGCGCTCGCTGCGCGCCGCGAGCCACCTGCAGGAGCTGGTAAACGACCTTCTGGACCTGGCTCGCATCGAGGAGGGGCGGCTCGACCTGCGCGCGGAAGCGGTAGACGTGGATGCGCTCGTGGAGGAGCTTCTCGATTCCGTGCAGCCGCTCGCGGACGAGCGTGCGCTCGAGCTGACGCACGAGACGGAGCCTGGAACTCCGCGCATCATCTCCGATCCGCGTCGAATCCGTAAGATTCTCCTGCACCTTCTGACGAACGCGATCAAGTACGGCGGACGTGGGCCGATCCGCATCCGGAGCGGAGGCGTGCGCGCGGGCAATGGTGCATCCGGCGATGGCATATACGTCGAGGTGAGCGACCACGGAGTGGGGATCGCCCCGGAGGAGCTGGAGCGCATCTTCAGCGAGTTCGTCCGACACCAGAACGACGGCGATGGGACGGGCCTCGGTCTCTCCATTGCGCGGGGGTTGAGCCACGCGCTCGGCGGGACGCTGGTGGCGGAGTCCACGCCCGGCGAGGGGAGCACCTTCCGGCTCACGCTGCCTCGCGTGTTGAGCGATGCGGAAGAGGATGTGGCGTACTCGTTACCTCTCGAGTTCGTGAAGCGTCATCAGCGCGGAAGGCAGCCGAGCCAGCTTGACGCTAATCCGTGAAGCGGCTAATCTTCGACAGCTTGTTGCGGCCCCGCCATACGCGGGGCCTTTCAACAGGCGTCACGGATACGGCGTACGTTGCACTGCAGCATCGTGCACGATTGCCGTAAGTGCTTGTCGGGGCTGTAGCTCAGCTGGGAGAGCGCTGCAATCGCACTGCAGAGGTCAGGGGTTCGATCCCCCTCAGCTCCATGGCATGCAGACTGCCATACGGTCTGTGGCCGACTTTCACGCGGGTGCGCCCTCACTCGGTAGGACGCAGAGTTCCAATGATGAGGGTTGCTACCGCACTGCGCTGGGATCTGCCCGCCGCCGTTCGGTAGGACGGAGAGTTCCAATGGACGGCGCGCGTGGCGAGCCCCGCGCGGCATGATCAGCGAGGAAGATCGGCGAAAGCGTCGCGGGCATCCGCGGCGTTTTTTCGTTTCGGTGTTATGATTCGGCTCACGGTCGCACTACCCTCTGCGTACCGCCGACCACCGAAAGCCCCGTATGTCACCACAACTCACCGAGCTCTTCGCCCTCCCCTGGGGCCCGTTCATCATCTTCGGCCTGCGCATCATCGACGTTTCGTTCGATACGGCGCGTGTGCTGGCGGTGGTGCGGGGCAACCGCCCGGTCGCCGCCAGCCTGGGCTTCATCCAGGCGCTGATCTGGATCGTGGCGGTGGGGAATGCCATCAACTACCTCAACAGCTGGTACCACATCCTGGGCTACGCCGCCGGCTACGCCACGGGCACCATGGTGGGGATGACCATCGAGCGGCTGCTGGCGTACGGACTCTCGCAGGTTCGGATCGTGTCGCAGCACGGTGGGGTCGAGATCGCCGAGGCGCTCAGGGAGCATGGCTACGGTGCGACCGAGGTTCCCGGCTACGGTCGTGACGGAGGTGTGGAGATCGTTCATTCGGTGGTGCAGCGGCAGCATCTGGACGACGTGGTGAAGATCGTGGACCGGTGGGACGAGAAGGCGTTCGTCACCGTGGAGGAGCCACGCGTGCTGCGCGGCGGGCTGCTCGCGCGGCGGAAGAGAGTGAACATTCCCTGGATCGCCGAGCGGATGGGGCGGCAGCGCGTGTGACCACGCTGGCAGCGCGCTTGCGAATCAGGTAGGTTGTGCCGGCGACGATCATCGCGAGCGTGAGGGTAGCGTGAGCACAGGACAGACTGCGACGGCAGCCACGGCCGCTTCGACGGCATCGTCGCGCAAGCCGCTCGACGACGAGATAGACGTCTGGGGACTCACCCACCCAGGCAACGTCAGGAAGACGAACGAGGATCACTTCCTCCTCGGCTCACTCCATAAGCACCTGGAGATCAGGTCGACTTCGCTCCCGGCTGCCGAACAGTTCCGTGCGTGCGATGAGCGGATCGGATTCCTCGCGATGGTCGCCGACGGCGTGGGCGGCCAGCTCGCCGGCGAGGAGGCGAGCCGCATCGCGCTCGAGGAGGTGACGCTCTACCTCGCGCACAGCACGAGTTGCTACTACCAGTCGGATGCACGGGCCGACGAGTTCGTGGACCTGCTGCAGGAAGCGGCTATGCGCACGCACCAGCGCGTGCTCGAGCGCGCGAGCGCGGATCCGGACTTTCGCGGGATGGCCACCACGCTCACCCTCTGGATGGGAGTCTGGCCCTGGGTTTACCTGCTTCAGGTGGGCGATTCACGCTACTACCTCTATCGCCACGGCGTCCTGACGCAGATAACCCACGACCAGACCATGGCGCAGGAGCTGGTGGATCAGGGGGTGATGTCGCGGTCGGTCGCCTTCTCTTCGCGCTGGGCGCACGTACTATCGAGCGCGATAGGCGGCTCGCAGACGCTTCCCGTGGTGACGCGCATCGCGAACGGATGGGATCTGACCCATCTCATCTGCAGCGACGGTCTCACCAAGCATGTGCCCGATGAGCGGATAGCGGAGCGTCTGGCCGAGATGACGTCCGCACGCCAGGTGTGCGAGGCACTACTCCAGGATGCGCTCGACGCGGGCGGCACGGACAACATCACGATCATCGTCGGGCGGCCGGTACCGCGCGAGAAGCGCTGATTGCTGGTGAGGCGGCCGAGCGACCGCCAGGACTCTGGCGGCGCGGCCATCCGGCTACGCGATCGCGGAACTGATGCGCACCCGCGCGGCCTTACTCGCCGGCCCCTCGATCGTCTTCCGGGGACTGCCCATGCGCGCCGCGCCACCGTGGCCGGAGAGTATGGGCTGGTACTCCCTCCGGAGAAGCGATTCATGCGCAAGCGATTCCTCCCTCTGGCCGCCGTTGCGGCGCTCCTGTGGAGCAGCCCGTTGGCCGGCCAGACTCCCGACTGGCTGAGCCGGATTCTGAGCGCCGCCGAGCTCCCGGTGAGCACCGCGCAGGCCCGCGTCGAAGGGACTCCGAGCGAAGTGATCAGCACGGCGCTCGATGTCCTGATCGGTGCCAGGGTGCCTGCGGGCGAGGCGCACGAAGTGATAGATGAAGAGCGTGCCGCTCGTCGCGAGAACGGGCCGGTGGACAACTTCGGAGCGTTCGTGCAGTCGCAGGTTGCCGCCGGTCTGCGCGGCCGCGACCTGGCGGCGGCCATCCGCGCCGAACACGCGGCGCGGGGGAAGGGGCCGGGAGCCAGGGGGCAGGGAGGAGCGGCTGGGGACCGGGGCGGAAAGGGCGGTGTTGGCAATCCGAACGGGCACGGGAATGCGCGCGGCGGACGCGATGGCGAGCATGGAGCGGCGGCGAGCAAGACGCGCGGTGGCCCGCCGGCGGCGCACTCCGCCAGCGATAGCAACGAACACCCCACTGCGCGCCGCGGCGCGGAAGGTGGCCGTGGCTCGGCCGCGAAGGGGAAGCCCGCGAATCGTCCACGGCACCAGAACCGCTGACCGCACCGTGAGGCCCACCAACATGAGAACAGTTTCCGTCATTTCGGCCACGCTTCTCCTGCTCGCCGCGTGTGCCGGCGGCGACAAGCCGGGCTCCGATACCCAGGCGAGTGCGAGCGCCCCAGCGGGCGTGGATCGGGCGCGTGCCGCCGCCACCGTGGCGAATGCCATGGCCGCCAATCCCTCGCGCGCAGACTCCATTCTGGCCGCCGCCGGCTACACGGTGGACAGCTTCGAGCGGCTCATGTACGAGATCGCGGCCGATTCGGTGCAGTCCGCGGCGTACGCGGCGGCCCGAGCCGACTGAGCGTGCGGTAGGCGGTCGAGCAGCTTTCTTCTCCTGAAACTCCGAGGGCCCGGTGCCGTAGGGTACCGGGTCTTCGTGCATCGACGCGGCCGCATGCTCCATTGACGGAGGCGATCGCGGCCCGTATATGTAGAACCCCTACCTATAACAGGTAGGAGATCTACCCATGGGAGCGCTGCCGCGCGGAGGAGAGCGAGAGTGACCCGGTCCGGAAGCCCGAAGAAGAGCGAGCTCCTCAAGGGGACGCTCGACATGCTGATCCTGAAGACGCTCACCGTGCAGCCGCTGCACGGTTACGCGATCGCGCAGCAGATCGAGGAGCTGTCGGACAACGTCTTCACGGTGGAGCAGGGCTCGCTCTATCCGGCGCTCCAGCGGCTGCAGAAAAAGGGGTGGGTAACGTCGCGCTGGAGCGACTCGCCCACCGGGCGTCGGGCGCGCTACTACACGATCACCGCGTCCGGGCGCAGGCAGCTCGGCCAGGAGATCTCGAGCTTCGATAGAGTTCTCCTCGCCATCCAGCGTGTGATGGAGGGCGCCTAGCGCGCGAACCGTATGTCTCTGATGGATGCTCTTCGTTACCGTCTGGGCGTACTCGCCCACCCCCGGAGCCACGCGCGGGAGCTGAGAGAGGAGCTGGAATTCCATCTCTCGCTCGCCGCGATGCAGAGAGAGAACGCGGCGCGCGGAACGATGTCCAGCGATGAGGCGTACCGCACCGCGCGACGGCGCCTCGGCAACATGACCAATCTCGAAGAGGAGGCGCGACAGATGGCCGGACTCGGTTTCTTCGACGTCGCGACGCAGGACATTCGCTTCGCGCTCCGCAGCTTCCGCCACGCGCCGGCGTTCACGGCGGTGGCCGTGCTGACGCTGGCGATAGGGATCGGAGCCAACACCGCGATCTTCAGCGCCGTGGACGCGCTGCTGCTGCGACCACTCCCCTTCGCCGAGCCAGATCGCCTGATGCAGGTGAGTCTCACGGTCCCCGCGCACGGCGAGCGACCGGCGATGGATGACATGGTCTGGTCGTACCCGAAGGCAAAGGTGTTCGCCGGCGGGCAGAAGGTCTTCAGCAGCGTGTCGCTCTACACCGACTACCAGTTCACGGTGCGCGACGGAGGGGCGGAGCGCGACGATGGCGAGTACGTGGACTCGCGTTACCTCCCGGCGCTCGGAGTCCAGCCGGTATTCGGTCGCAACTTCACGGCCGACGAAGACGGGCAACTGGGCGCGGCACGCGTCGTGATGCTGGCCGACGCCTTCTGGAAGCGACGCTTCAACGCCGATCCCTCGGTGCTCGGCCGCACGCTGAACGTGGAGGGCCAGCCGTATACCATCATTGGCGTTCTCCCGGCCGGCTTCAGAGGACTTTCCGGGCGCGCGGAGCTCTGGGTGCCGATGGCGTCGATTCCGGCGGAGGTGTTGAACGGGGCGTGGTCGCACTCCTTCTCGATGGTCGCGCGTCTCGCGCCCGGCATCTCTCCCGAGCGTGCGGCTCAGGAGGTCGCGGCACTCGGCAGGGTAGTGGACGAGACGTACCCATCGCGGATGGGTGGCGGCGGACATTGGGGTGCGGCCGCGCGCCTGCTCGACGCCACCCGCGTGGACCCGGTGGTGAGGCGCTCGCTCCTGATACTGCTCGGCGCGGTGGGGCTCGTGCTCCTCATAGCGTGCGCCAACGTGGCGAATCTCTTTCTCGTGCGTGCGGCGGGACGCAGCCGTGAGATCGCGGTCCGGCTGGCCGTTGGCGCTGGACGGCGCCGCCTCGTGCGGCAGCTCCTCACGGAGAGCGTGCTGCTCTCCATGGCTGGCGGGGTCGCGAGCGTGTTCGTGGCGTGGTGGGGTGTGAAGCTTCTCTCCGCTCTCGATCCATCCACCACGCTGCGAGTACAGCGTCTCGGTGGACTCGGAGCGGTGGGCTTCGACTCGATACGTCTGGATCCGACTGCATTCATGTTCGCCGCTCTGCTCGCGGTCGCGACGGGGCTCATCTTCGGTCTCGTCCCGGCGCTTCAGTCGACGCGTCCATCGCTCACCGATACGCTGAAGGCCGACAGCACGCGGACGCGACCGCAGGGCGTGCGCGGGCTGGCCAGCCGCAATGTGCTCGCGGCCGCCGAGATCGCCCTCGCGCTCGTGCTGCTTGCTGGATCGGGACTCATGCTGCGCAGCCTCGGGAAGCTGCTCGGCGTCCGGCCAGGCTTCGACGCGGAGCACGTACTCACCCTGCGACTCAACACGAGCGAGGGGCTGGGCCGGGACTCGCTCCCCGGATTCTACGACCTGATGCTTCAGCGACTGGGCGCACTACCCGGCGTGACCAGCGTGGCGCTCGGCGACTGTCCGCCGCTCAACGGCGGGTGCAACGGGACTGTTCTCATGCGTCGAGACCGGCCTCCCACGGAGCCGGAGAGCGCGCCCGAGGTGGGCGTTCATTGGGTGACGCCGGCGTGGTTCTCCGCGCTGCGCGTTCCGCTCCTGAAGGGGCGGGGGTTTGGCGACGGTGACCGGCTCGGCGGGCGCAAGGTGGTGCTGGTGAGCGAGTCGGCCGCGCGGCGCTATTTCCCGGGCGAAGATCCCATCGGGCGTCCGGTGAGCGTGGGGCAGGGCGGTTTCTGGGACGACACCGCCTACGTGGTGGGAGTGGTGGGTGACGTTCGCTACGGCACGATCGACTCGCTCCCGGTACCCGATGTGTATCTCTCGTACTATCAGTCGCCGCGTGGGAGGATGATGATCTACCTGCGGACCGCGGGCGATCCGATTTCCCTGGCGCCGGCCGTGCGCCGAGTGCTGCGGGACGTGGCGCCCGATGCGCCGGTGTACGACGTGCGCACGCTATCGTCGCGCGTGGCCGATGCGAGCGCATACGCGCGATTCAGTGCGATGCTGCTGGCGATCTTCGCGGTGCTGGCGCTGGTGCTCGCGGCGATCGGTGTGTATGGCGTGATCTCCTTCGCCGCCGGCCAGCGCACGCGGGAGATCGGGCTCAGGGTGGCGCTCGGTGCGAGTCCGGGGAGCGTCGTGCGGCTGGTGGTGGGGCAGGGGCTGGCGATCGCGCTGGCGGGGTTGGTGGTGGGGATCGCGGGGGCGCTCGCGGCCACACGGCTCATGGGCACCATGCTGTACGACGTGGCTCCGTCGGATCCGGTGACCTTCGTCGGGATAGTCGTGTTGCTCGTGGCAACGGTGCTCCTGGCGAGCTGGTTGCCGGCGCGGCGAGCAGCAGGGGTGCAGCCGATGGAGGCGTTGCGAGAGGGATGAGGGTGCTCGCCGATCAGGGTCGAGCCGCTCCAGGGCGGGAACGGTGCACCGTCACCGAGTCTCCCACCTCGATGGTCATGAGGTCTTCGCCGACCACGAGCGGACCCGCGTAAGTGGTGCGCGTTCGCGCGATCAGCTCCCGCACCGTTGGTGGTGGTGAGATGGAGTCGAGCGTGAGAAGGACGACGTGGGTATACGCGGCGAGCTTCGGCTTCACGCGAGCGAACACTCTTCCGGCCTCCTCCGGCGTCGTGTGCAGAGCGATGATTCCTCGGGCGGCTTCCGACCGGTCGAGCAGCTCTTCGTGAGCGAGTGCGACCTCGTGGACTACGACGTCTGCGCCCTGGGCGTGCCGGATCAGATTCTCGTTGAAGCGCGTGTCGCCGGAGATCACTACCGACCGTCCGCCGTAATCGACGCGGTAGCCAAGGGCCGGCTTGACGAACGGGCCGTGATCGACATCGAAGGCGGTAACGGTGACGCCGTGCTCTCGATAGACCACGCCTTCGGAAATGTCCGCAGCGTTGATTGCGGCGCCAGCCGGGGAAAGCTTTTCGCCAGCGGTGCGGATCCGCACGTCGGCGGCGTATGCCTTCTCCAGGTGCGTCATCATCTCCCGGGTGCCGGCAGGCCCGCGCACCTGGAAGGGCGCTGTCCGATGCCCGAAGGGGCCCCCGATCCAGCCCGTCAGCCAGAGGTCCGGAATACCCACCACATGATCGGAATGGAGGTGGGTGAGAAAGAGCACGGACACATCGGAGAGGGGGATGTGGCGCTGCCAGAGGCGCTGTGTGATGCCTCGTCCACAATCGAAGAGGAGGGTGACCGGTCCGGCCTGCACTAGCGTACCCGCGCCGAACCGGTCCAGCGCCGGGATCGGCTTGCCCGTTCCGAGGAGCGTCACCGTGATCCTTTGCGCGGATGTGTCGGCCGGACCGGAGTAGGCGAGCGGCAGCGTGCGGGAGTGCGGGGCGCTCAGGCCCGCGACGAGCAGCAGAGGTACGGCAAGCGCCAGGCGATGCATCAGTCCTCCTCACCGTGTCGGTCGACGGGCGGGCGAAGTCGGCTCCCGGGCGCGAGAGCTCCTCGCCGCCGCCCCGTACATTATGCTGCGCGCCGCGCGCCGGCGCTGCTCCCAGCTCGCTGTATCGTCCCCTCGCATGAAATTGCGCGCTCCCGAAGCGCGCACTTGAGCGAGGGGTCCGGGGTTGGTAAATTGATCGGACTCCGCCTGAAAGCGGACCACAATTCGAGCAATGCCCCTTGGTGTAACTGGCAACACGCCTGACTCTGGATCAGGAGAGTCCTGGTTCGAGCCCAGGAGGGGCAACTGGATGGCCCAGTGCGACTTCACTTGCACTGGGCCGTTTTCGTCGCCTCACCCCCGCACGGAATACCGCTCGAACGCCGTCAGGCGCTCCACGA
>DATCXR010000098.1:0-4151 GCA_036565685.1 Gemmatimonadaceae bacterium
GCGGAGTGCACTCGCCGCAGCCGATCTGCTGCGTCCCCTCGCAGCAGTACCACCACTGGCGCGTATAACCTTCCGGGCAAGTGTAGTTCGACTTGCTGCCGAACCAGTGGCATTCGTTGTCTCTCCGGGCGAGAGAGCAGCACCTGTCGTCGGAAATGGTGCCGCCGCCACCAGAGTGAGAGGCGAGCCATTGCAGGATGATCTCGATGAGCCTCCGCCACCACGACTGGAACCAGTCGAAGATCGAATCGAACCAACTCATACGCGCATCCTCTCTTTCGTGGGAGTCGCCGCGGACCGCTCGAGACGAACGCGGTTCGGTAGGATCGAGGTCAGATATCGTTTCGATGGAACCGTGGTCGCACTCGCTATCCGCCCGTTCTGCACGCGGAAGCCGACCGGTGTGGTGCGCAGGCCAATGCTCTCGGCGATGCGCTCCGCTACGTCGACGAGCAGCCGCCCGCCAGTGCTGGTCGCCGTGAGCTCGTACCTCGCGAGAAACTCCTCCGCCGATTGATGATTCCTCGCCTCGAGCACCACCCACAGCCCCGGCGCCAGCATCCCGCTGAAGCCGCCGGCAAGCGCGTGACAGGTGGCACACCGGTCGGAGAGGAACAGGACGATGGCGGAAGGGGCAGCGTCCAGCGCGGCCGGCAGGCCGTGCACCGAGGGGGATGTGCCGGCGACATCCTCGAGATCGACGTCGAGCGGACGGTCTAGTATGCCGCTGATCTCGCGCAGTTGACGCACGTCCCGGAACAGCTCGATTACCACGCCGCAGAGCACGAACGTGAGCAGGGCCAGGACACCGACCGCGAGTGTCATCGCCTGAGCCATAGATGCATTTCCCGGGCGGACCGCCGGTCGCCGCGCGCCGCGGCCGCCGCGCGGATGGCGGTGGCGGCACGGATGCTCGCCAGCGACAGCGCGACGACGGCGAGCAGCGACGACGGCGAGATCATTGGCGAAGTGTGAGGCCGCAACCAGAGGATCGCCACGCCGCCGATCCACAGCGGGAACGCCGTGAGCTGGTCTCGCCCCAGCACCCGCGTGCCGTACGGGCCGAAGCACGAACAGGCGATGCGCTGCTTGCGGCGGACGGCGATGAGCCCGGCGCACGCGAAGGCGGTGGCCAGCCCGGTCACTACCACGAGCGCGGGACGGGACGGCGAGTAGATGAGGGCAAGCCCGACGCCCAGCTCGACGGCACTCACGCTCGCCGCGAGCGCCGGCGCAGCCGCCGCCGGCACGCCGAGCTGGCGCAACACCGAAGCGAACGATGTCACGGCGCGCACCTTCTCGAGGCCCGCCCAGAGCAGCACCGCGGCCATCGCTACCGTCACCGCCAGTACGAAGAGCTGCACGATCGGGGGCGCCGGCTAGCGGCTACGGCGTATCGCGATGACCTGATCGGCCGCTTCGCCAGCGGCGCGCTCGACGAGCCAGATCTCGGACTCGTCGGAAGGTGGCTCGCTCGGCCGCGGCGGGGCCTCCTCGACTATCGTGTTCGGCTGCATCTCGACGCGCCGATCGGCCACGGTGATCTCACCGCGAGCCTCGACCTCTTCGGGGCGAACCCTCGAGAGGAGCGCGCGCACCAGCGGTCGCGCTACGAGTCCGGACGGTTCGTCGGAGAGGATCACGCGCGAGCCCGACCTCAGCCTGAATCCCTGTGGGAATCCCCGCATCGGTACGGTGAGCTGCTTGTCCCTGTGATCCACCTGGACGCGCTCGCCATCCTGCGAAATCACTCTCGCCGCAACATCTCGTTCCCTGGCCATACGAGTTCCTCCCGCCGGCGGCGCCAGCGCAAGCGCGACGTCGGACTCGAGTGCCGAGCACGAGCACCTCGTCCAGGTTGATCGCGGCTGATCCGGGAGGAGGTCCGTGTGGCGCCATAATAACACGCCCGGCCAAGGCCGCAAGATCTCTCGGGACCCGTCCCGGCATCGCCCGCATCGGGATGGCGGGGTCGACCGTCGCTGCTCGCCGTGCCGGAACCCAGGACGCGACCACTCCGATCACTACCATCAACCCCGCCCCGCGAGAGCGGGGAGCATCCAACCATCATCCCCGCGAGTAGCGGGAATGACGATGTCAGCTACATACGCTCAGCTCCGGCTGATCGACACTCCGCCGTCCACGCGCAGAACCGCACCCGTCGTGAACGACGACGCATCCGGGGCCAGGTAGAGGGCCGACTGCGCGATCTCCTCGGGCTCTGCCAGTCGCTTGAGCGCGTGAAGTCCCTCCACGAACGCTCGCGTTTCCGGCCCGGCTCCCGGCGCGTTGGCCGCGTTCAACGGCGTGTCCGACCCCGTTGGCGTGCTCGACGTTGGAGCTCCGATCCGATAGTTTGGAGCCCATGATTTCCCTCGAGAACAGGAATTCGGGCAGGAGCCCCACATGGCTGGCTCTCTGTAGCGTGATTCTCCTTGCGGTCGTGGGCTGCGGCGGAGACGACTCGTCCGGACCACACGCCGGCCGGCTGCAGATCACCGTTGCGAGCGAAGGGGCGGACGTACCAGAGGATGCGTACCGCATCATCGTGGACGGGGAGCAGGGACCGACCGTCCCGGTAAATGGAAGCGCCGAGGTGGCGGGGCTCGGCCCAGGCGAGCACCAGGTGGCACTGTCCGGTGTCCCTCTCTTCTGCGCCGCGGAGAGCGCGCTCACCAGGATGGTCACCGTGCGCTCCGACTCCGCCACGCAGATCGATTATTCGCTGACGTGCGTCCGGCGAATCATGTTCAGCGAGGGCAACGGCTGGCCCACAGCTCTTCATTTCGTGAGGAGCGATGGCACAGGTGGCGATACGATCATCGATTTCCCCTCCCTCCAGGGAGCCAACGACGCAGTGTGGTCGCCCGATGGCTCGTCGATCGCATTCTGGTCTATGCCGGCTTCGGAATCGAGCTCGGACCTCCCCGACATCTACACGATGAATCTGAGCACCGGTGTGATCTCGCGGCTCACCAGCAACGTACACTCGGAAACCAATCCCGCATGGTCCCCCGACGGCAGCCGCATAGCGTTCGCTCGTGGGGCGTATACCGGCCGCGTCATCATGACGATGGACGCCGATGGTACGAACCAGACGATGCTCACCGATTCGACGCTCTTTGCGCAGCAACCGACCTGGTCGCCGGATGGCGATCGTATCGCCTATGCGCAGATCAACACGGACGAGGGGAGTCCCGAGCTCGGGCAGTTCCAGATATGGATCATGAACGCCGATGGATCCGGGAAGACGCTGGTGGCCGACTACGGCGAGCGCCCCATGTGGTCTCCCGACGGCAGCCGCATCGCCTTCAAGAGCAACCATGACCACAATGATTTCGGGCCCCGCGACATTTACCTCCTGACTCTGCCCGATCTCAGCATAGTCCGCTTGACCTACCAGGCTGTCGGGTCGAGCGACTTCCCGGCGTGGTCGCCAGACGGTTCGCACATCGTGTTCGTATCGGACAGGGACGGTACCGGCGGGATCTATACGATGAATGCGGACGGCTCGAATCCCGTCCGCATCACGAGCGAGACGGACTACATCACGTCCCCATCGTGGGAGCCGTGAGCGGCGCCGAGAACGCCGCGGGTTTACCGCCGAAGGTCAGTTGGTCGCTCCCAGGGAACCGCCGCATGAACGAGGCATACTTCAGCAAATCGCAATCGTCGTCATGACACGAGGCCCGCACGCTATGAGAGTCCTCGGAGAACGCAGCGTTCTTCGTTTTATCGTGATGCTGAGCCTCGCGCTCGCGGCCGCGTGTACGGATGCTCGCTCCCCCACGTCGCCGCCCCCTCCCCCGCCCCCTCCACCTCTGGTCTACGCGGGTTATCCCGGCTTCGACATCAGTCACTATCCCGGCGACGCGGCGCTCGCGGCGTGGAAATTCCCTGCCTCGCCCTACCACTGGGTCGGCTACTATCTCTACGCGCCCTGCCATCGCGACTCCACCTGGATGGGCAGCTACGCCAAGGTGAAGGCGATGGGTTGGGGGACGGCGGTGCTGTACGTCGGCCAGCAGGACTGGTCCATGATCCCGAGCGCGATCCTTCGTGCACGCCGCTCGGTGGCGAGTCCGGATTTCGATCGCACCATGGCGTCCGCAGCGTACGCAGCGGCCGCGGCTTCTACCACCGTCACATGC
>DATCXR010000108.1:0-1416 GCA_036565685.1 Gemmatimonadaceae bacterium
CAGCGCTACATCTTCCAGTGGCGCACCAGGGGAGCGGCGCTGCAGCCGAACGCGGTGTATCGCCTGATGGTTCGGGTGGACGGAATGCAGATGGGATATCTCGACATCGCGACGGGGCAGAAGCAGCGCGAGCTGCGTCAGATCGACCGGCGCGAGTTCCTCCCGCTGCGAGTGGGCGGCACGGTGAAGGTGGCGTTCCGGATCGAGGAAGGTCCGCCGATCCCGTCCGGTGTTCCAGGCCGGTATGAGAGCGCTCCGGACGTGTGCTCCACCGGATGCCTCGTGCACGCGACTCCGTGGGCTTACTACTTGATGATGTGGGGAGGCGTGCGGCTCGGAGACCTGGGTGGTTATGGCGAGGCGTCCGTAATCGCCGGCTTTGCGTACGATGACCCCAATCCCGTCCTTCCTCCGGTGCCCGCGCCTGGTTCGGTGAGCATACCGGCCACGGGCAGCTGGTCGTGGCGCTACAACGAGCAGGGTGATGTGGAGATCTGGGTGGACGGCATGGAGTCGTGGTACTGGTCCGCGACCGGTGGGGGCGTCCTCTGGTCGCTGGGCGGGCCGTTCACCATGCTCCTCGGGCTCGGCAAGCTTCCCGGCTATTTCCCGACTCCGTGAACGATGGAAGGGTGAAGTCAGGACCGGAATGGTTAATGGCTGCGAGCGCTCTGCCGCTCGCAGCCATTAACCATTCCGGAGCTGACACCGCCGGGTAGGGGAAAGGGCTACACAAACTCAGGCGACTGCTGATTATGTCGCGGATCGGAGAGTGGTAGACTGAGTGTAGCGCGCCGACGGCTGACGGTTGCGATGCGATCGTGAGTGCGATCCGCTCCGCCAGCTGCGGCGCCTACCCCCCCGACCCGAACCAGCGGAGTGCGTCCCATGTCACGCTTGCGCACCATCAGGACCGGCCTCCTGGCGTTCGCGCTGCCGGTTTTCGTATTCATGCTTCCACGATTCGTATACGCTCAGGACCATGCTCACGAGCAGGGCAATATGCACGGGTCGCAGATTCGCATCCCCGAGTCGATCAAGATCGAGCACGGGGAGATTCACGAGGCGCTGGTCCGCGCGACGAAGGCGCCGGGCGAGGTAGGTAAAGCCGCGCGCGACCTGGCTGCCGTGCTCCATCCGCACTTCGTGCGCGAGGAGCAGATCGCGCTTCCTCCGCTCGGACTCCTCGCGCCGCTCGCGCGCGGCGAGGTGACGCCGGAGATGCGCGCGGTTCTCCCGCTGACGGACTCGCTGCGCGCCGAGCTGCCGAAGATGCTCGAGGAGCACAAGGCGATCCACGCCGCCACCGTGCGTCTCGCCGAGGTAGCGAAAGCCGCGGGCGACAGCGCGTCCGCGCGAGTCGCCGAGCAGCTGCTCGTCCACGCGCAGAACGAGGAGGAAGTGATGTATCCGGCG
>DATCXR010000370.1:0-4263 GCA_036565685.1 Gemmatimonadaceae bacterium
GCGCGCCTCGAGCAAGCGCGCCTCGAGCAAGCGCGCCTCGAGCAAGCGCGCCTCGAGCAAGCGCACGCGGTGAAGTCCACCCGTAGTCGCGCGCCCGCTCGGACCCAGCTCGAGCCGATGAAGCTGCGTATCGGCACCGAGATTCCGAAGGGCCCGGATTGGGTGTTCGAGCCGAAGTACGACGGCGTCCGCGTCCTCGCCTTCCTCGAGCGTGGAAGCGTGCGACTGGTGACGCGCAACGGGAGGGACAAGGCCAGGCAGTTTCCCGAGGTAGTCGAAGCGCTGAGGGCCCTCGCCTCGCGCGTCCGGCGTAGCCTGGTGCTCGACGGAGAGATCGTGGCGCTGGCGCGCGGGAAGGCCGCGCGCTTTCAGGCGCTCCAGACCAGGGTGCACCTCGACGATGCGCACGGCATCGCGAAGGAAGCAGAGCGAGCGCCGGCTGCGCTGATCGTCTTCGATCTGCTCGTGGATGGAAGCGACGATCTCCTCGACGAGCCATGGTCCACGCGCCGCGAGCGGCTGGAGCGTCTGCTTGGCGATCAAACCTCGCCCCAGCTCGGGCTGAGCGAGTTCACGACGGGTAACTCTCCCGCGATGCTGCGTCGCGCGCAGGCGAACGGGTGGGAAGGAATCATCGCCAAACGGAAGGACTCCGCGTACAGACCCGGCAAACGCACTCACGAGTGGCTCAAGCTCAAGATCGAGTTCAGGCAGGAGCTCGTCGTCGGTGGCTGGACGGAGCCGCGCAGGACGCGCAAGTACCTCGGCGCGCTCCTCCTCGGCTACTACGAGGGCGACCGACTGCTCTTCGCTGGGGGTGTCGGAACCGGGTTCGATCGTGACAGCCTGCGCGACATGTACGAGCGCCTCACCCGGCTCGAGCGCAAGACGTCTCCGTTCGCGGACCCGCCGAAGACCCGCGAGCCGGTGCACTGGGTCCGCCCCGTCGTGGTTGTCGAAGTGAAGTTCAGCGAATGGACCAACGACGGAAAACTGCGCCAGCCGGTATTCGTCGGCGTGCGTGATGACAAGAGCGCGCGCGAGGTGGTGCGGGAGCCGGAGAGCGTTCAGGAGTGGACCTCCGTACGCCGAGGTGCGTGAGGGAGGTCTCGCCGCAGCGCGGGCGCCAGCTGGCGCGTAAGTTGGAGCAGTACCACACGGACCAGCCATCGCGGCATGCACCTCCCTCCTCCCGGCCCATGCGGACTCCACTACGCTCTCTCCCGCGCTCGTTCCCCACGGCGATTTTCGCCGTCGCGTTGACCGCGCTCCTCGCGGCGCCCGCCACCCTCCTGGCGCAGCGCGGCAGCCCGCGCACTGCCTCGGCCCAACGCACCAACGCGTCTTCCGACCCGGATTCCTCGAAGCGCTCCAACCCCGCCTCCGCCATCCGCTTCCGCGAGATCGGGCCGGCCTTCTTCTCCGGGCGCATCAGCGACATTGCCGTGGACCCGCGGAGCAAGACGACGTGGTACGTCGGCACAGCCTCGGGCGGGCTCTGGAAGACGACCAACGCCGGCACGACATGGTCGCCGATCTTCGACAAGGAGAAGTCGTACTCCATCGGCGTGGTCGTGGTGGACTCGGCGAACCCGAACATCGTGTGGGTTGGCACCGGCGAGAACAACGCGCAGCGCTCGGTGTCGTACGGCGACGGCGTGTACAAATCGATCGACGGCGGGCGCACGTGGAAGAACGTGGGCCTGAAGGAGTCGGAGCACATCGGCAAGATCGTCATCGACCCGCGCAACTCCGACGTCGCCTACGTGGCCGCTCAGGGACCTCTCTGGAGCGGTGGCGGCGACCGCGGTCTCTTCAAGACCACCGATGGCGGCGCCACCTGGAAGAAGGTTCTCGACGGTGGCGACTGGTCGGGCGCGAGCGACGTGGTGCTCGATCCGCGGGATCCCGACATCCTCATCGCCAGCACCTGGCAACGCTACCGCCGCCAGTGGGGGTACATCGCCGGCGGTCCGCAGTCGGGCGTCTATCGCTCCACCGACGGCGGTGAGACGTGGACGAAGGCGCAGTCAGGTCTGCCGAAGGAGGAGCTCGGGCGCACGGGGCTGGCGATCTCGCCAGCCAACCCGGACGTGGTCTACGCGGTGGTCGAAGCGGCCAACGACGGCGGCGGCTTCTATCGCTCCGAGGACAGGGGCGTGAACTGGAAGAAGATGAGCGGCTACACGGCCACGAGCCTGTACTACCAGGAGATCTTCCCGGATCCAGTGGATGTGGATCGCGTGTACTCCATGGACGTCAGGACCATGGTCACCGAAAATGGCGGGAAGTCCTTCACGCCGGTAGGCGAGAAGGACAAGCACGTGGACAACCACGTGGCATGGGTAGACCCTGACAACACCGACCACCTGCTCATCGGGTGCGACGGCGGGCTTTACGAGAGCTTCGATCGCGGGCAGACGTACACGCACTTCTCCAACCTCCCGCTCGCGCAGTTCTACAGGGTGGAGCTGGACAACTCGCTCCCCTTCTACCGCATCTACGGAGGAGTGCAGGACAACTCCACCGTGGGCGGTCCGTCGCAGACGCGCACCGACAACGGGATCACGAACCGTGACTGGTTCTTCACCGCTGGCGGCGACGGCTTCCAGACGCGAGTCGACCCGAAGGACCCGAACACCGTCTACTCGCAGTCGCAGCACGGCAACCTCGCGCGCTTCGACCTGGCCTCTGGCGAGCGCATCGACATCCAGCCGCAGCCCGACGCGGGTGAGGAGGGGCTCCGCTGGCACTGGGATTCACCGCTCATCATTTCTCCCTTCTCGAACACGCGTCTGTACTTCGCCGCCAACCGGCTCTTCCGGAGCGACGACCGGGGCAACACGTGGCGCGCAGTGAGCCCCGACCTCACCCGGCGGATCGACCGCAACAAGCTGAAGATGATGGGCCGCGTGTGGAGCGTCGACGCGGTGGCAAAGAACACGTCCACCTCGCTCTTCGGCGCGATCGTCACGCTCGCCGAGTCGCCGCTGAAGGAGGGCCTGCTCTGGGTGGGCACCGACGATGGGCTCATCCAGGTGAGCAGCGACGCGGGCGCAAACTGGCGGAAGATAGAGAGCGTGCGCGGTGCTCCCGACACCGCATTCGTTTCACGCGTCACGCCGTCGAGCCATGACACGAACACGGTGTACGCGTCGTTCGACAACCACAAGTCGGGCGACTACAAGCCGTACATCTTCAGGAGCACCGACCTGGGACGTACGTGGACCTCGATCGCCGGCAACCTCCCCGAGCGCGGCACCGTGTACGTGGTGATCGATGATCCCATCGATCCCGACCTGCTCTACGCAGGTACGGAGTTCGGTCTCTACTACACGGCGGACGGTGGAAAGAAGTGGTCGAAGCTGGGGAGCGGCATTCCCCCCATTCAGGTTCGCGACCTCGCCATCCAGAAGCGCGACGACGCCCTCGTTGTCGCGACCTTCGGGCGTGGCTTCTACCTGCTCGACGATCTGTCCGCGCTCCGCTCTCTCATGCCCCAGCTTCTTGCCAGTGAGGCGACGCTCCTTCCGGTGGCTCGCACACCGCTCTTCGTGCGTTCGCGTCCGCTTGGCGGATCGGGTGCGGCGTCACTGGGGAGCCGCTTCTATACGGCACCCAACCCGGAGTTCGGTGCGCACATCACCTACTACCTGAAGGACGGCTACAAGACTCTTCGCGCGAAACGCCAGGAGGCGGAGAAGAAGGCCGCGAAGAACGGTGAGGACGTTTTCTACCCGTCGTGGGATTCGCTGCGCGTGGAGGATCGCGAGGAGAAGCCGGCCGTTCTCTTCACCATCACCGACGCCGAAGGGCACGTGGTGCGGCGGCTCACCGGACCCACGGGCGCCGGCGTGCAGCATGTCACATGGGACCTCCGGTACCCGTCGCCCAACCCGACCGCGTCAGCATCCGAGAGGGGTGGCGACGATGACGATGACGGTCGCAGACGCGAACCTGCGGGACCGTACGTCCTCCCCGGTACCTATCGGGTAGCGATGGCCAAGCGCGTCGATGGCCAGGTGACCCCGCTCGGCGAGCCGGTGAGCTTCGAGGTGTACTCGCTCGACTCCGGTGCGACCTCGCGCGCGCCCGCGGTGCTCGCCTTCCAGCAGAAGACGGCGAAGCTCGCGCGCGCGGTACTCGGCGCGAACGCGCTCGCGACCGAGACGATGAACCGTCTGAATCTCCTCGAGCGCGCGCTGCAGGCAACGCCCTCCGCGGATGCGAAGCTCTTCTCTGACACGCGAGCGCTGGAGAGCA
>DATCXR010000130.1:0-9006 GCA_036565685.1 Gemmatimonadaceae bacterium
CAACCCCCGGAGCCCGTCACCAACATCGTCGACGTCTACATCGCCTACCTCCGCAAAAAACTCGGTCACGATAATTCCAACCCCCTCATCGAGACGGTGAGGAAGACGGGTTATGTGATGAGGGGGTAGAAAAAAGAAAGCAGAGAGCAGAAAGCAGAAAGCAGTGAACTGCCTCGGGGGTGAGGGCTGTAACCCGGGGGCCGTTCACTGCTTTCTGCTCTCTGCTTTCTGCTCTCTGCTCTCTGCTCTCTGCCCTCTCACCGATACCCCTCCGCCTGCAACAGAAACAACTCCGCGTACAGGCCTCCTCGAGCCACCAGCTCCGCGTGCGTGCCCTCTTCGATTACGCGGCCATGTTGCAGGACCAGGATGCGGTCGGCCATGCGGACGGTGGAGAAGCGGTGGGAGATGAGGACGGCCATACGGCCGGAGACCAGCTCCGAGAAGCGACGAAAGACCTCGTATTCGGCGCGCGCGTCGAGTGCCGAGGTGGGCTCGTCGAGGATGAGGAGCTGCGCCTCCCTCATGTAGGCGCGGCCGAGGGCGACCTTCTGCCACTCGCCGCCGGAGAGGTCGACGCCTCCCTCGAAGCGGCGGCCGAGCATCTGGCGGTAGCCGTCGTTCAGCCGCGGGAGGAGTGATGTAGCGAGGGAGCGCTCGGCGGCGCCGCGAATCGGCGCGGGCGTGTCGCCGTTCGCGCTCCCGGCCGCGTCGTGCGAGTCGAAGTAGTCGCGCACGTCGCCGATCTCGCCCACGCCTATGTTCTCGTCGAAGCGCATGTCGAAGCGCACGAAGTCCTGGAAGATGACGCCGATCGCGCGGCGCACGCCCGCGAGATCGTACTCACGCAGGTCGATTCCGTCGAGGAGGATGCGCCCCTCGGTGGGATCGTAGAGCCGGGCGAGGAGCTTGGTGATCGTCGTCTTCCCCGCCCCATTCTCACCTACGAGGGCGATGCGCTCGCCGGGACGGAGCACGAAGTTCACGTGGCGCACGGCCCACTGATCGGTGTCCGGGTAGCTGAAGCCCACATCCTCGAAGACGAAACCCTCGCGGATCGGCTCGGGCACCGGGAGCGCACCCGGCTTCGAGACTATCGTGGGGCGCATCTCGAAAAAGTCGAACATGTCCTTGAGATACAGCGCCTGCTCCACCACGTCGCTTCCGGTGAGCAGGATGCGCTGGATTATGTCGCGACTCCTCTGGAAGGATGCCGCGAGGAACGTCAGCGAGCCGATCGTGATGGCGCCCGTGACGGTTCTCAGCAGGATTATCGCGTACGCCGCGTAGTAGCCGAGCGTCCCGAGTATCGAGAGGAGAGTGGCGACGATTCCCTTCCGCACAGAGAGCCGCTTGTTCGCTTCGTAATAGCGGTCGGAGAGAGTGCGGTAGCGCTCGACGAGCCAGTTGGCGAGGCCGAACATCTGGACCTCGCGCGCCGTGCGGTCGCTCGCGCCGAGGTAGCGCAGATAGTCGAGCTGGCGGCGCTCGGGTGTCCAGCGGTAGAGGAGCGAGTACTCGAGCGACGCATAGTGCGTCTCGCCAAGGAAGGCCGGTATCACGGCGACCACGAGGAGCACGAGGAGCCAGGGACCGTAGACCAGGAGCGCCGCGCCCAGGGAGATGAGCGTGAGCGAGTCCTGCGCCATGGAGAGGAGCTGCGAGAGGAGCCCGATCCGTCCGGTGGTCTGGCGGCGAGCGCGCTCTAGCTGGTCGTAGAAAGCCGGGTCCTCGAACTGGGCGAGGTCGAGCGTCGCCGCGTGCTCCATGAGGCGGACGCTGGTGTGGTTGGAGAAGAGATCGCCCAGCAGACTCTCGATCAGCGTTGACGCGCGAGCGAGCACTTCGCCCGCGACCACGATGGCGATTTCCAGCGCGACGAGCTCCCATAGCCTCGAAAGCTCCGCTTCGCCGGCGCGGAGCGCGACGACGGCGTCGATGATGAGCTTCCCCACCCAGAAGGTGGCAACCGGCACGAACGCCCGGGCTATGCGGAGAAGCGCGATGCTGACGGTGAAGGTGCGGTGCGTCTCCCATACGAGCGCGAGGAGACGTGGCACGTAGCGGAGCGCGGCGGCGCGCTCGCTCCAGGTGGGGGTAGCATCGGGATCGCGCGGAGCGGCGCGCTTCGTCTTTGACGGTAATTGAGGGTGCGACATCTCATGATGAACGCCCGGGCCGCGACTTTGGTTCGCGGCGAGGCGGGGTCAAGTCTGACCCCCATCTGCACCTACTATGCGGGTAGTTGACAGAATCGCACGAAGGCGTACATTACTACTAACCACATAGTAGAGGAGCCCTATGGACGACTTCGTGCTGGGCGATCGCGAGCTGGACGTGATGGGGGTGCTCTGGGAGCTGGGCTCGGGCACCGTGACGGAGGTGCGCGAGCGCCTGCCCGCCGAGCTCGCGTACACCACCGTACTCACCATCCTCAGGAACCTCGAGGCCAAGGGATTCCTCCACCACGAGGCCGAGGGGAAGGCGCACCGCTACTTCCCGAGCGTCGCGCGCCGAGCCGCGCGCCGCACCGCCGTCACTCGATTGATCGACAAGCTCTTCCACGGGTCACCCGAGCAGCTCATCGCCCAGCTCGTGGAGGACCGGGCGCTGACGGCCGACGATCTCCAGCGCATCCGCAGGAGGATCGACACGTCGGAGCCAGAGAAGGGCGCGAAGATCCGGCGTGCGAAGCGGTCGAAGCCTGGGCGCGGGAGGAAGCAATGATCGCCTCCTGGATGATCTTCGCGGTCATCACCGGCCTGCTCTACGCGCTCGCGGCGCTCGCCGCCGCGCGTGCCGCCTCTGCGGCGGGACGGCAGACACGCATGATATGGGCTGCCGCACTCCTCGCGGCGGCATTCTGGCCGGCGATCGTGCTGGTCACGAGCCGTCTCCGTGGTCCGGAGGCCGGTTCGGGGATCCTCACGCTCCCGCTGACACTCGTCGCGCGGCAGTCGCATGCGCTCACCGCCGGAGCATGGCCAGGCAGCCTGGCTGCACCGCTCGAGACCATTCTCATTGCGGCGTGGGCGGTGCTCACCGCGGTCCTCACCGTGCGGCTGGTACGCGCGCTACGAGCGCTGCAGCGCCAGCGCGAGTCGTGGCGGCACCATCAGCTGGACGGCATTGGCATCCGGCTGTCGAGCGACGTCGGCCCCGCGGTGATAGGAGTCGGCGCCATGGAGATCGTGCTCCCCGAGTGGGTGCTCGCATTGGACCGTCCACTCCTGGCGATGGTGCTGCGCCACGAGGAGGAACACCGGCGCGCCCGCGACCCGCGCCTGCTCTTCGGCGCAGCGTTGCTCGTCGCGCTCATCCCCTGGAATCCGGTGCTCTGGTGGTGCGCGCGCCGTCTCCGCCTGGCGGTGGAGCTGGACTGCGATGCCCGCGTACTGGTGTCGCACGAGCGGCCCGAGCGCTACGGCCTTCTTCTCATGATGATGGCCCAGCGCGGCAGCTCCCGGACGAGCAGTCTCGCACCCGCGCTCACCAACCCCACATCCAACCTCGAACGGAGGATAGTCGCCATGCGCAGGGCCATCCCGAGATACGCGCGTACCCAGCTCCTCGTGTTCTCCGCACTCGCAGCCGCCACGGTCGCCATCGCCTGCTCGGTGGAGAACCCCGAAGGGGTGACCGCATCCAGCGTGGCATCCAGGTCGGCTGCCCCGCCGCGCCCGACCAGCGACAGCACAGCGTACTTCGAGTTCCAGGTCGAGAAGCCGGTGCTGGCTGGGGAGAACAACCCGGCTCCCAAATATCCCGCGGCGCTGGAGAAGGCGCACGTGGAGGGAGAGGTGCTGCTGCAGTTCGTGGTGAACCCCGACGGACGCGCGGACATGAGAACGTTCAAGGTTCTGAAGTCTTCGAACGATCTATTCACGAAGGCGGTGAAGGACGTACTCCCATCGATGCGCTTCGTGCCGGCCGAGGTGGGCGGGCGCAAGGTGAGGCAACTGGTCCAGATGCCTTTCGGATTCAAGGTTCCGCAGCACTAGCAGCAGAAGGGGACAGGAAACAGGAAACAGGAACTGCAAGGAGGCAGGAGGCAGGAGGCAGGAGGCAGTGACTACTTCGGGGTAGAGACCTCGAACCGTGTGCCGTTCCTGCCCCCTGCCCCCTGCCTCCTGTGATTTTCCCTGTTCCCTGTTTCCTGCAGTTCCCCCCTCTACCTCGGGATCGCGACCAGGCCCAGCGGGACGTGTCGGATCCCGGGCCAGCGCTGTACGCCTCCAGTCGAGTCGCGGACGAGGAGCTGACTCGAGATTCCGCCGTCGAGCATCACTGCCCTGCTGCAGCCTAACGCGCCCATGAGCGCCGCGGTTTGCGGCGTTGTAAGGCCGAGTGGGATTGCATCGAGCACGCCATCGAGCCCGTCGAAGCGCGTGAGCGCTACCAGCACTCGACCATCGCGCAGCGATCCGATTGCGAGGCGTGAATCGCCGTGATCGAGACTCACCCCTGCGATGTGAGCGTCTGGCTGGAGTGCCAATGGGACGTTGCCGTCGCCCTCGAGCAGAGTGGGATACGACTGGAATGCGGCCACTATACCGCGCGCATGGCGCAGCGACGCTATGCTGTCGGGCGGGGACCAGTGCAGCACACCGGCAGTGTCTATCGTGACCGCGGTGGAGAGCGGACCGTGGCCGGGCGGAAGGAACTCGCGCCCTCCGAGTACTACCCACCCCCACGGCATGGAACCGGTGAACTGTCCGGCATTCAGCGCGACCACGGCGCGTGGCGGCGCCTTGCCGATGGTCCAAGCCGCGCGCAGGATGCCGTTCTCGAATGCACTGTCGAGCTGGAAGCGGACGCGCCTCGGGTCGAGCCGAACGAGAATTACCCGCACACGCCACGCCTCGCCGCTCCCCGAGAGCCGCAGCTCACCCCACTCGGCCCCCGCGGCGGCGGGGTGCCACTCGACCGAGCGTGCCACGAGCTCCAGCGGTCCCGTCCAGCGCGTGGGTGCGCTGTCCGAGTGCCACCACGAGCGCCACTCGCCATCGCGGTTCACGGCGAGTGAGGTAGCATCGCGACCGCGTCCTGTAGACGTCGACAAGACGCGCTTTGCATCGGGGGCGGCCGCGCGCTCGCTCACCCCGCTACTCGCGTCCACAGATCGAAGTGGGGCAGCGGTGGAAGACGTCCACCACCGCCCCGGCGCCAGGAAGGTGGCGCCCAATCCGAGCGCCACCGCTCCCATCACGACCTTGTGAGCAAAAATCATCGGGCGCGCACGCGTCCTTCGATCAACGCCAGATCCCGAGCCCGCGCATATCGGCCGTCAGCTTGCGCACGTCGGCGTCCCGTGCCTTCAATGCGTCGAGCTCCACGGCGCTGTAGCTCCCCTTCCACTTCTCCTTCGAGTCGGGAGCGGTGAGAGCGGCCCAGGCGATCATGCGCTCGAGCGCTATGCTGTACTGCACCGCGGTGAGCGGCGCACCCGCTCGGCCGCCACCGTTACCGGTGCCCACCCCGCCCCCGCCTCCCTTTGCAACCACCTGGAGTGCAGTGTCGCGTGCCGCTCCCTCGCCCTTTCGAAGCTGATCCGCGAGCTGGCTCCGACGCTCGACCAGCGCATCCTCGCGATCCATCCACGACGGCCTGGGCACGGGCGTTCCACACTTCTTCTTAGCAGCCGCGGAATCCTCTTTCGCGTGGGGATAGGTGAGCGCATCCGCCTCGGCCAATGTCTTCTGCGCGGCCGCGCTGTCGCCACGCTGCATCTCGGCGGAAGCACGCTGCGAGATCTCGATCATCTTCTGGCGCAGGGCCGGATCGCTCATCAGCCGCGCCTGCATGTCCTGCATGTCTCCCTCGTGCGTCTCCTGACGCCTCTGGAGCTCGTCGGTGATGCATTCCTCGACCTTGTAGTTGGTGTTCTCCCAGGCAGCCCGCTCGTCGCTCGGGTGTTTGGACGCGATCTCGTCGGACTCCTTCTGAATTGCGGCTATCTCGGCGTTGATCTTCTCGGCCTTCGCTGCACTGGACTGCGCAGAGCGCGCCTCTGCTGCCATCCCGCGCAACATGCGATCTACCAGCGAGGGATCGAGCTCGAGCACGTTGGCGTCGAACTTCGGCTCACCGGGTCGCACCGATCCGGAGGGGCCAGAGGCGGCGGCGCTGTCCTTGTCGCCGACCACTTTCTCCTTGGCCTTCTTGAGCAACTTCCCGAATTGCGCGTGCGCGGGGACGGGCGCCGCTATGGCAGCGACCACCGCGGCCGCGAGAACCGCTCTCGTGACAAGGCTCAAACGCATCGTTGTGTTTTCCTGGTAATGGAAGCAGGCGGAACGGACGCCCATGGGCCACCCGGGCCCGCGTCCGTGGATGAGCGAAACAAAAGGAGCACCGTTCCGGGACGTTCCGCAAGAGCGGGCCGGGCAGTCCCCGCCCCGCTAAGTCCGGCTCGCCTCTTGCGGCAGACCTCGCTTCCCATGTGTCGCGATCACCTCACCATTTCACCCCTCCGCTCGAGCAACCGAGGCGGCGTCTCGCGCGTTTCGGCAATCGTCGAGGGCTCGGAGCTCTGGTTCGAGTCGGCCGATGTCGTCCTCCGGCCCTCGAGTGAGGCATTCGTAAGCGCCTTCCTCATTCCGGCTGCCGCCCAGGGGCGCCAGCTCGTGGCAGCCGATCCGGTCGCGGCCGATTTCGCAGCCAATCTCCCACGCGTGCTCGACATCACCGCGCGGTGGTGGGAGTACGCACGCCTGTTGCCGAAGCTCGACACCGTTGCCGCTGGTGCTCGACAAGCAGGGAGAAAGGGAAGAAGTGAAGTCCGTACCGGTGCGGCGCTCTGCTTCAGCGGCGGGGTGGACTCCTTCCATTCCCTCCTCGCGGCTGGGCACGAGGTCGATGCCCTGGTGTTCGTACATGGCTTCGATGTGAAGCTGGATGATACCGAGCGCGTCGCCGCCATCCAGCAGCAGGTTCGCGCGGTGGCGCGCGAGGTGGGAGCGCACCCCGTCTTCATCCGCACCAACGTCCGCGAGCACCCCGCCTTCCGCGCCGCTTCGTGGAATTTCACGCACGGCGGCGCGCTCGCCGCCATCGGCCACCTCCTGAGCGAGGCGTGGGGGACACTTCTGATCTCGGCGTCATACTCCTTCGCCGACCAGAAGACCTGGGGCTCGCACTGGGAGCTCGATCCGCACTGGAGTGGCGCGGGGCTCCGGGTGGAACACGTCGGCGCTCAGTACCGGCGCACTGAGAAGCTGGCTGCGTTGAAGGGTCATCCGCTCGTACACCGCTACCTGCGCGTCTGCTAGGAGAACCGGAGCGATCGACTCAACTGCTCCCGCTGCGAGAAGTGCATCCGCAATCAGGTGCTGCTCGCAGGGTTCGGCGCGCTCGACTCCTTCGAGGTTTTCGAGCCCTCCAACACGCTCTCGGAGCGAGTGGACGCCGTGGAGTGCATCCGGATCGAAGGGCTCTTCCAGCGCTACGAGCAGGCGCTCGAGCTCGGACTCCCCTACGACGTGGACGCGGCAGTGCGCCGCCTTCTCTCACGCAGCCGGCGTGCGCTCCTGCACCGGCGGATCGGCCACGCACGGTCGTATGCCGCCGCCGTCGTGCGGCGTATCCTCCGCCTTGGAAGGTCGGATTCTCCAGAGGCGGCGAGCAGCCAGCAACGATGTCCTTGACCGCGCACTCCGGACGCGCGACGTTGCGCCCGCGGGCGTCGCTCCCATCGAGCGGCGCCGCTTTCACGGTTGTACCCTGGCACAGCGATGACTGATCTGGCAGCACACACTTCGCAGCTCCCCGAGGAACCGCGTCGCTCGATGATCGGCGATCTACGCACCATCGCCGTCAAAGAGATCTGGCGCTACCGCGAGCTCCTCTACCAGCTAACCCTGCGCGACATCCGCATCCGCTACAAGCAGGCGGTGATGGGCTTCGGCTGGGCAGTCTTCATGCCGGGGCTGATAGTTCTGGCGGGTACTCTCGTGCGCTTCGCCATGGCCTACATGGGCGGGAGCAAGGTGGAGCTCTCCGAGATCGCCGGGATGGCGGTGAAGGCGATCCCGTGGTCGTTTTTCGTGGGCGCCATCGGCTTCGCCACCGCGAGTCTCACCGGAAATCTCCAGCTGGTGTCGAAGATCTACTTCCCGCGCGAAGTGCTCCCGCTCTCGGCCACGCTCGCGCAGTGCTTCGACACCACGATCGGGAGCATCACGCTCGCGATCGCGCTCCCCTTCCTCGGCGTGCACTATGGCCTGGGTCTGCTCTGGGTGCCGCTGCTCGCGCTGCTCATCCTCATGTTCACCGCCGCGACGGCGCTGTTCATAAGCTGCGCGAATCTCTTCTTCCGCGACGTGAAGTACATCGTGCAGTTGCTCCTCACCTTCGGGATGTTCTTTACTCCCGTGTTCTTCGAGCCGCGCATGTTCGGGCAGCTTGGCGGGCGGCTCATGCTCCTCAATCCGCTCGCGCGGCTTCTCGAAGGGCCGCGATTGAGCATCGTGCATGGGCACGATCTCCCGAGCCCCCTGGTGACGACCGCCGCGAACAGGACGTCCTTCCCCGTCTGGAGCCCCTGGTACCTCGCGTACAGCGCTGCGTGGGCGGTGATCGGACTCGTTGCCAGCGCGCTCATCTTCCACCGCGCCGAAGCGGTGTTCGCCGAGTACGTGTGAGGCGGCCGCGATGACGAGTCCCAGCATCGAGTTCGACAACGTCTGGAAGAAGTTCCAGCGCGGCGAGTTGCACGACAGCCTCCGCGATCTCATCCCGGCCATGGCCAGGCGCCTCATGGGGCGCGCGCCGAGGAAGGATCAGCTCTCGCAGGGCGAGTTCTGGGCGGTGCGCGACGTTTCCTTTTCCGTGAGGCCGGGCGAGGCGCTCGGTATCATCGGTCCTAACGGCGCCGGCAAGTCCACCATCCTCAAGCTTCTAACACAGATCCTCACGCCCACGCGCGGCCGGTGCATGATCCACGGTCGCGCAGGAGCGCTGATCGAGGTTTCCGCCGGCTTCCATCCGGATCTCACTGGAAGGGAG
>DATCXR010000139.1:0-1553 GCA_036565685.1 Gemmatimonadaceae bacterium
TGCGCGCGGCTGGCAGACGCTTCCCGCCAACACCTTCGTCGAGCTGCCAGTGCCGGGTCGCGAGCTCGCCACGCTGCAGCTTCCGCTGTACACCTTCGGTGGTCCCGGCGGAGAAAGCAGCGCGCCCGAGCCGGACGAGGAAGCGTGTCCGATCGCCCTGCCGCGCTGTCCCTGAGCAGGAGCGGCTTTCCATGCTCCCGGGATCCGTCCCGGGGGCGCCCACGGTTACCACTCACCTCGCGGTTCGTGTGAAAGTGGAGGGGCCCGGCCAGCCGGCCGGGCCCTTTCACTTTCTCACCGACGCATCCCGCAATGACAAGCCTGCCTCCCCGTCCAGCTCTCAACTCCGTCGCGACTCTCCTCGCTCTCACCCTCACTGTCGGCGCCTCGCACGCTCAGGCCACCGCGAGCGCAACTCGAAGCACGTCGCTGGCTGCCGCACCAGCGGACGCGCCTCCGCTCGATCGCGAGTTCCGCGCCGCGTGGGTGGCCACCGTGGCCAATATCGATTGGCCCTCGCGCCCGGGGCTGAATACATGGCAGCAGCAGGCGGAGCTCATCGAGATCCTCAATCGCGCGGTGGAGCTGAAGCTCAACGCGGTGATCCTGCAGGTGCGTCCCGCGGCCGACGCGCTGTATCGCTCGAACCGCGAGCCCTGGTCCACGTATCTCACCGGGCAGATGGGTGCTGCACCGGAGCCCGCCTACGACCCGCTTGCCTTCGCGGTACGCGAGGCGCACAAGCGCGGGCTGGAGCTGCACGCCTGGTTCAACCCCTTCCGCGCGCATCACCCTACCGACAGCTCGGCCATCTCCTCGAACCATGTGAGCAGGGCAGACGCGCACATGGTGCGCCAGTACGGCCAGTATCTCTGGCTCGACCCCGGGAGCAAGTCGGCGCGGCAGCATTCGCTCGACGTGGTGATGGACATCGTCTGGCACTACGACATCGATGGGATCCATCTCGACGACTACTTCTATCCGTACAAGGAGCGCGACTCGCGCGGCCGGATCATCGACTTCCCGGATGGTCCGAGCTGGCGGCTCTATCGCGGCAACGGCGGGAAGCTCTCGCGCGACGATTGGCGGCGTCACAACATCGACACCTTCATCGAGGACCTCTACGAGCACGTGAAGGCGGCGAAGCCGTGGGTGAAGGTGGGGATCAGCCCGTTCGGCATCTGGCGGCCGGGGAATCCGCCCGAGGTGAAGGGCTTTGACGCATACAGGGAGCTCTATGCCGACTCTCGCAAGTGGCTCACCGAGGGATGGCTCGACTACATCACTCCGCAGCTCTACTGGAAGGTTTCCGCGCCCGAGCAGAGCTATCCCGTGCTCCTGAAGTGGTGGGTTTCGCAGAACACGCACGGCCGGCACATCTGGCCGGGGAATTTCACCAGCCGCGTGAGCGACAAGGGCGCGAGCGGTGGTCCCAACAGCTGGCCCGCGAGCGAGTTGCTCGAGCAGATCCGCGCGACGCGCGCGCAGCCCAGCGCGACGGGGAACGTGCACTTCAGCATGAAGGCGCTGATGGACGACCGCGGCAAGCTGGT
>DATCXR010000143.1:0-13942 GCA_036565685.1 Gemmatimonadaceae bacterium
AGCAACTGAACCACACCACGGAGCTGCTCGCTCTGCTTCAGATACCCTTCGATCAACGGACGCCACTCGGCTCTCTGATCCTTCGACACACGCGCGTACCCGTAACCCGGCAGGTCCACCAGGACGAGCTCGCGATTCACCTCGAAGAAGTTTATCTCGCGCGTCTTGCCGGGAGTCTTGCTCACTCGCGCGAGTGCCTTCCGCCGCACGAGCCGATTGAGAAGGGACGACTTTCCGACGTTCGACCGACCGCTGAACGCGATCTCCGGCAGCTCACCCTCCGGCCGCCATCCGCCCGGCTTCGCGAGCCCACCGAGGAACTCGAGGTGGCGGATGGGGAGAGGATCGGTCAATGCGTGAGCCCCTCTGCCGGCGCGGCCATGCTCACCTCGGCGGGCGCGCCTCTCAGAGCAAAGGCGAGCACCTCATCCATCGTCGCCACGGGGTGGAACTCGAGGCCGCCGCGGATGTCCTCGCTCACTTCGGAAAGCTCGCGCGCGTTCGCGCGGGGGATGATGATGTGGGTGATCCCGCTGCGTCGGGCGGCTACGAGTTTCTCCTTCAAGCCGCCAATGGGGAGCACGCGCCCGCGAAGAGTCACCTCGCCCGTCATCGCCGTGTCGCCACGCACTGGGACGCCGGTGAGGGCGCTGACGAGGGCGGTGGCGATGGCAATGCCTGCCGACGGGCCGTCCTTCGGAGTGGCTCCCGCGGGAATGTGGATGTGGATGTCCCGGCCGCGCGCGAACTCGGGGTCGATGCCGAGCATCTGCGCGCGCGAGCGCGCGTACGTGAGCGCGGCGCCGGCGGACTCCTTGAGCACGTCGCCAAGCGTGCCGGTGAGCTGCAGCCGGCCGCGCCCGCGGACCACGGAGATCTCTATCTCGAGGAGATCGCCGCCGGTGTTTGTGTAGGCGAGGCCCGTGGCGACGCCCACATGATCCTCGAGCGTGGATGCCTCATCCTCGAAAGGTGCGACGCCGAGGAGCTCGGGGATGTCGGCGACATCCACCGTCACCTTCAACGTGTCACCCGGCTCGTCATTCCCGCGCAAGCGGGAATCCATTTTGTTGGTACCCGGATCCCCGCTTTCGCGGGGATGACTGGAGGAAGCGGGGAGATGACGAGCTTCCGGCGAATTCGCAGCCGCATTCGCCCGCCGCGCCAGCTTCCGCGCGATCCTCGCAAGCTTCCGCTCGAGCTCGCGCACTCCCGCCTCGCGCGTGTACCCCCGCGCTATCGCCGCCACCGCTTCCGGCGTGATGCTCACCTTTTCCGGATCCAGTCCGTGCACCCTGAGCTGCCGCGGGATGAGATACTTGCGTGCGATCGCGTACTTCTCGTGGTCCACGTACCCCGGCAGACGGATGATCTCCATCCGGTCGCGCAGCGGCTCGGGGATCTGCCCCAGCGTATTCGCGGTCGTGATGAAGAGCGTCTGCGAGAGGTCGTAGTCGACCTCGAGGTAGTGGTCGTTGAACGCCTTGTTCTGCTCGGGGTCGAGCACTTCGAGGAGCGCGGCAGCCGGGTCGCCGCGCCAGTCCTGCCCCATCTTGTCCACTTCGTCGAGCAGGATGACGGGGTTCACCACCTTCGCCTTCCGCATCGCCTGCAGCACGCGCCCGGGCAGCGCGCCGATGTAGGTACGCCGATGCCCTCGAATCTCGGCCTCGTCTCTCACGCCGCCCAGCGACATGCGCGCGAACTCGCGTCCCAGCGCACGCGCTATCGAGCGGCCGAGCGATGTCTTCCCCACGCCAGGAGGACCGACCAGGCAGAGGATCGGCCCCTCCAGCTTCCCCACCAGCGCGAGCACCGCGATGTAATCGAGGATCCGATCCTTCACATCGTTCAGCCCGAAGTGGTCTTCGTCGAGCACTCGTTGGGCGTGCGCCACGTCGAGCACGTCGTCGGTGCGCTCGCTCCAGGGAAGGCCCACGAGCCAGTCCAGGTAGTTGCGCACCACGGTGTACTCGGGGCTCAGCGCCGGCGTGCGCCGCAGCTTGCGCAGCTCGCGCTCGGCCCGCTCGCGCGCGTGCTCGGGGAGCGCCTTCTTCACGAGCGTCGCCTCGAGCTCGTCGAGGTCGTCGCCATCGCCCTGACCCAGCTCCTTGTGGATCGCCTTGAGCTGCTCCTGCAGGTAGAACTCGCGCTGGTTCTGGAAGAGCGAGCCGCGCACGTCGCTCTCGATCTTCCGCTCCAGCCGGAGTATCTCGATCTCCGCCGTCAGGATCCCCGAGAGCCGCTCCAGCAACGCGCGCATCGAATCCGACTCGAGGAGCTGCTGCCGTTGCTCGGTGCGGATGAGCATGTGCGCCGCCACTGCGAACACCTGCCGCTCGCGCGCCTCGCTACCCTGTACGAGCGCCACCACTTCGCCGGGTAGCCGGCGGTGCAGCGTGACGTACTCCTCGAAGAGTGCGCTCACCCGGCGAGCCATCGCATCCTCGCCTGCCTCCGCGCCCGCGTCTCCGTTCTTAGCCGCCGCCGCCGCGACCTCGCCTACACTCTCCGGGATACCAGGAGCGAAGGGGAGGGGGGCGATGGTGGCGCGCAGGAACATGTCGTTGGGCGAGTAGCGCGTTACCCGCGCGCGTGCCACGCCCTCGAGCAGCACCTTGGTGGTGCCGTTGGCCATGCGCGAGATCTGCAGCACGCGACCCACCACGCCCACGCGGTAGAGATCCGCGGCGGCGGGCTCCTGCACGTCGCCGTCGCGCTGCGCCACGAGGAAGACCCAGCGGTCGTTGGCCAGCGCCGCTTCGATGGCGCCGAGCGATCCGGGGCGGCCCACCAGAAGCGGGACCACCATGTAGGGAAAGACGACGACTTCCCGGAGCGGGAGCACGGGTAGCCGGTCGGGCACCCCGTGGCTTTCCTCGCCCCGGGTGAGAGATATGATGGACATGTGGGGAGCGGTTGCCGCTATGCTTCCTTCTTGTGCCGCTTGGGCGAGATCTCGAGGAGGGGGGTGGTGCCGTTGACGACGCAGCTCTCGGTGATCTTGACCTCGGTGATGTCGTCGCGGCTCGGGAGATCGAACATGACGTCCGTCATGATCTCCTCCAGGATGGCGCGCAGACCGCGTGCGCCAGTGCCGCGCTTGATCGCCTTCTGCGCGATCGCGCGGAGAGCCGACTCCTCGAAGGTGATCTTTACCTCTTCGAGGTCGAAGAGCTTGGCGTACTGCTTCGTGAGCGCGTTCTTGGGCTCCTTGAGGATGCGCACCAGCGCGTCTTCGTCGAGCGACTCGAGCGCCACCGTCACGGGGAGACGACCCACCAGCTCGGGGATGAGCCCGTAGCGGAGCATGTCGTCGGGCTCCACTTCGGCGAAGGGATTCCGCGCCAGGTCCTCGATCTTGCCGCTCTGCACCTCTTCCTTCGTGAAGCCGATCTGCCGCCGCCCCACGCGCGACTCGATGATCTTCTCGAGTCCGTCGAAGGCGCCGCCGCAGATGAAGAGCACGTCCTTCGTGTTGATCTGGATGTACTCCTGCTGCGGGTGCTTGCGCCCGCCCTGCGGCGGCACGGACGCCACGGTTCCTTCGAGAATCTTGAGGAGCGCCTGCTGCACGCCCTCGCCCGAGACGTCGCGCGTGATGCTCGGGTTCTCGCTCTTCCGCGCGACCTTGTCGATCTCATCGATGTAGACGATGCCGCGCTCGCACTCGGCCACGTTGAACTCGCCGGCCTGGAGGAGACGGACGAGGATGTTCTCGACGTCTTCGCCCACGTACCCTGCCTCGGTGAGGGTGGTAGCGTCGGCGATGGTGAAGGGCACGTCGAGGATCCGGGCGAGCGTCTGCGCCAGCAGCGTCTTGCCTACGCCGGTGGGACCGATGAGGAGGATGTTCGACTTGTCGAGCTCCACGTCATCGTCGCGTCCCGACGAGCAGTTGATGCGCTTGTAGTGGTTGTACACCGCCACCGCGAGCGCCTTCTTCGCGCGCTCCTGCCCGATGACGTACTGGTCGAGGACGTCCTTGATCTCCTGCGGCGTGGGGACCTGAGTGATCGCCTCGGCAACCTCGCGCTCCTCGTCCTCGGCGAGAATCTCGTTGCAGAGCGAGATGCACTCGTTGCAGATGTAGACCGATGGACCGGAGATGAACTTCCGGACAGAATCCTTGGACTTTCCGCAGAAGGAGCAGCGCAGGTGTTTATCGTGCGACATTGATTTCCGCGTTGCGGGGTGGAGCGGGCTCTGTTGCACCGCCATTGAAGGGCGGCGAGGGGGGTGCCGGTATACTTAACATACCCTTCCAAGGACGGTCAAGCACACCGGCTGGTATCCCCCAAGTGAACAATTTCACAATGTCACTTTCTTTTCCGCTGCCTCGATCGCGCGCTGTTGCACGATCACGCTGTCGATGAGGCCGTACTCCTTGGCCTCCTCGGCGCTCATGAAGCGGTCGCGGTCGGTGTCGCGCTCGATCTGCTCCACCGGACGTCCCGTGTGCTTGGCCATCAGCTCGTTCATCTTGGCGCGGAGGTAGAGAATCTCCTTCGCCTGGATCTCGATGTCGGCCGCCGTACCGCCGCCGCCGCTCTGCGAGGGCTGGTGGATCATGATCCGCGAGTGCGGAAGCGCCATCCGCTTACCGGCCGTGCCGGCCGCGAGGAGGAAGGCACCCATGCTCGCCGCCATCCCCATGCAGATCGTGCGGATCGGGGCGGTGAGGAACTGCATAGTGTCGTAGATGGCCAGGCCGGCCGACACGCTCCCCCCGGGAGAGTTGATGTAGAGGTTGATGTCGCGCTCCGGGTTGTCCGCCTGCAGGAAGAGCAGCTGGGCGATGATGATGTTGGCAACATCGTCCGACACGGGCGTGCCCAGGAACACGATGCGATCCATCAGCAGGCGCGAGAAGATGTCGTAGGTCCGCTCGCCGCGGCTGGAACGCTCGATAACGTAGGGTGGGTAGATCGTGGCCATCGGATTCTCTGTCATTGTTCTACCGTGTTCTTCTCCATGAGCCAGGCGAAGACCTTTTCCTCGGTGATGTTCCGCTCCAGCTCCGCGATGCGGCCCGCCTTCTCCAGAGAGGCATACACCTGGCCGGGCTCGGTGCCGCGCTTCTCGGCAACTTCCATTACACGCTCATCGATGTCCGCCTCGGTCGCCTCGAGCCCCTCCTTCTTCGCGATGGTGCTCACCACCAGGTCGCGCCGCACCTGCCTCTCGGCCAGCGGGCGGAACTCGTTGCGGAAGCGCTCGCGCTCCTCCTCCGGGATCTGATACGTCTCGAGGTAGGCATCTACCAGACGATTCACCCAGCTCTGCGGGATGTCGAAGGGGTTGGCGGCGATGATCTCGTCCACCAGCTTCTGCCGCACATCGGCGTCGGCCTCGCGCTCGGCGTGCTTCACGAGGTCTTCGCGCACCGTGTCGCGGAGCGCGGCCATTGACTCGAAGTCGCCCGTGGCGCGCGCGAAGTCGTCGTCCAGCTCTGGGAGCGTCTTACGCTTCACATCTTCCACGGTGACGCGAACAGTCTTGGTCTTGCCGCGCTGCTCCTCATCGGGGAAGTCCTCGGGCCACTTCACCGGGCGCTCGGTGGTGGCACCCGGCGCGGTCTCGGTGATGACCTCTTCGATCGCCGGCAGCGCCTGACCGGTGCCCAGCACGATGCGGTATTCGCGCGGCTCGGCCGCGGCGTCGGTGGCCGCGTCGTCGGGCATGGCGAGCGGCACGGTGACCATGTCGCCCGCTGTCGGCTTCTCGTCCACCGGAGTCCAGACGGCCTTGTCCTCGCGGAGCTCCTCGAGCTGCTCCTGGAGCTGCTCGTCGGAGACCGGGCGAACCTTCCGCTCCACGCGGAAGCCAGTCGAGCGTGGAATCTCGATGGTGGGCCGTACCTCGAGGTGCAGCTCGAAGGTGAGCGGCTCGCCGTCGGTGAACTTCAGGTCGTGCACGTGCGGTTGCGTCGCAAGGTCGAACTTCTCGCGCTCGAGCACTTCCTTGAAGGCTTCCTGCACCAGCGACTCGAGCGCCTCCTGCCGGATCGCGTCGGCGAACTTCCTGCGCACCATCGCGGCGGGAGCCTTGCCAGGGCGGAAGCCTGGGAGACGGACCTGTCTAGCGTAGCGGCGTGCGGCTTTCTCCTCGGCGCCGCGCACGTCTTCAGCGGGCACCTTCACCTCGAGGAGGCGCTCAAGTCCCTCTGACTTCTTGGAAGTGATCTCGATGTTCATGGGAGAAACATAATCGTAGAGGGAGCGCGGGGGGGAAGGTGGGGGGAGGGCTACGTCGCGAGTCGTTGGCCGGATGCCATTGGCGCGGGCCAATGGGGCGCGCTGGCCGCGGCCGTGGTGTCCGCCGCCGGTGCGGTCGTCCCGATCTGGTTGTGCCGGGCAAAGTACAGGAGCACGAGGATCAGGATGATGATCGCAATGAGGATCAACACCAGCTGGTAGACCAGCAGGCCGCGGCGGGGGTGGAGTCGAAGCGGGGAGAGAAGTCTCATTGTCTGGCGTTCCACTCGTTGTTGGATCGGTCGAGATCCTGGAAGCGTTTCTCGGGATCGAGCGTGACATGCGCAATGCTCTTGCCGCGGAGCGGAAGAGTCAGCGTGGTGGAGCGGGTACCCGGGAACCAGGCAGAGGCGGGGCGGGTGATGGTTTGCGATGAACCATCGGTGAAGTCCACGCGCGCGATCACCGGCATCGGCATGTTGCCGTGGTCGGCCACGGTGAGCGTGAGCGTTCCGTTCGTCTGCTTCACGTTGGCGATTCCCTGATCGAAGGTCTGGGTCGTGAACCACCACGAATTCCAGAACCATCCAAGATCGCGCCCGAGCGCGCGATCCATGAACATGAAGAAGTCCCACGGCGACGGGTGCTTGTAGCGCCACGCGCGCGCGTAGCCGGCAAAGGCGGAGCGCACCGCGCTGTCACCCACCACGCCGCCGAGTGCGTGGAGCGCGAGCGGTGCCTTCACGTACGCCTGGATGCTGTAGTACGGGCCGGCGAAATCCGTGGGCCACATCATCGTTGGCTCGAGCTCCGAGCCCGCGATACGGCGGTAGGAGGCGCCCTCACGCTCCCAGTCGGTGGGTTTCTTCTCGAAGTCGACGGCTGCTGCAGCATCGATGAACTCGTTGAATCCTTCGTCCTGCCAGCCGTACCAGGTCTCGTTGGAGCCCACCATCATCGGGAACCACTCGTGTCCCAGCTCGTGCGTGACCACGCCGAAGCCCGGGCCGGAGAAGATGATCATCGGGTACTCCATCCCCGTTTCCGGGCCATCGGCGATCGTGGCCTGCGGGAAGTCGTACGGCATCACCAGCTTCGAGTGGTGCTCGAGCGCGAAGCGGCCGAGCTGCGCGGAGCCAGCGTAGCGCTCGTGCTCCGGGAGGTAGAGCGCCTGCACGAGCGTGGTGTCGGGGGTGAAGGCGCGAGCGGCGTCGTAGACGAAGTTCTTCGAAGCCACGAAGGCGAAGTCGTTCACCGTAGGCGCGGTGAAGTGCCAGGTGAGAGACTGACCAGCGGGGGTGGCTTTGCCCGCGCCGCGCTCGTTGGCGGTGACTACTCGCACCGTCGTATCCACACGGAGGGCGAGAGCGAGACGCTGGCGAGCCGTGGGTGAGAGAACCTCTCCCGCGTTCGCCAATGTGCCGGTCGCTCCCACCAGCCAGCCGGAGGGGACGGTGATCCGGACATCGAAGCTGCCGAACTGGTTGTAGAACTCACCCTTGCCGAGGTACTGGCTCGTGTCCCAGCCGCGGAGGTCGTCGTACATCGCGATCTGCGGATACCACTGGGCGACCTGATAGAGCTCGTGACCCCAACGACCCATTCGCTCGCCGCGCTCACCCTCGGGAACGTTGGGGACCTCGAAGTGCCAGGAGACATCGACGGTGGCGGTCGCGCCGGGGAGGATCGGGGCGGCTGGGCGCACGCGGGCGAGAGTGCCATCCACTTCGTAGGCGTCCGAGTCGCTGATCGAGACGGCACCGCCGTTCACGGCGACATGTTCGACGGTGACGCCATCCGTAACGTCCGTTACATAGTCGTTCCTCTCGGACTCGGCGCGGAAGTAGTTCTGGTAGAGACGGAGGACGATGTAGGAGAGGGTGTCGGGCGAGGTGTTGTGCAGCGTGATCGTCTCGGTGCCGTGGAGGATCGCGCTGTCGACATCGAGGCGCGCACGAATGGAGTAGTCGACCGTTTGCTGCCAATAGTTTCTGCCCGGGGAGCCGGAGGAGTCGCGCGTGCCGGCGCTGTAGGCGCGCTCGATCATCGGACCGAGGGGGATCTGGCGAGCGATCGGGCGTTGGGCGGGGAGGGGGGTGGAGTAGAACGCGAGAGGAGAGAGGACCAGGACGAGCAATCCAAGGAGAGTGGACAGTCGCGCGTACATGCGTGTGGTGGCGGTGGAGGTGGAGCTGCTCCAGCTGGATAGTGGAGTGAGTGCCGGGAGGTACTACCCCGCTCCGGGCGCAGTGCGCTGCGGAGAAGCGAGTGCTTCAGCCGCCCAGACGTCGGGTGCGAGGGGGAAGTTGCGATGTAATGCGAGAGGGGGGACTCGAACCCCCACGGGTTTCCCCACTGGAGTCGGGTAGGCAGAGGCCGTTGCCGGCCCCCGCCCCCCAAAGAACCGTGCGTGCGGGTTTCCCTGCACACGGCTCAGGCCTTTGAATCAGTCTCCTAATGGGCGAGCTCGCTGGTCAATACTTCCCAGTACGCCGGGTCCATCACGTCCTTGGCGTACTCGCTCAACCAGTCTACTCGGTCCACGTCCCTGGAGACCGGCCTGCTCGACATCGTCCTCGTCGTATGAATCTGCTGATGACAAGTCCGGTGCATCAGTTGCAAGTTCTCGGCATCGTCCGGCCCACCTCGGCTTCGGTAGACGACATGGTGCTTATCGAACACATCCGAACCTTCGATCAGCAGACCGCATCGCGGGCAGAGCCCCTTCTGGTCGTCCCAGAGCTTCCTAACCAGAGAACGCCGACGGTTCGCCCTTCTGAACTGGAATGAGGACCGTTGCTTCAGGTACTCATCCCATGCCGGATCGTATGGGTTTGCGTCAGCCTTGATCTTGGCGTGCCGCACGATCTTCGTCTTGCCGGCATGATGCAACGCGAACAACCTTCCGGTCGTGGTGCGGGCCGCAAACAACCAAGCTCGCCTCGGGGTCGAGTGCCAGTAACGGTTCTTTACCCACCGGGCGTTCTTATTTGGATGTCTTCGTCGCGCCCACTGCCACAGCATGTACCAAATCTGGTTATCGACATACGCGAAGGTAGCCTTCGCCACGAAGTGGTGGTGATACTCTGCCCAGCCCATAATGATCGGATTGAGCGTACGTATCAATCCCTCTTGCGTCGCTGAGGCATTCTCCTTCACGACTTCCCGGATCTTCGCCAGGAACGCTGTCACGTTCTTCCGGGACGGCCTGATCAGCAGCTTGCCGTTGTACTTGCGTACCGAAGTTCCGAGGAACAGGAAGCCATCGTCAATATGCGTTATCAGGGTCTTTTCTGATGACAGCTCCAGCCCTCGCTCGGCAAGGAAATCTCGCACGAACGGCAGGATCTCATCCCTCAGCAACTCTCTCGAGATGCCGGTGATGATGAAGTCGTCAGCGTATCGAACGATGTTGACCAGGTACTTGTTGTACTTGCCTGCAGAGAATTTCCCGAATCGTGAGATCCGATACCGCTTCCACAGGAGATTTTCCAACCCGTCCAAGGTCATGTTCGCGAGAATCGGGGAGATGATCCCGCCTTGCGGCGTTCCCGCATTCGTCGCGTACATCTTTCCTTTATCGATGAAACCCGACTTCAGCCATGTCCCGAGGACCTTGCGGTCCATAGGGATGTTCTCGAGCAACCACTCATGGCTGATGTTGTCGAAGCAACTCCTGATGTCCGCTTCCAGAATCCACTGCGGGCTACCCTTCCGACAGAGCACATTGAAGCACTGCTCAATGGCATCCGCGGCCGAGCGATACGGTCGAAACCCGTAGGAGTTCGGGTCAGCCTGGTTTTCCGCCACCGGCTCCAACGCCAGCTTGAACAGCGCTTGCATGGCCCGGTCATGCATGGTCGGAATGCCCAGGGGGCGCACGCTGCCGTTGCTTTTCGGGATGTAGACCCGCCGTAGAGGCTTGGGTTGGTACCCGCGCGTCTTCAGTGAATCGACAGCCCTAGACTTGGCCTCCGGAGTGGACCATGTGACCCCGTCCACTCCTGGAGTGTTCTTGCCACGGTTCTCCGTCACTCGACGTACCGCGAGTCGCCTCGCGTTACGTGAGTGGACGAGCATGTGTTGCAAGGCTTTCACCTTGTTCCACCGCCCATCCTTCGCAGCCTTGGCGATTCTCACCTGGAGCCGCCTCACTTCGATGACTGCTGATGCCCAGTCGATGCTGCGCCAGTCGTCACGTCGGTCCGGGGGCGCACCAGTCCGCTCGTCAACCGATTGCTCGATTTGCTGAGAGACCGTCATCTGCGATACCCCCATTCGGAGTAACCAGGGTCGTCGCCATCAAAGACCTCGCGGAAGTCTGCCCGCTTTCGCGTGGGATAATGTGCTCCGAGAGGTCGAGACCTCCCAAGTTCAATCCCTATCCCGTCCGTTACAGACGGACATTCGCTTTCTCCGCGATCCTCTACCCGCTTGCTCGTCGCTTCCTCTTGCGAAGTCGCTACCCGATTGATGCGCCCGGAGGGACTCGAACCCTCACGCCGTTAGGCACACGGTTCTAAGCCGTGCGTGTCTACCAAATTCCACCACGGACGCCCAAGTCTGGAAGCAATCGGGCTTACCATGTTCCGTGCAAATCGCAGAACGAAAGGGGAGGGCTGTTCCTTCACGCCGGAGAGCGTATCGACCTCGATGGCGGATTAGGAGACCACCATCCTGCTCTCGTGCCTTTTGGCTATGGCCATCAGGACCGTAGGCCATGTACCGGTCACGACGCCTATGGAACTTCACTTTCGTTAGCCCTTCCTTCCACCCTGGCTCCGATCCGGTGTGTCCTCACCGGAGTTGACCTGGTGCCTCGCGGCTTCGGCCTTCCCATCAGTGGTCGCCCACCTTTGGACGGCTACGTTGTCCCCATCGCTCAGGACCCGGGCGTTACCGCCCACGCCCCGATGGGTAGGGTCACCCTGAGGTAAAGGTGGTCCCGTAACGCGGTGAGATGCGTTCGAGACAACGACTTGCACAGCTTTTCATGTCGCACTCCTAAGTCCAGCGCGTCTACCAAATTCCGCCACTCCCGCGTGTGGGGGAAGGTAAGGCGGTAGGTGGGGAGGGGGTAGGCGGAGAGAGTTCCGAGACTCACGGCACCTTCCAGGTGACGGTCGCTCCGTGCCTGGGCGCACGACTTCGGCTGAGCTGGTTGTAAGAATATTTGCACCGAGGGTTTATGACGACTGACTCTTACCGCAACAGTGCTGCACCACATTGGTGCATCGATGCAACGAATGTTGTCTTCTAGAGCTGGATCAACCCGGGGATCAAGTGCGATGTGAAGGCGTCGGCCCTGAACACCGGTAGATGGTTCAAGCGCGACCCTCCGCCTACTAAACCCTTGCAACCAAGACATTTTCCGGCCTTCGCAGGCTGCGGAACTGGCTACCGTCGTCTTTGGATCGGTCTGTCTGATGAGGGTGACAGAGCTCGCGGGCAAGATTTTGCTCTGGGGCGGTCACGGCTGCACGGCAGATACGGATCAGGCTGTTTCGGCGGACGTTGCAGAATTGGGAAATGGCTCTATTCTGTAGCTCCCGCGATCCGGCAGGGCGTAGTGGTTTCGGCTCCGCAGCAGCACCTATCGCTTCCTCGTCGTTTCACCCCGCTCGAGCGGGAAGTCGTTCCACCCTCAACTCTCACAGGAGAGTCCCAATGAATCGCCTCGCGAATCTCATCAGGAGCTTCATCAAGGAGCAGGACGGAGCCGTGGTTACGGAGTACGGGCTCCTGATCGTCGTACTCGTCATGGGCTTCATCATTGCCCTCGCGGCCTTCAGAACGAAGATCGTGAACTGGTTCCAGAACATCGGGAACAACCTGCAGGGTCTGAACAGCTCGTCGACCTGATACGGCGCGTATTCGTACCGTCTACGAGGCGAGGATAGCAGCCGTGTTCGCAGGCTCAACCTTCGGTTTGCTCGCGGGAGTGGTCTTTACGACCCTGCTCGCGTGCGGCTGTCTGTCGGATCTGCGAACGCGGCGCATCCCCAACCAGCTCGTGCTGGCTCTGGGCGTGCTCGGGCTGGCGTACAATTGTGGCGTGTACGACATCTCACGAGGACTGCTGCATGGATTTGCCGGGATGTCCATTGGCCTTGCGGTGTGGCTTCCGTTCTGGCTTCTGGGATGGTTGGGCGCCGGCGATGTGAAGTTCTTCGCCGGCGCTTCCGCCTGGCTGGGTGTGTCGGGCGCGCTTCAGGCAGCCGGAGCCGCGGCGGTTGCCGGCGGCATTCTCACGATCGTGTGGCTGGGGTGGGAACGCGGCATCCGAGTCGCAGTCGAGAAGTCGATGATCGCGATGATTCACCCCAAGGTGCTCGCCTCACCCTCCGCGACAATCGCCGACCGCCGCCGGCTCGTCCCGTATGGTTTCGCACTCGCGGTTGGCCTTCTTGCTGTGGCGTGGTTCCCTTCGTTCCTCCCTTTGTGATACGAGGCGCAATGATGCTGCGTATCGAGTTCCAACGCGATGATCGGGGCGCTCTCATCGTCGAGTTCGGCCTCATAGTCCCGATCCTTTTTCTTCTCGTGTTCGGGATAGTGGACTTTGGCAGGGCCTACTTCACGATGAACAATCTGGCAGCGGCGGTTCGGGAGGGGGCACGATATGGATCTGTATCGGACGATCCCGTTGCCGATGCGGCTCTGATCAAACAGCGAGTGGTGGATTTCTCGTACACCTTCGGTGGTGCGCGGCTCGGCACGCCAAATGTCAACGTCACCGTCAATACCGTAGATACCACGTTGACCGTCACGGCTGACTACTCGTTCCGGACCATCACTCCGCTGGTGAACCTGATTGGACTCGATTCGATTCCAATGCACCAGATGGCGAAGTTCGGGCTGGAGTACGGACTCCCGCCGACGACCAGTCCCTGAACTGGCTGAGCGCGCACTTCTGTACCCTTACACCAGGTCCTCCGAGGACGGAATATCATGGCGGAACGGCGTTACTCCGTGGTTTTCTACGCCGCAATCGTAGTGGCGGCTGGAGCCACTTACGGCGTCTACAAACTGCTCCAACACAATCGGGAAAGCGCTCGAATAGCGACGGTGCCTGTCGTCGTGTCCCTGGTCGATCTGCCCGAAGGGGCGACTATCGACCGCAACATGGTCACCGCCAACCCCTGGCCCGTGCCCACGATTCCGGCTGGCGCTTTCTCGACTCCCGACTCGGTGGTCGGCCGCGTCACGCGCGTGGCGGTTTTCAAGGGTGAGCCTATCGTTCCTGGGCGTCTCGCACCGGTTGGTACCGGCCCGGGGCTCGAAGTTAAAATCACCCCGGGGAAGCGTGCCATGGCCCTTCGCATCAACGACGTCGCCGGCATAAGCGGCTTCATACAGCCCAATAGCCGGGTGGACGTGATGGTCACGCTTACGAACACCAAGGACGGGAAGGCGCAGCAGGTAGCGAAGCTGTTCATGGAGAACATGCGCGTGCTATCAGTAGGACACGAAGTCCAGCGTGATGCGCAGGGCAAGCCGATCAACGCAGCCACCGCCACAATCGAGGTCACTCCGGAAGAGGCAGAGAGATTGGCGGTCGCAGCGAGCCAGGGAAGTATTCAACTGGTGCTCCGGGGATATGGAGATCCGGACAGCATCGACACCAAGGGCGCCACGTCGCGTGATGTTCTCTCGCAGCTGCGCCAGGAGCCACCGCCACCGGTACGGACGGTTTCGCGTCCGGCTCCCCGCCCGCGGCGGCCCGCCCCCGAGCCGGAACCGCC
>DATCXR010000148.1:0-1703 GCA_036565685.1 Gemmatimonadaceae bacterium
CGGCTGCGCCGCGCTCGTATACGTCGATGGTAACCGGCATCGGGTAGCCGGGCGGGAAGGGAGAGGATGCCGACATAGTAGTCAACCGCTGATGTCGTTCCGAACGAGTGCGCCGAAGGCGAGAGCTGTGCGATGACTTCCGAGCTGTCCTGCTTCGTGTACCTGCAGATGCCGGCTTCGCTGGAGGTGGTCACCTGCGGCCGATTCGTGCTCGCGCCACTCGGCGGAGGCGAAGGAGTCGGCCGCTTCGTCTACGGTAGGCGCTACCGCTCGCGCGCGGATGCCGTGCCGATCGATCCGATCGATCTGCCTGTAACGGACGAGACGTACGAGACCGCAATCCTGCACGGCGTCTTCGGCGCTCTGCGCGATGCGTTGCCCGACGCATGGGGTCGACTGGCCGTCGAGCGCGTGTTGGACAGAAGCGGGTTGAACGAAGCCGAGCTCCTCCTGCAGTCCCCCGAGGATCGGGCTGGCGCACTCTCCTTCGGGCTCGGGCAGGATCCGCCGGCGCCCGCGCGCGACTTCAATCGCATCATTCAACTGGGGGAGCTCCGCGAGGCGGCACGGATCATCGAGGACGGGGCGCCAGCGGAAGAGCTTCGCGATCAGGTGCGACGCGTGCTACAGCCTGCGACTTCGTTGGGTGGCGCGCGCCCGAAGAACACCGTGGAAGACGACGCCGGGCTCTGGGTGGCGAAATTCCCGGCTCGCGAAGATCGTTGGAACAGCGCGGCGGTGGAGGCCGCGATGCTGAGGCTCGCCACGCGGTGCGACATCCGCGTGCCGGAGCTTCGCATCGAGCGCCTGGACGACGAGTCGATCCTGCTATTGCGACGCTTCGATCGCGAGAACGTGGATGGCGGCTATCACCGGCACCGCATGGCGAGCGCGCTCACCATGCTGCGTGCAGGCGACCCTGCGACCGACAACGAGAAGTGGTCGTACCTCCTGCTCGCGGACGAGCTGCAGCGGTGGTCGTCCCGCCCGGCCGAGGACAAGGCGGAGCTCTACCGCAGGATCGTCTTCAACGCGCTCATCTCGAACAGCGATGACCATGCGAGGAACCACGCCGTGATCGCCGCCGGAAGGGATTGGCGACTTTCGCCCGCCTACGATCTCGCCCCGAACCCTCAGCCTGGGATCGAGGAGCGCTGTCTCGCGCTCGCGTGCGGACATTATGGACGCGCTGCTCGTAGAGAGAACCTCGTCTCGGCCGCGCCGCGCTTCGGTCTGGATGCCGATGAGGCGAATGCGTTGATCGATGGCACGGCAGAAGTGATTCGCGGCCGCTGGCGCTCGGAGGTGCTCTCGCACGGTGGGAGCGAGCGGGATTGCGAGCTCATTGCGCCTGCCTTCCTGTATACGGGATTCGAGTATCCGGTCGCGAGGCCATGACGCGGCTGGCCCCCACCGGGCAGTCGCCGCCTCGCTCCTTCGTTCGATGAACGACCCGAGGACACCTGTTCGTGTCCGACCGGGCTCCGTCGACCAACGGCTACAGGATGCGCTCCCAGTAGCCGACGTCTATCCACCTGTCGAACTTGAAGCCCACCTCTTTCAGATGCGCCACCTTCGAGAGCCCGAACTTTTCGTGCAGGGCCACACTCGCCTCGTTGGGCAGAGCTATGACACCGATGACGGCGTGTATTCCCTGGCTCCGTAGCAGCGGCAGGAGTCTCTCGTAGAGCCTCGAGCCGATT
>DATCXR010000154.1:0-4343 GCA_036565685.1 Gemmatimonadaceae bacterium
CGGCTGCGCAGCCGCCGCCAGCGCCTCCCGCAGCGGCGCGTCGTCCTTCTGCGTGCGGAATAGGAACGCCGTCTTGTCGAGCGGTGAGCCTAGCGTGAGGAGGAGCTTCGTGCGCCGCACCACGTCGAGAAAAGGCCCCGCGCCCGCCGTGGCGGCGAGATCACCGTTGATCGAGTCGTTGAGCATGTCGTACGCGATCACCGAGCCAAGCGAGTGCCCCACCATCATGACGTGCGCGTACTGCGGCGCCCCCGACTCGCCATCGCGCGCGGCGTAAACGTTGCGCGCGACTCCCCGCGCGGCATCCTGGATCGCGCGCCTGATCTCCACGAAGCGGCTGGCGCGATGCGCCGAGACGTACGCGGCCACGTCCCCCACGCTCTGCACCAGGAACCAGCGGAGCGCGGCGAAGACGACGAGGGACGCCGCCAGCGCGGCGAGCATCCACGCATCCCGAAGATCCGGAAGCCAGCTTGGCGGAGGAGGCGTGGCGCCCGGGTGGAGGAAGCGGACGATCTCCGCCACTGTCGCCATCGCGACGCCGAGGAAGCCGAGCAGCAGAGCGAGGAACGCGATGAGCGCGGCGCCCAACTGCACGACGCCGCGTCGCGGAAGCGCGAACACCACCCGGCGCCCGAACATCCACCGATCGAAGGAGCCGCGCGCGCAGTACCGGATCCCGCGCAACCCCGCGCCGACCAGGAACCCGATCGCATCGCGTGCCGTCACCTTCCCTTCGGTGAGCGGCGCCCAGTACACCTCGTACAGATGCACGGTGCACTCGCTACCGCCCGGGGTATCGAGCTTCAGCTCCACGCGCGGCAGCCAATCGTCGCCGAATGCCACATAGCGCACGCGCGCGTTGGAGGCATCCATGGGCGCGGTCGACTGCTGCTTCCAGAGCGCCTCGGCCACCGCATTGAGCGTCTCGAAGGGAACCTGCTCCCCCATCCCGTGGCTCACGATCACCGCTATTCGCGCGGGCCGGGAGCCGGGCGTGGATGCGGACCGGGAGGCGGGAGCACACGGTGCTTCGACGATCGGTTGCGTTCCGTGATCGGAGAATCGTTCGCGGGTCATCGCGCCCTATACTGCGGGATATCCGGTGCACCCGCCAGATCCACGGTGCGCGAACGTGCCAGCGCGCGCGGGCGACCATTGCAATCGCGTCGCCGAATGACATCCGTCACAGCGCGGCACGCCGGAGACCCACATCGTTGGCTCATGGCACGCAGTGCGCGCCCGACAGTTGGCTGACGCACCCTCCCCGCTCCCCCCTCCTTCCCCCCCCGGAGGTGCAGTGCGATGTCGCAGCGGACCATTGACCTCTCCCTCGCGGTGCTCGCCAGTGTGGCGGGCTTCCTCCTCTCCTGGCCCTTCTGGCGCGACTTTCAGTACTGGCCGGAGTCGCGCATCGCTTGGTGGGTGTACTTCGCCACGGGCTTCGTGCTCGCGATCTACGTGTTCTTCGTGTTCATCCGCAGTCTGAGAATGCTCTTCTCTCACGAGATGCACGCGGCTGCCGACGAGGAGGGCAAGCCATGAGCCACGACGAGACCCACCACGACGAGTCCCGCGCGCGCCGCACGGCGCTCGGTGTGCTGGGGCTGATGCTGATCATCTTCATCGTGCTCTCCGGTATGTCGTTCCTCGGCTCGAGGCCGCAGGCGAAGCCCGAGGCAGTTACCTTCGCCGGGCACGACGCCGTGGAAGGGAAGCGAGTTTTCCAGGCGTACAATTGTATGGGCTGCCACACGATCGTGGGCAATGGCGCCTACTTCGGCCCCGATCTCACGGACATCTACGAGCGTGCTGGCCCGGCATGGCTGTCCGCCTTCCTCCCCTCGGCCGGATCGTGGCCGACGGCCGTCGCGCTCAATGTGCAGCTGCAGGATAGGACCATCGCGGCGGAGTCGAAGGCGAGCACGCCGGACGCATACTTCGCCGCGTATCCCGGCGCGCGCGAACGCGTGGAGCGACGCGGTGGAGGGACGAGCTACATGCCCAACCTCCCGCTCACGAAAGACGAGGTCACCGCGCTGATCGCGTTCCTCAAGTACACCTCGGAGATGAACACCGAGGGATGGCCGCCCAAGCCGCTCGTGAACGGGCTGGAGAACCCGCGCGCATCGCGCGGGCGACTCGCAACTGCGACGGTCCCGACTCCCACGACGGCGGCCGCGCAGGCGGGCGTATCAGAGCGCGAGGGCGAGCATGCTGATCCGGCGGCCGAGGGAGCGCAGCTTGTGAAGGATGTTGGATGCACGGCGTGCCACTCCACCGGAGAGAACACGCTGGTGGGTCCCGGCTGGGGCGGCGTGTACGGCTCGAACGTCGAGCTATCCGATGGCTCGACGGTGAAGGCGGACGACGCCTACATCGAGGAATCCATGGTGGACCCCAACGCCAAGGTGGTGAAGGGCTTCGGGCAGGGACTCATGCCGAGCTACGCGACGCTTCTCACCGAGGACCAGCGCAAAGCGATAGTCGCCTACATCCGAACGCTCGGGAGGAAGTGATGCGCATCGAATACGAAACACAGCGGATGAGCATGCGCTTCTTCATGCTCATGATGGTGCTCTTCCTCCTGCAGGTCGCATTCGGACTGCTCATCGCGGCGCAGCGCGTGGACCCCACGCTTCTCGCCGGAACGTTGAACTTCAACGTGGCGCGGTCGGAGCATCTCAATCTCGGGATCTTCTGGATCCTGTGCGGCTTCATCGGCGCGATACTCTTCGTGGGCCCGCTCCTTTCGAAGCGCGAGCTCGCCGCGCCATGGCTGGTGAAGTTTCTCTTCTACGCGCTGATCGTGATCGTACTCTGGAACGTCTTCACGCTCGGTCTCGCGCAGCGAGGGATCGCCGGCTGGTGGGAGGGGCAGCCCTGGCTCCAGGAAGGGCTCGAGTATCTCGATGCCGGGCGCGCGAACGACGTCCTGATTCTCATCGGCTTCAGCATCCTCGCCTACATAGTGCTGCGCACCTTCCCGAAGATCCGCGACTGGAACGAGATCCATTGGGGACTCGGGATCGGCGTTACCGCGCTCGCTGCCATGTGGGTGTTCGGGATGTTCTTCGTGGGTCGCCTCGACCTGCAGGAGTACTTCCGCTGGTTCGTGGTGCACTACTGGGTCGAGGGCGTGTGGGAGGTCATCCACATAAGCCTCATCGGCGCGCTCATCTACTACATGTTCGGCGCCAATCTCAAGGCCGTGGGCTTCGCGGTGTTCTGGGGAGTGACGCTGGTGTGGCTCTCCGGATTGATCGGCAACGCGCACCACTACTTCTGGGTGGGGACGCCGGAGTTCTGGCAGTTCTGGGGCTCGCTCTTCAGCGCGCTCGAGCCGGTGCCGCTCGTCTTCTGCTTCTGGCACATGTACCTGGACGCGCACCACGACAACAAGCCGCTCGTGAACCTGCCCGCTTTCTACTTCCTGCTTGGCTCGGTGGTTCTCGAGCAGGTGGGCGCCGGAATTCTGGGCTTCTCCATGACCTTCGCGCTCACCAACGCCTGGTCGCACGGGACGTGGATCACGCCGAGCCATGCGCATCTCGCGCTCTTCGGCACGTTCGGCATGCTGGGGATCGGCGCGGCGTACTTCGCCATCCCCACCCTTCGCGGCGCGCGGGACTTCGACCAGCGGCTCGGAAAGCTCGCTTTCTGGCTGGTCTTCACCGGAATGCTCGGGATGACCTTCGCCTTCGCCATCGGCGGCACGGTGCAGATCTTCATCTACCGCGTGCTGGGCCTCGACTGGTTTGGCGGAGACGTCTTCCCCGCCATGATGCTCTACAGAATCCTGGTACCGGTGTTCGGTCTCATCTTCACCGTTGGCGGCGGGCTGGTGGCCTTCGATCTCTTCACCCTGGGCACGCGGCGGCGGATAGCCGGAGTATCGGAGCACGAGCATCACCACCATCACGCCCACGAGGCGCAGCCGGCGCACGCTCACGCCGCGGCGGTACCGGCCCCGGCTACCGGTTGGGCCCGCCCGCTCACCGGCTGGGAGGCGGGGATCTGGCTCATGAGCATGTGGATCTTCGGCGCCATCATCACGCTCGGCCTGCTGAGCTTCAACCTGAACGTGGTTCGCATGGGCGATCCTCATCTACCATATATGATGGCCGGGGTGGGCTACCCCGGACTTCTGATCGTAACGCTCCTCTTCGTCTCGCGATTTCTCACGTCTCTCGAGGCGCGCGGCCCCGCCCCCGAGGAGCTCTATAGAGAAGAGCCGCCCGGCGTCCCCGCACCTGCATACGTGCCTGGGATAACGACGGGGGCAGGTCTATGATGTCGAGCGGGCTGAACCATGGTGAAGACATGGTTCAGCCCGCTCGACA
>DATCXR010000169.1:0-2149 GCA_036565685.1 Gemmatimonadaceae bacterium
GGAATCGTGAATCGATACAGCCGGTTTCTCCGGCTGTATCGATTCACGATTCCAGACCTGACCCCGCCGTCCTTACTCAGCGCGCGGACGTAGCCGCGGTCTGCGCGTGCCGGGCGGCCCAGTCGAGCGCGTAGTCGGCGACTTCCTCCCACCCGGCCTGGGCGGGCATGAGGTGCGAGCGGTCCGGGAACTCCTTCACCTCCGTGACCGTGCTCGACTTGTAGTGCCGCGCATTGGAGCGCTGCACCGACGGCGGCATGAGGTGGTCCTCGGCGCCGGAGATGAAGAGCAGCGGTGCGCGGGCATCGTTGTGGTAGTCGACGTGGATGTCCTGCGGCCCGGGGATGAAGTTGGCGAGCGCGCTGCCCCAGACGATCCTCCCCGATGCCGGGACGTGGTAGCGCTCGTAGGTCGCGCGCGCCTCCGCCTCGCTGAACGTGTTCGTGAACGTGTAGCGCCACTGCTTGTAGGTGAGCCCCACCGCCTTGTGGCGGTTCGCCGGATTGTCGAGCACGGGGAAGAGCGAGCGGAGCTGCGAGAGGGGAGTCACGAGGACGCCCTCGGTCGCCGCCGAGTCGAAGGTCACGCCAGCGGCGCCGAGCCCGTGGTCGAGCAGGAGCTGCAGGAACGCTCCGCCGGCGGAGTGGCCCATCAGGATCGGCGGCGTGTCGAGCCCGCGTACGACTTGCTCGAGGTGGTCGATGATCATCGGCACAGTCAGCCGCTCGATGGGGGACGGATCACTGTTCAGCGCCTCGACCTCCACCTCGAGGCCCGGGTACGCGGGGGCGAGCACGCGGTACCCCTTGGCTTCGTAGTATGGAATCCAGTGCTCCCAACTGCGGGGCGTCACCCAGAAGCCGTGGATGAGGACGATCGTGTCGGGCGCGACTGGCGGCGTGTGCATCGCGGCCGCATCAGGAGCCGAGTCGGCGGGCGTGGGCATGGGACACTCTCCGGGCACAGGCTGGCGTCGGGCGGCTGCGCCAACAGGTGCGGCGTCACGACGTCTGTGAATGCGCCAGGATACCCGGTACGAAATGGCCGGTCAACAATACGATAGTCGCAACGCGACGGCGTTCACTTCGCGACCTCGCCGCTGATCGACCGCGTGCGCGAGTGCGCCGACCCGCGCTGACCGCTGAGACTCTCGCGTCTGTCGCTCGCTTCTGCTGGCGGGCGTCTCACGTATTCGGCATCTTCTCGCTTGGAGGTATGTCGGTATGTCGCCCACGCATGAGCTCCGCGTTGGGCGGCGGGCCCGGACTCATGCGGCATTGGTGTTCATGGTCCGTCTGACGTCACGAGAGTCGAGAACCGGAGACACGCTCGAGGCGGAGCTCGAGCGGGCTCGCGCGTGCTGCCGGCGCCGGGAGTGGAGCGAAGCGCATCGGTTGCTCTCGCTCGCGGATCAGACGACTACTCTCGTGGCCGAGGACCTCGAGCGCCTGGCCACGTCGGCCTACATGATCGGTCGCGATCTCGAGTTTCACCGTTATCTGGAACGCGTCCACTACTCCTACCTGCGTGACGACGAATGCCACGCCGCCCGCTCCGCGTTCTGGTTGGGTCTCATGCTCATGTTCAGGGGCGAGACAGGGCAGGCGAATGGATGGCTGGCTCGCGCGCGGCGCCTCGTGGAGGGCCGCGACTGCGTCGAGAACGGTTACCTGCTGCTGCCGGTCGCCGAGCGGCGGCTCGGCGAGCGTGACAGCGCCGCGGCGCTCGTCGCGGCAACCGAGGCCGCCGAGATTGGCGAGCGCTTCGGAGATGCGGACCTGACCGCTTGCGCCCGTCACCTGCAGGGCCGCGCGCTCATCCTGCAAGGGGAGGTCCGACGCGGGTTGGGGCTGCTCGACGAGGCGATGATCGCGGTGTGTGGGGGCCGGCTCTCGCCAATCATTACGGGCTTGATCTATTGCAGCGTGATCGACGCCTGCCAGCAGGTGTTCGCCTCGAGCCGCGCGCGGGAATGGACGTCTGCCCTGACCCGCTGGTGTGAGCAGCAACCCGGGACAATGGCCTTCACCGTTTCCTGCCTCATCCGCCGCGCGGAGGTAATGCAGTTCGATGGTGCGTGGTCGGAGGCGATGACCGAAGCCAGCCACGCATACGAGCGGTCGTCCCAGGCAGGCGAGCGGAAGCCGCC
>DATCXR010000173.1:0-12919 GCA_036565685.1 Gemmatimonadaceae bacterium
CCGGTGTATCGCGCGCGCGACGAGCTCCTTTCCCGTGCCGCTCTCCCCCTCTATGAGAACTGTGCTCGACACGGGTGCCATCTGCTCGATCTTGACCATCACCTCGCGCAGTGCCTCGCTCTCGCCTATGAGGCCGGTCTCCTGAGAGAGACGACGACGATCGAGGATGCGCAGTACTCCGGCGAATACCTCGTCGATGTCCACTGGCTTCGGATAGACCTCCACGAAGCCAAGCGCGCGCAGTCGGTCGTGCAGCGCGGGATCCGGCACGTCGGCCAGCCCCACGACCGAAGCGCCTTCCCATAGCTCGCGCTTCGCCAGCTGGATGTTACCCACATCGGTCAGACCGCTTGTCAGCACGATGACATCGGGCTGCTCACGCGTGATTGCCGCGGGCACGTCATCCATGGGTGAGACGAGCGCGGTCTCCACACCCCCCGCCTCGAGCCTGGCGTTGAGACGGACGGCCGGCTCCACATCCGCGAGCGTGATCATCACCTTCATCGCTCGCCCCTCGACTCGCCGCTTCCGTGCGGCGCAGCATGGTCGCTCGCGCCGCCACGGAGGATCTCGACCGCGTGCTGCACTATGGGATCGAGAGCGGCGAGACCATCGCGCACACCGCCCGGAGAACCAGGAAGATTCACCACGAGCGAGCGACCGCGCGCGCCAGCGATCCCGCGCGATAGCGCCGCGCGGGGAAAGCTCTCCAGCGAAGTCACTCGTATTCGCTCGGCGATTCCCGGCGCCTCGCGCTCGATCACGGATCGCGTGGCCTCGGGCGTGATGTCACGCGGCGAGAGGCCGGTACCACCGGTGGTGAGCACGAGATCCACGTCGCCGCCGTCGCACCACGCGATGAGCTTCGCGACGATGTCACTGGGCTCGTCGGCAACGAGGTCGCGCTTCACGACCGAGTAACCGTGGCGCTCTCCCCACTCCACGATCGCGTCGCCGGAGGTATCGGCCCGCTCGCCGCGCGCGCCGGCGTCGGAGATGGTGAGCACGGCAAGCCTCACCGGGCCACCGGCCGGGAAGGTCCGCGCAGCCGCAGGCCCTCCCGCACGGGTCACAGGTGCGATCCCTGCTTGTAGAAGGGAGTCTTCACCACCGTGGCTGGGAGCCGCTTGCCGCGGATCTCCACCTCGAACTTCGTTCCCTCCGCGGCGGCGGCGCGCGGCAGATAGCAGGTACCGATCGGGATGCCGAGCGATGGGCTCACGGTGCCGCTCAGCACCGTGCCGACGTTCTCACCCTCGTAGTACACCGGGTAGCCGTGGCGCGGGAAGGCGCGCTCACCAATCGTGAAGCCCACGAGCTTCCGCTCGAGTCCCTGCTCCTTCAGCCGCGCTACGGCGTCGCGTCCCACGAAGTCGCCCTTCTTCAACTTCACCACCCAGCCCATGTTCGCCTCGAGGGGCGACGTGGTGTCGTCGATGTCGTTTCCGTAAAGCGCCATCCCCATCTCGAGCCGGAGAGAGTCGCGCGCGCCGAGCCCGGCGGGCGTTACGTTGCCGGCCGCGACGATCACGTCCCAGAGTCTGCGCGCGTCGGCGGAGTCGATGTACAGCTCGAAGCCATCCTCGCCAGTGTAGCCCGTGCGCGAGATGACCGCCTTCACACCCGACACTGTGCCCTCGGCGAAGTGGTAGTAGCCGATGGACGAAAGGTCGGTCTCGGTGAGCGGCTGGAGGATGCTCACGGCGTCGGGACCCTGCAGCGCGAGCAGCGCGACATCGCTGCTGATGTCCTTCAAGGTGCAGTCGAAACGGTCGACGAAGCGCGCGATGTGCGCGAAGTCCTTCGCGCGGTTCGACGCGTTCACGACCATCATGATGTGATCATCGAAGCGGTAGACCAAGCAGTCGTCCTCGATCGTGCCGCGCTCGTTGAGGATGGTGGAGTACTGGATCTGCCCCACCTCGAGCGCCCCCACGTCGTTCGACGTCACGTGGTTCACGAAGTCGAGGGCGCCCGGCCCACGGATCTCGAACTCGCCCATGTGGCTCACGTCGAAGATCCCGGCTCCCGTCCTGACCGCGTTGTGCTCCGCCGTTATCCCCGTGGGATACTGCACGGGCATTTCGAAGCCCGCGAAGGGTGCCATCTTGGCGCCCAGCGCAACGTGGACGTCGTGGAGGGGAGTCCGGTCGAGCTGCTGGGGGGTTGTGGCCTGCTGCATCTACTTGTCGCTCCGGGGAATCGGGTTCAGCCCGTCGGTGAGTTCCGGAGGCGCGGTGCGTGCTCGACCCGCCCGCCTCCCACGGGCCTGGTGGTCTCTGAATATGCCTGAATGGCAGGGCGGGTGGGAGAGGGGATGTGAGAGAAAGCAGACAGGAGAAAGCAGGAACTGCAAGGAGACAGGAAACAGGAAACAGGTACCTGCTCCTGGCGGTAGAGCTCTCTCGCCAGGAGCTCTTACCTGTTCCCTGTTTCCTGTTTCCTGTCTCCTTTCCCCTCTCTCCCCTCTCCCCCTACCCCAGCTTCTCACCGCCCATGAGCACCGCCATTATCGCCTTCTGGACGTGGAGGCGGTTCTCGGCTTCGTCCCAGACGCGGCTCTGGGGGCCGTCTATGACGGCGGCGGCCACTTCCTCACCACGGTGGGCGGGGAGGCAGTGCAGGAAGATCGCGCCGGGGTTGGCGCGGGCCATGAGCTTCTCGTCTACCTGGTAGCCGGTGAAGGCGGCTTCGCGCTTGGCTTGCTCCTCCTCCTGGCCCATGGACGCCCAGACGTCGGTGTTCACCACATCAGCTCCGCGGACTGCCTCGGCGGGGTCGCGCACGACGCTGACCTTCGCGCTCTGCTGGGCGCGGGCCAGGATCGCGGGGTCGGGGTCGTAGCCCTCGGGGCAGGCGAGCGCGAGCTGGAAGCCGAGGCGATGGGCGGCGTTGATCCAGGAGTTGGCCATGTTGTTGCCGTCGCCCACCCACGCGATCTTCCGTCCTTCCCAGCCGCCGAGCTGCTGGCGCACGGTGAGGAGGTCGGCCAGGATCTGACAGGGGTGCAGGAGGTCGGTGAGGCCATTGATGACCGGGACGTCGGCGTACTGCGCCAGTTCCTCGACCTCCGCGTGCGCGAAGGTGCGGATCATGATCCCGTCCACGTAGCGCGAGAGGACGCGCGCGGTGTCGGCAATCGGCTCGCCGCGGCCGAGCTGCACGTCGCGCGGAGAAAGAAAGAGCGCGTGCCCGCCCAGCTGCCAGGTGCCCACCTCGAAGGAGACGCGCGTGCGCGTGGATGACTTCATGAAGATCATGGCCAGCGATTGGCCGGCGAGCGGCTTGGCGGTGTAACGGCCGGTGCGCATCGACTCGGCGAGGTCGAATAGCGCGTGGAGCTCCGCTCTGGTGAAGTCGGGTATCGCGAGGAAGTCGCGGTGCGATCGGGTGCTCGAGGCGGGGGGCGTGGAAGTTGTCATTCGGTAGTGGGATGATGCCGGATTGGATATCTACGAACGCGATAGTGTACGAGCCAACGGCCCCGCCTCGCCAGAGAGATCCGCAGGCAGCCAGCCGGATTGAAGGTTAGCACACTACGATTGAGCTGGCACCTCCTTCGCAGTTCACGCGGCTCTTGCGCCGAGCACGGATACTCGGCATCAGTAGCGATCGCGGTCCACGAAAGTGACCATTCAGCCTCTGATATGCTGGAATATCTCCGTCCGATTCTGCTGGTCGCACTGCTCGTATCGTCCGCTTCGCACGCGCGCGCTCAGCACAACCCGTCTGCCGACACCAGCGCGCGCGTCCGGGACTCCGTTGCGCGGGAGCACTCCCCTGCCTTCGCATCACGGCGCGGTCACTGGCAGCCCGCGTTCAGCGTCTGGGCGGGCACCGCGCAGCACTCCGCGTTCAAGACCCGGATAGGGGCGCCCATGTACCGGGACCTCTACATCGTTGGAGTGCGCGCCGCATGGCCCATCGCCACGGGCGCGAGTGATGTACTCCAGTACTTCGTGGATGTCATCCCGCTGGTGATGACGACGGACATGCCTGAGTACTCGAAGCTGGACGGATGTCTGCCCGGCTGGTTCTGTCCGCAAGCGCACCCGATCCCGCACACCGTGTACGGTGCCGGACTTTCGCCGCTCGGCTTTTCTGTAAGACTCCTGCAGGTGGGCAGGGTGCGGCTCTCGACCGAAGCGAGCGGCGGATTCCTCTTCTTCACGCGGCCCGTTCCCGATCCGGATGCCACGCGCTTCAATTTCACGGCATCGGGCGGAGCCACACTCGAAGTGAGGCTCGCGCCCAACCGCTCGGCCCGCGTCATGTATCTCTACCACCACACATCGAACGGTGGGCGCGGCCTCGTGAATCCCGGACTGAACTCCCAGGTGATCGCGCTCGGAGTGGACTGGCGGCGCTGACCGGGCGCTGACTACAGGATGTACTTCCTGAGGTCCTCGTCGTTGGCTATCTCGCGCAGACGGTCGCGCACAACGGTCGCATCTATCTCTATCGGCGCGCGCCCGCGATCGGGGAGGTCGTAGAGCACGTCCTCGAGGAGCGACGACATCACGGTGTGAAGCCGGCGCGCACCGATGTTCTCCATGCGGTCGTTCACCATGCCGGCGATGCGCGCTATCTCGGCGATCGCGTCGTCGGTGAATTTGAGCGTCGCGCCCTCGGCCTCGACGAGCGCCGTGTACTGCTTTGTGAGCGCGTTCTCCGGCTCGGTCATGATGCGCACGAAGTCCGCCTCGGAGAGCGACTTCAGCTCGACACGAATGGGGAAGCGGCCCTGCAGCTCCGGAATCAGGTCGCTCGGCTTCGACACGTGGAACGCGCCGGCGGCGACGAAGAGGATGTGGTCGGTCTTCACCATCCCATACTTCGTCTGGACGTTGGAGCCCTCCACGATCGGAAGGAGATCGCGCTGCACGCCCTCGCGTGACACGTCGGGACCGCCCTGCTGCCCGCGCGCGCCGGCCACCTTGTCGATCTCGTCGAGGAAGATGATCCCCATCTTCTGCACCCGCTCGAGCGCATCGGTGGTGACGTCTTCCATGTCCACGAGCTTTTCGAGCTCCTGGTCGAGCAGGATGCGACGCGCCTCGGAAACCTTGACCGTGCGCGTCTTCGTGCGCTTGGGCATCATCTCCTGCAGCATCTCGGTGAAGTTCTCGATCCCCTCGGGCGCGCCCTGCGGGACGAGCATGTCGAGCATGGGGCCGCTGCTCTGCGTGACCTCCACCTCTACCTCGCGGCTCTCGAGCTGACCGTCGCGAAGGAGCTGCCGGAGCTTTTCGCGCGTGCGCTGGTGGCGCTCGGCCGCCGCATCGCTCTCGGAGTCGCGTGAGATCTCGCCCGTGGGCGACACGACGAAATGCCCGCCACTGCCTTCCACACCCGGCGCACCGGCGCCACCACGCACCGACGTCGAGCCACTCGCTCCGACACCTGCAGTGGCACGCGCACCGCTCCCCGTGGCACCCGCACCCGCAGGCGGCGCCGACGGCGCGGCGCCATCCCCCTGCTTGGGCGCGGGAAGAAGCAGATCGAGCAGCCGCTCGTCCACCTTCTCCTGCGCGAGATCCTCGACTTCGTTCTCGCGCTCGTTGCGCACCATGTCGATGGCGCTCTCCACCAGGTCGCGCACCATGGACTCTACATCGCGACCCACGTAGCCGACCTCGGTGAACTTGGACGCCTCGACCTTGATGAAGGGCGCGCCCGCCAGCCGCGCGAGGCGACGCGCGATCTCCGTCTTTCCGACGCCCGTGGGGCCGATGAGAATGATGTTGTTGGGCGAGATCTCCTCGCGCATCTCCTCGCTCGCCTGCTGGCGGCGCCAGCGGTTGCGGAGCGCGATGGCCACGGCCTTCTTCGCCTCGGCCTGTCCCACTATGTATCTGTCCAGCTCGGCCACGATCTGGCGGGGAGTGAGATCCGCCAGACGACCGATAGCCTGCTGAGTACGATTGGATGCCATTATCCCTGATTCACAGCTCGAGCACGGTGATGTTGGTGTTCGTGTAGATGCAGATATCGCCGGCGATGGTCAGCCCCTTCCGCACGATTTCCGGCGCGGGGAGCGTAGAGTGCTCGAGCAGCGCCCGTGCCGCCGCGAGCGCGAAGGAGCCGCCGGAGCCGATTGCCAGGATCCCGTCGTCGGGCTCGATGATGTCGCCGGTGCCGGAGAGGACGAAGCCATGCTCGCGATCCATGACCGCAAGAAGTGCTTCCAACCGACGAAGCACGCGGTCGCTGCGCCAGTCCTTGGCCAGCTCTACCGCGGCGCGGGAGAGATTCTCGGGGTAGCGCTCCAGTTTCTCCTCGAACTTCTCGAAGAGGGTGAACGCATCGGCAGCCGCCCCGGCGAAGCCGGCTACGACCTTGCCGCCCTTGAGCATGCGCACCTTCTGCGCGTTCGACTTCATCACCGTCTGGCCGACGCTCACCTGGCCGTCGCCGCCGAGCGCCACTCTGCCGTCTCTGCGGACACCCAGGATCGTGGTGGCCCGCACTGTTGGTAGCTTGTAGGACATGCAGGAAGATACCCGCTCGGCCCGGGTAGTCACAGAGATAAGCTCAGCGCAAGCAGGGCGCGGACGACGCAGCGCATACGCGCCGCGCGTACGCGCGGCGCGTATGCGCTGCGCTCCGGCCCGGGCAGCACGCGGCGGCTAGGCCCTAGGATGCGCCTTGGCGTAGACCGCCTTGAGACGCTCAACGCTGGTGTGCGTGTAGATCTGCGTGGTTGAGATCGACGCGTGGCCGAGCAGCTCCTGCACGGCGCGGAGGTCGGCGCCGGCGTCCAGCAGGTGCGTAGCGAAGGTGTGGCGCAGCGAGTGGACGCTGAGCCCGGCCTCCTCGTCTATCTGCGCGAGGAAGGCGCTCACCGCGCTCTGCACCGCGCGCACACCGATCCGCTTCCCCGTGCGGCCGAGGAAGAAGGCGACGCGATCCACCTTACCACCGAGCGCGCGGCCGAGCTCGTCGCGCTTCGCTTCGTAGTTGCGGAGCGCGAGGACGGCGTGATCGCCTACGGGTATGATGCGCTCCTTGCGTCCCTTCCCGCGCACCTTCACCTGCTGCGAGAGAAGATCGATGTCGATGCGGTTGATGCCGGCCAGCTCGGAGAGGCGCATCCCGGTGGAGTAGAAGAGCTCGAGAATGGCGAGGTTGCGCACATCCACGAAGCGTCCCTCCCAGGCGCGCACCTCGGCCATCTGGAAGAGGAGGTCTATCTGCGCGCGGTCGAGGTAGGCCGGGAGATACTTCTCGAGCTTCGGCGACGACACGCCGCGCGCGGGGTTCGCTTCCACCATCTCGTTGCGATGCATGAAGCGATAGAAGCTGCGCACCGCCGAGAGCGAGCGAGCGATGGAGCGCTTCGAGAGACCGCGACGAGCGAGGTGGCCCATGAAGCCGCGCATCGCCAGGCGGTCAACGCCCTCCCAGCTCCACCCCTCGGCACCGTAGTAGCCGGAGAGGAACTCCACGAAGCTCGTCAGATCGCGGCGATAGGCGAGGACGGTGTTCGGCGAATCGTCGCGCTCCTTCTCGAGATACTCGAGGAAGGAATCCACATCCGAGCCGCGCGACTGCGGACTCCTGGCCGCTCCACTCACAGAGTTGCCGCGCTGAGGTCGTGCTCCTCTCGCCAGCGCCGCATGTCGGCCAGCGCGCGCTCGGCGAGCAGCTCGCGCTTGCGGCGCTTGTCGCGTACGTGCTCGCCGAGATCATCCAGCAAACCGAAGTTCGCGTTCATCGGCTGGAAGTGTGCGGGGTCGGCCTCGCGCAGATGGCGATAGAGGCCACCGAGCATCGTGGTGGGCGGCGGGACCACCGGGTCGGCGCCGTCGATGAGACGCGCGAGGTTCACGCCGGCGAGGAGCCCCGTCGCGCTGCTCTCGGTGTAGCCCTCGACGCCCGTGATCTGTCCCGCGAAGAGCACGCGTGCGTCGTCTCGCAGCGAGAGGTGAGGTGAGAGAACGGCGGGCGTGTTGATGTACGAGTTCCTGTGGATCGACCCGAAGCGGAGGAATTCCGCGTTCTGCAGCCCGGGAATCATGCGCACGATGCGCTGCTGCTCGGGAATTCGAAGGCGCGTCTGGAAGCCGACGATGTTCCACATCCGCCCCGCCCTGTCCTCGCGACGGAGCTGCACCACCGCCCACGCCTGACGCCCCGTGCGCGGATCGCGCAGGCCGACCGGCTTGAGCGGCCCGAAGCGGAGCGTATCGCGCCCGCGGCGCGCCATCTCCTCCACCGGCATGCACCCCTCGAAGTACGGCACCTCGTCGAAATCGTGCCCCTGGTGCTGGTCGGCGTGGATGAGAGCGTCGATGAACGCCTCGTACTGATCGCGGTCGAACGGACAGTTGAGGTACGATCCCTCGGCCCCCTCCTCGACCTCCATCGTCTCCTTCCCGTAGCGCGACGCAGCGAAGACGATCGATTCGTCTATCGACTCGCGCGACACGATGGGCGCGATGGCATCGTAGAAGGCGAGCGACGCCGCGCCGAGCCGCTCGCGGATCGACTCGGCCAGCGCATCGGAGGTGAGCGGTCCCGTGGCCACGATGGCGGGCGACGGAAGCTTCCGCGCCTCTCCCCGCTCGAGCGTGATGCGCGGGTGCAACCGGATCCGTTCGTCCACCGCGCCGGAGAAGACTTCGCGATCCACCGCGAGCGCCGTTCCGCCCGGCACGCGCGCCCGGTCGGCCGCCCAGAGAATGAGCGACCCCAGCTCGCGCATCTCCTCCTTGAGGAGCCCGTGTGCGTTGGTAGTCTCGGTGCTCTTGAAGGTGTTGGAGCAGACGAGCTCCGCCAGCCGATCCGTCTTGTGCGCCGCCGTTCCCTTCACCGGCCGCATCTCGCGAACGACGACGTCGTGCCCCCTCTCCGCGAGCTGCCACGCCGCCTCGCTCCCCGCGAGGCCACCGCCGATGATCGAGATGGTCATGGGGGGGAAGATAGGTGTGAAAGGGTTCAGGAGGCAGGGGTCAGGGTTCAGGAACTGCCCAGGAGGAGATATCTCTACCCCGAGCTAGTACCTGAACCCTGAACCCTTTAGTTGCTGAACCCTGTAGTTACGACGCCGCCGCCTCCGCTATCGGAGCTCCTTCCACATCCCACTCGTTCCCGCACTTGAGGCACTTCCTGAACTCACCGCGGGCCTTGGTGGACTTGGCTTCGGCGCCTTCGAAGCTGCATTCGGGGCAGCGCTCGAGGACGGGCTTGTTCCAGGCGATGAAGTCGCAGGCGGGGTGGTTGGCGCAACCGTAGAATGGGCGGCCACCCTTCTTGGAGCGGAGCTGGATGATGTCGCCGCCGTCCTTGGGGCATTTGACGCCGGTGGGGAGCGCGCGGGTGCCGCGGCACTTGGGGAAGCGGCTGCAGCCCAGGAAGGGGCCGGAGCGTCCCTGGCGGATCACCATGGGCGCACCGCACTCCTGGCAGATCTCGTCGGTGGGGATCGCCGGCTTCTTGTCGCGGCCCAGAGGGCGGGTGTAGTCGCACTCCGGGCGGTTCTCGCAGGCCAGGTATGGTCCGAAGATGCCGCCCTTGGCCACGAGGTGGCCGCCGTCCTTGGGGCAGCGTTCGGTCTCGAGCATCGTGAGGTCGTGCGCGCGCCCGATGAGATCTTCGATGTCCGCCTTGCCGAGCGATTCGGCGAAGGGCTCGTAGAAGTCCTCGAGGACTCCGCGCCAGCTGAGCGCCCCCTCCTCGATCTTGTCGAGCTCCCCCTCCATGCTGGAGGTGAAGGCGACGTTGAAGATATCGGGGAACTGGTGGACCATGATCTTCGCCACCGTCTCACCCAGCGGTGTGGGCGTGAAGCGGCGCTGCTCGAGGAGCACGTAGTGGCGGTCGGCGAGCACGGAGATGATGGACGCGTACGTGGACGGGCGGCCGATGCCGAGCCGCTCGAGCTCCTTCACCAGACTCGCCTCGCTGTAGCGCGGCGGCGGCTCGGTGAAGTGCTGGCGCGGGATGATCTCCCTGACCGGTACGTTTTCCTTCGGCTCGAGGACGGGGAGCGCCTGCTCGTCTTCCAGCGCGCGTCCGTCGCCCTCTTCGTGGGCCTCCCGGTACAGGGTGAGGAAGCCCTCGAACTTGATGATGCTCCCGGTCGAGCGGAAAAGGTACTTGCCGAGGTCGAAGTCCACCGTCGTGGTATCGAAGACGGCTGGTGCCATCTGCGACGCCATGAAGCGCTTCCAGATCAGCTCGTAGAGCTTGTACTGATCGGCCGACAGGAATTTCTTCACGTGCTCGGGGCGGCGCGACGGATCGGTGGGCCGGACCGCCTCGTGGGCGTCCTGGGTGTTCACCTGCCCGGCCTTCCCGTAGAGCCGCGGGCCGGACGCCAGATAATCCTCACCGAAGAGCGAGCGCAGGTAGTCCCTCGCCTGCCCCGCGGCGCTCTCGGCGATGCGCGTGGAGTCCGTACGCATGTAGGTGATGAGACCGACCGCACCTTCCGGTCCGATGTCCACGCCCTCGTAGAGCATCTGCGCCACGCGCATCGTGCGCTTGGAGCCGAAGCCGATCTTCTTGGCCGCCTCCTGCTGCATCGTGCTCGTGGTGAAGGGCGCAGCCGGGTTCTTGCGACGCTCGCGCCGGCGGACGTCGGTGACCGTGAACGTCTTGCGTCCCTCGAGATCGGCGAGGATGGCCTTCGCCTGGCTTTCGTTGGAGATCTCCGGCTTCTTGCCTTCGATCTGGTGGAGCTTGGCGATGAAGCGCTGCTTCTCCTTCTCGAGGAGCGCCTCGACCGTCCAGTATTCCACCGGCTTGAACGCACGGATCTCGCGCTCGCGCTCGACAATGAGTCGGAGAGCAACGGTCTGCACACGACCCGCGGAGAGCCCCTTCTTGACCGTTTTCCAGAGCAGTGGGCTCGCCTTGTAGCCCACTAGGCGGTCCAGCACTCGGCGCGCCTGCTGCGCCTCCACCTTCTTTTCATCTATGGAGGTGGCGTTCCGGATGGCCTTCTGGACGGCGTCGCGGGTGATCTCGTGGAACATCACACGCTGGATCGGCGCGCCGTTGCGCTGCTTGATGCTCTCCGAGACGTGCCAGGCGATAGCCTCGCCCTCTCGGTCAGGGTCCGTAGCGAGGTAGATGCGCGACGCCACCTTAGCGGCGCTCTTGAGCTCCGCTAGCGTCTTCTCCTTACCGGGGACGGTGACGTAGGTGGGATTGAAGCCGTGCGCCACATCGATGCCGAGTCCCTTTGCGGGGAGATCGCGGACGTGACCGACCGTCGCCCGGACCCGGTAGTCGGGCCCGAGGTACTTGCCGATCGTCTTTGCCTTTGCGGGCGACTCGACGATGACCAGCGACTTGCCGGCGCCGTTCCCGAACTCTTCCGGGGGCGCGGTGGCCGCGGTGCGGCGGCCGTTCGTCCCGCGTGCGGAGCGCGTGGTGGCCGACTTGCCGCGAACGGTGCCGCGCGCTTTCCCGCGTGGAGCGACGCTCTTGCGGGCCGCGGTCTTCTTCGTGGTCTTGCTCGCTTTCTTCTTCTTGGCTGCCATATGATCAGTGAACCGTCACGTTGTCGCCATTCAATCCATCATCCATGAAACCGGCGCCTTCCATGAGTACGCGCAAATCGTCCAGCGCGATTCGCCCGTCGATCTGGGCGAGGGCGCGATCGATTACGTGCTCCAGCTCGGCCGGGTTCAACAGGCCGGCGCCGCTCATAGCGATGAGGTGGCCCCAAGCGTCGGGCGCGAAACGCCCCCGCTCGTGCGGGCCGAGGATGCGAAATGTCACCGGTTGATCGAATCCCCCGGCACGTGGCCGGATAAAGCCGCCACCAATGTAAACCGTTCCGCAGCTCGGACCGCCACCGAAGCGTCGCAGGATGGATCCATTCGACGCGGGCAGCGGACGCCAATTCGGACGGCGCCGGGATTGGAGAGGTGGATCGTACTCATCAAAGCTATCGCTCCCGGGAACCGGGTGCAAGACGCGTTACCGATGATATAACGTGTTGTAAGTCAAGATGTTCCACATCCACTACGTGATCCGCCATGAGGTATCGAGCCTCCCTTTTCGCGAGCAGTCGCCGTAGCTCGGTGAGCGGCCGCGGCGCGCTCAGAAGGGGTCTCAGGGAGCTGGAATGGCCCATCCTTGCGAGTACGACTTCCGGGGACGCGCGAAGGTAAACCAGAACACCTGGCGGCCGGAGGAGTTCCAGGGCGCCCGGTACGGTGATCCACCCACCACCCGGCGCGAGGACCATCCCCGCGGCCCCCGCCAGCTCTCGCGTGAGCTCGAGCTCGAGGGCCCGAAAGGCCGGCTCCCCTTTGGTACGGAAGAGCTCGGCAATCGGGCGTCCCTCCCGCCTTTCGATCTCCTGGTCGAAGTCCAGGAAGCTCCGCCCCAGCGCCTCCGCCACTGCCTCCCCCACCGTGGACTTCCCCGAGCCAGGGAGCCCGGTAAGGATCAGGTGCGGGGGGGCAGACGGGTGCAAGGAGGGCATTCAGGCGAGCGCGGGTTGGTGAGTTTCTGGTTGGGCCCGGACTATAGTAACGGGCGGGACAGTTCCGGTGGAGAGTGTATCTCGGGTCTGAGTTCATCGCGCGGACGGGCGGAGGCGGTGGTATGTCGCAGCTGGTCAGGGTCATCGCGACGGACGGTACATCGCGCGGACCTGCGGACGCGGAGGTCGCGGAGGGGAACTGAGAGGACGCGGAGAACGTCCTTCGGCAGCAGGCATCACGATCGTGAGACTGGCTGCTTTTCGGAGGAAAGCTCCCCTCGATAAGGGACGCGGAGAACGCGGAGGAGCGCGGAGAACGCGGAGAAAACCAACAGGGCCGGGATCTCGAGCAGGAGCTTTTGGGGGAACTGCTCCCGCACCCAGAGTCCTGCCCACCCGGGCAGAACAGGAGGTGAGGGAGCAGTTCCCCTTATTTCTTTTCGGCCGCTTGCGGCTGGTAGCTTGGCTCCCTGT
>DATCXR010000174.1:0-2259 GCA_036565685.1 Gemmatimonadaceae bacterium
GCGATCGATCGCACCTCGATGAAATCCGGCTCCGCCGCACGCTCGATGGTGTCGTCGAGAATTCGCTCGGCCAGCGGGAGGTTACCGCGATCACTCGCCAGGTTCGCTTCCGCGATCCTCGCTCGCAGCACACCCATCACATCACCGATACCCTCGGCCACCAATCCCGCCACCGCGTACGCCCTCACCGCCTCCTCCCACCGCGCCAGCACGCGCAGACATGCGCCCAGCTGCATGTGAGCGGAGATGACGAGATCCGGATCGGTCTCGGCATCCGAGTGGCTTATCACCGTCTCGTACACATCCGCCGCCAACGACCACTTCGCCTCGAACTGCAAGGCGCGCGCGTATGCCATGAGCCGCGGTGCGACAGCAGCCGGACCGGTACACGTCTTCGAGGACATCGCATCCAGGATGCTGATGAGGAGCGCCCGCACCGGAGTGCCGGCGGGGATCTCCTCCACACGCCTGCGAACGAGACGAACTCCCCACGAGTCGCCATGTCTGCCGCGCGTGTCGTCGTCCAGCGCCCACGCGTCGAAACACCGCAAGGTCAGCAGACCCGCGCTGACCGCGCGCCACTCCGGCGTGCTCTCGCTCTCTTCTTGCGCCAACGTCTCGAAGAAGACGTAGTGCGGCAACCTGATCTCCGGATGCCCCATCGTGCCTCCACTGTCAGACCATCGAATGACAACAACGCAAGTTGCGTCCGCCTCTATATACGATCAAGCACAATTTTAGGACAACGATGCCACATTTTAGGACAAACTTGGGTCGCTTCCGAGCTGAGCCATACCAGCCTAGTCACCCACCGGACGCTTCGCGCTCCGTGCTCTGCCGTGCGGCGCGATGCCGCTTGCCACGTAACGTACGCGCTCCATCTGCTCGAGCGTCTTCTCCAACTCGTTGCCGTATACCTGCACACGCGGGAGACGGTACGGATCGAACAGCGGGTCGAACGGACTGCGCGCGGGACCTCCAGATACCATTAGTACGGCATCGTACTTGTATTGCACCTCGCGACCGCTCTTAGGATCACGCCAGGATCCCGCGCGCGCCAGCTCGCGATTCTTTGGCCACATGCCGAGCGGCAACGCGAAGGTGCGCACCTGATACCCGGCCACCGCCGAGTCGATCGCCAGATCCCCGCGCGCGATCTGCTGACGTACCACGCTATCGGGGTAGTTCGCCAGGTTCGCATGCCAGAGAGTGTGGTTGCACAGCTCGAAGCCCTGCTCCGCCAGGAACTTCACCTTCTTCATGCGCCACTCGGTCTTCTGCCCCTCGATCCCCTTGTCGCCGAAGAACGAGCGGCCCGCAGCCGCGCCGGGAAGCATGCAGAAGGTGGCCTTCTTCCCCCAGTCGGGGTGCTCGGCGTGGAACGCCAGCCAGATTCCCACTACACTGTTGGAGTCCACTTCGAGCCGGCCGTCACGCTCGATGTAGCTGAACTGCGAGGGCGACGCATCGTCGAAGGTGAACACCACAGGCGATCGGCCCGCGGGCAGATCTATCTTACCGTCGACCAGGTCGGAGACGGTGATCGGACGATAGCCCCTCTCGTAGAGCATCCGCAGCTGCTCGCGGAACCGGCCACGCTCCACCATCCAGCGGCCGTCGCGGTCGCCGATGAGATGATATTCGAGTATGGGAATCCTGCCGAGCTCGTTGACCTCGCGTCCTCCGGCTCGCGGGACGCCGGCACTGTCACTTTCCGCCGACGCGAGTCGTACTGATGACGTGATGGACATGCCCGACGCGGAGCTGTCGTGTGGAAGCTCCAGCGCGTCGGTCGCCCGCGGTTGGACCGCGGTGCGGTGCACGGAAGGGTTTGCGGTAGCGGCTTCCCCGTGGGCCGGGGCGCTGCTCGCGCCCTCCCCAGGATTGCCGCACGCGGACGCCAGGACTACGAAGGCCAGAAGCGCGGACTGTGCGCGTGACATCATGGAACTCGAAAGGGAGCGAGCTGTACCGAGAAGCTCGGAGCGCAGAATGCTAATGACTGTTGGCGCGGAGTAACAGCGACGCGCCGGATAGATGCTCTATATCAGATGATCAAGCCCAACCGCACGCAACAGCGACGCGCTAACCGCGGGATACGCGGTGCTGACGGGACGCTGAAGCGCCGGATCCGCGGCTGGTTCCGGTGGCCCAGGAAGGCCCGGCCGCTAGTGATAGTGGCGGCGGTGGCCCTGGTTTTCACCGCTTTCGCGAGTTGGCTGGCTACCTGCGGCTTCGGAGGCTGCCCCACGGCAGCCG
>DATCXR010000175.1:0-6931 GCA_036565685.1 Gemmatimonadaceae bacterium
CGGCTGCCGTGACCGCGAAGGAAGGCGGGAACGCGCGAGCTCCACGCGGCGCGCATCCCGCCTATCGGCGTGGGCATCACCACCGTGGCATCGCCGTCCGGAGTGGTGCTCCTGTCGAGCAGCGCGAGCTCCGAGTACAGCGCGTCGCCCGATGGGTAGCGGTCTTCGGGTGATTTCTCGAGGCACTTGAGGATGATGCGCTCGGTGGCCCGGGAGATGGCGGGATTGAGCGAGCGCGGGCGGGGCGGTGGCTCCTCCACGTGCTGCCGGGCTATCTCGTACCAGTCCTCTCCCTGGAAGGGAAGCACACCCGTGGCAGCCTTGAAGAGCGTGACACCCAACGAGTAGATGTCGGCGCGGCCGTCGAGCACCTGCCCGCGCGCCTGCTCCGGCGAGAAGTACTGCGGGGTTCCGACCACCATGTTGGTGCCGGTCTGCTCCACGTAGCCACTCACCGCGCGCGCGATGCCGAAGTCAGCCACTACCGCGTTGCCGTGCTCGTCGAAGAGGATGTTGTCGGTCTTCACGTCGCGGTGAATCACGCCTTCACGGTGAGCGAAGGCGAGCGCCGCGGCCACGTCCATCCCCATCCGTATGAGCAGCGGCTCCGGTAGTGTCCCCATCGTCTTGAGCCGATCGTCGAGGACACTCGGCAGGTAGTCCATGACGAAATAGACGGCCTGATCCTCCCGACCCACCGCGAGGATGCGGATGATGTTCGGGTGGCGGAGCTTCGCCGCCATCGACGCTTCGCTCCGGAAGCGCGCCTCGAAGGACTCCTCGCCGGCGTACTGTGGCTTGAGGACCTTGATGGCTACCGGGATGTCGAGCTCGGGGTCATAGCCCTTGTAGACCCAGGCAAATCCGCCGGAGCCGATCAGCGAGTCTATGCGGAATCGTCCGAGTTGACGACCTAAGTATCGCTCAGGCAAGGAGGAGAGACTTTACAGGGGCCGAGAAGGGGAGTAAATTCCTGTGCTTCAACGAATTCGGCTCAGCAGGGCGGCACGTCTGGAGAATATACAATAATGGCGTTCGTTAAATCAGGGACAATTGAAAAGTACGGGACGCACGAGGGGGATACGGGCTCCACTAGGGTCCAGGTAGCGCTTCTCACCGAGCGAATCAACTATCTGACGGATCATTTCCGTACCCACAAGAAGGACAATCACGGCCGCCGCGGTCTGCTGAAGATGGTCGGCAGGCGCCGTCGGCTCCTCGACTATATGAAGCGGACCGATCTGGGGGGATACCGTCAGCTCATCAATGAGCTCGGGCTCCGCCATTAGTTCATCGGTCAGCTGCTATCGCGCGGGCGCCCGCTCTGTGGCCCCCGCGCGTTTTATGTTCCCGTAACGAAAAGAGCAAACATGCAACGCGTAGAAACGGAATTCGCCGGCCGCAAGCTGGTAATCGAAACCGGCCGGATGGCGAAGCAGGCAGCCGGGGCCGCCATGGTACAATATGGCGACACCATGGTTCTCGCCGCCGTGACCGTGAGCGACACGGTCAGCACCCTCCCATTCTTTCCCCTCACCGTCGAGTACAAGGAGCGCTCGTACGCCGCGGGGAAGATACCCGGCGGATTCATCAAGCGCGAAGGTCGTCCGCGTGACGAGGAGATCCTCTCCGCCCGCATCGTGGATCGCACCATCAGGCCGCTCTTTCCCGAAGGCTTCAAGAACGAGGTGCAGGTCTTCCTGTACGTCATCTCGGCCGACCAGGAAAACGACCCCGACGTTCCCGCGCTCCTCGCCGCTTCGTTCGCGCTCAACGCTTCGAAGATTCCCTTCCTCGGCCCGGTCGCCGGTGTCCGCCTGGGACGACTGCAGGACAAGTGGGTGGTCAACCCAACCTTCCAGCAGCTCGAGTTCAGCGACATGGACATCATCGTCGCGGGTACGAAGGACTCCATCGCGATGGTCGAGGGCGGCGCGCTCGAGGTGAGCGAGGATGACGTAGTCGAGGGCCTCACCCTGGCGCACCGTGCCGTGAAGGAGCTCATCGGCATCCAGGAGCAGCTTCTCCCCAAGGTCACCGTCGAGAAGATGACCTGGGAGAAGGCGGAGCACCCCGTGGAGCTGGTGGCCCGGGTGAAGGAGCTCGCCGAGGGGAAGATCGTCGAGGCGATCAACCGGAAGGATAAACACCAGCGGATCGACGCCGTGGAGCTCGTGAAGAAGGAAGTCCGCGAAGCTCTGACGGTGGAGTTCCCGGACAACGCGCGCGACATCGCCGACCTCGTGGGTGAGCACGAGTACCACGCGCTCCGCGCTCAGGTGCTCGACTCGGGTGAGCGCGTGGATGGCCGCAAGCCCAACGAGGTTCGGCCGATCACGATAGACACCGGCCTCCTCCCGCGCGCGCACGGCTCCGCGCTCTTCACGCGCGGTCAGACGCAGGCGCTCGCCTCGGTCACGCTCGGTACGCAGAACGACGTCCAGCGGCTCGACTCGATCGACGATCCGGCCGAGACCACCAAGTCGTTCATGCTGCACTACAATTTCCCGCCCTTCTCCACGGGTGAGGTTCGGCCGGTGCGCGGCACCAGCCGGCGCGAGATCGGCCACGGCAACCTGGCCGAGCGCGCGCTGCAGCCGCTGCTCCCGCCCTTCGAGGAGTTCCCGTACACCATCCGCATCGTTTCCGACATCCTCGAGTCCAACGGCTCGTCGTCGATGGCAACGGTGTGCGGCGGCGCGCTCGCGATGTTCGATGCCGGCGTGCCATTCCAGGCCGCGGTGGCTGGTGTCGCCATGGGGCTGATCAAGGAGGGTGATCGCTACGCGATCCTCACCGACATCCTCGGCACCGAAGACCACCTCGGCGACATGGACTTCAAGGTGGCGGGCACCGAGAAGGGAATTACCTCGATCCAGATGGACATCAAGATCGAGGGCCTCGAGATCGCGATCATGCGCGAGGCGCTCACGCGCGCGCACGAGGGACGGATGCACATCCTGGGTGAGATGAAGAAGGCGCTTGCCGCCCCGCGCGCTGAGCTCTCGCCCTACGCGCCGCGCATCGTGACCATCATGATCAACCCCGAGAAGATCGGCGACCTCATCGGCCCCAAGGGGAAGACCATTCGCGGGATCCAGGACGAGACCGGCGCGCAGATCTCGGTGGACGATACTGGTGCCGTGACCGTGGCTGCGGTGGGTGGCGAGGCGCTGGAGCGCGCCCGCGCAATGATTCAGGCCCTCACGCAGGAGCCCGAGATCGGCGCGACGTACGATGCCGTGGTGAAGAGCACCACGCCGTTCGGAGCGTTCGTGGAGATCCTACCGGGCACCGAAGGGCTCGTCCACATCTCGGAGCTCAAGCACGGCCGCACCGAGCGTACCGAGGATGTGGTGAACAAGGGCGACCGGGTGCAGGTGAAGCTCATCGATCGCGATGAGCGTGGACGCCTGCGTCTCTCCATGAAGGCACTCATCCCGAAGCCGGAAGGGGCCGAGGAGGAGGCCGCCAACGGCGAGCGCGGCGGACGCCGGCGCGAGTCGGGCGAGCGCGCGACCGCGGCTGCCACTGCCGCCGAAGGAGAGGGCGAAGGCGGCGAGGGAGGGAGCTCGGGACGCGAGGGCGGATCGCGATCGCGTTCACGCCGCGGCGGAGGGCGATCGCGACGGTGACCGCGGGAACTGTCAGAGCCGATAGCGGGCTCCGGCGCACCGTACTCCCCTCTGGACTGACCGTGCTCTCGGAATACATGCCGGGAGCGCGGTCAGTGAGTTTCGGGGCGTGGGTCAAGGCGGCCTCGGTGCACGAGCAGCGCGAGCGGATGGGCGTGTCGCACCTCCTCGAGCATATGGTGTTCAAGGGGGCTGGGAACCGCAGCGCGCGCGACATCGCACTCGCCCTCGAGGTGCTGGGCGGCTCGCTCGACGCGTACACCGCGCGGGAGCATACGTCGTATCAGGCGCGCGTGCTCGACGAGGACCTCGAGCGGGCGGCCGACGTGATCGGCGACCTTCTCTTCCGTCCAGTCCTTCGCGCCTCCGATCTGCGTCTGGAGCGCAAGGTCGTGCTCGAGGAGATCGCGATGGTGGAAGACACGCCCGACGATCTCGTCTTCGATCTCCACAGCGAGGCGATGTGGGGGAACCACCCCTACGGCTACCCGATCCTCGGAACGCGCGAGACGGTCTCCTCGCTCGGTGTGAAGGAGCTGCGCGCGCTGCACTCGCGTGCCTACCATCCGCCGCAGATCGTGGTGGCCGCGGCCGGACACGTGGAGCACGAGCGACTGCTCGAGGTACTGGAGCGCACCGGGTGGATGGCGGTGCCAAGGGGCGACGACTCGCCGCTGGTGGCGCCGCCGGTGCTGGCACCAGCGCCCACCGAGCAGTACATCGAGCGCGAGAGCGCGCAGACTCACATCGTCTTCGGCTCGCCCACCGTACCGCACAACGACCAGCGCCGCTACGCCATTGCGCTCGTGGACGCGATCCTCGGCGGCGGGATGAGCTCGCGCCTCTTCCAGAAGGTGCGCGAGGAGCTCGGTCTGGCGTACGCGGTCTACACCTTCCAGTGCTTTCATCCCGATACCGGGACGCACGGAGTTTACGTCGGCACCACGCCCGCCACGGCGGAGCGGGCCCGCGAGGCGATCCGCGAAGAGCTCTCTCGCCTGGCAAGCGACAGCCTCACGGCGGAGGAGCTCGAAGCGGGGAAGAGCCAGCTCAAGGGGCAGGTCACCCTGTCACTGGAAAGCGTTTCGTCTCGGATGTATCGTGCTGCCGGTGTCGCGCTCTACGATGAGTCCTACCGCACGCTGGATGAGGTTCTCGCCCTGATCGACGCGATCACCCCGGAGGACGTGGCTTCCGTCAGCAGGGAGTTCTACGCGCCGGAGAAGCAGACGGTGGTAAGTCTGGGACCGTGAAGCAGGTAAAGGGGACAGGAAACAGGTAAGAGCTCCTGGCAGTAGGACCCTCACGTCCGAGGCAGTTCCTGTTTCCTGTTTCCTGTTTCCTGTTTCCTGTTTCCTGTTTCCTTTAACCTACATTCACAGACAACTTCATACATAATTCAATCATGCTCATAGGCGTCCCGAAGGAGATAAAGACCAACGAGAACCGCGTCGCGCTCGTGCCGGCGGGTGCGGAGGCGATGGTGGCGGCGGGTCACAAGGTGCTCATCGAGAAGGGTGCGGGCGAGGGGAGTGGTTTCCCGGACGAGATCTACGAGAGCGCCGGTGCGTCGATCGCGCCCGACGCGCAGACGGTGTGGGGCAAGGCCGACATGATCATGAAGGTGAAGGAGCCCATCGAGAAGGAGTGGGGGTGCCTTCGCGCCGGCCAGACTGTGTTCACCTACTTCCACTTCGCCGCCGACGAGAAGTTGACGAAGGCGCACATGAAGAGCGGTGCGACGTGCATCGCGTACGAGACGGTGCAGCTCTCCAATGGCGAGCTCCCGCTGCTCACCCCCATGTCGGAGGTTGCCGGCCGGATGGCGGTGCAGGAGGGCGCGAAGTACCTGGAGAAGCTCTCCGGCGGGCGCGGCGTGCTGCTCGGTGGCGTTCCTGGCGTTCCGCCGGCCAACGTGGTGGTGCTCGGTGGCGGTGTCGTCGGGACCAACGCGGCGAAGATGGCCGCCGGGCTCGGAGCTCGCGTCACGATTCTCGACATCTCGCTCGATCGGCTGCGCTACCTCGCCGATGTGATGCCGGCCAACGTGACGATGGTGCATTCCAACCGGCACACGATTCTCGACCTGCTTCCCACCGCCGATCTCGTGATCGGTGCCGTGCTCGTGGCGGGCGCGAAGGCGCCGCGGCTCGTTCGGCGCGAGGACCTCAAGCTGATGCAGCCCGGCGCGGTGGTGGTGGACGTCGCAGTGGACCAGGGCGGCTCGATCGAGACCGTGCACCCTACCACTCACGAGAACCCCACCTACGAGGTGGATGGCGTGGTCCACTACGCCGTGGCCAACATGCCGGGCGGCGTGCCGCGCACCTCGACGCTCGCGCTCACCAACGCCACGCTCCCGTACGCGCTGCAGCTGGCGAACAAGGGGTGGAAGCAGGCGCTGCGCGATGATCCCGCGCTCGCCAAGGGGCTGAACGTGGTGGACGGAAAGGTCACCTACCCGGCGGTGGCGGAGGTGTTCGGGCTCCAGTACACGCCGGTCTCCGACGTGCTGTGATATTCCACGCCGGCGCGGGATCGGAGCCGCGCGCGACAATCCGTGCAGGCGCGCGGTAGCGCTGCTCCTTCCGCCCGGCGCGGAGGGGAGGCACCCGACCTCCCCTTACCTGGTGAGGGGACGGCCGAGAGATCGACATTCTCCCCGTCCCCGCCCGCGGTGATCCCGCCGATCCTCTGCTACCACAAGGTGGAGCGGAGACACGAGCTGGGCGTCACCCGCATCTCCCCCCGCCGCTTCGCGCGGCAGATCGAGCGCCTCGCGGCGCGCGGCTGGCGCACGCTCACCCTGGCAGAGCTCTCCGCCTGCGTGCGGGGCGAGCGCGCGGCCGGCCCGCGGGAGCTCGCAATCACCTTCGACGATGCCTACCGCGGTCTCCGCGAGCACGCCTTCCCGATACTCGAGGCACACGGCTTCAGCGCGATCTGCTTCGTGATCACCGAGTACGCCGGACGGCTCAACAGGTGGGACATCGCGTACGGCGGCCGTCGCTTCGCGCACCTCGCCTGGCGCGACATGCGCAAGTGGCAGGAGCGCGGGATGGAGTTCGCGTCGCACACCGCCACGCATCCGCGGCTCACCTGGGTGGATGACGCCCGGCTCGCACGCGAGCTGTCTGCGTCACGCGACGCGCTCGAGCGGGCCTTGGACATCCGTGCGACCGCCGTGAGCTACCCCTTCGGCGCCTGCGCGGTGCGCGAGCGCGATCGCGCGGCGCGAGAGGGGTACGATATCGGCTTCACCATCGCACGCCGTTGGCAGGGCGACGCGATGCTCG
>DATCXR010000180.1:0-24003 GCA_036565685.1 Gemmatimonadaceae bacterium
GCATGGGCTCGCGCGCGCGAGCCGCCGCAGACGGTCCTGTACTCACAGACGCCGCACTTCCCTTCGAGCCGCTCTGGGTCGCGGAGAGTGCGGAACAACTCGCTGTTGCGATAGACGTCCGCGAGATCGTGGGTGCGGACGTTGCCCGCGCTCAGTGGCAGGAAGCCGGAGGGGTAGATCTCGCCGAGGTGGCTCACGAACAGGAAGCCGTTGCCGTCGTTCACGCCCCTCGCGCGCCCCACTCCATCAGCGAGGCTGAACCCCAGGCCAGCCGTGAGGGGGATGGGCGCCTCGGTCCGCGACCCGCCGCGTCGCTCGGCTACCTGGCGCTGCAACACCACGCGGCGATAGTGCGGCGCCGCCGTGGTCTTGATGTCGAAGGGAGCGGTCTTCGAGATGTCGTACAGACGGTTGAACACGCGCTCGAACTCTTCGGCGGTCGCGAGGTCGCTCGGCCGCGCGCGACCGGTGGGAACGATGAAGAACACCGACCAGAGTGAGATCCCGAGCTGGCCCATGAGCTCTATGAGCGGCTCGAGATCATCCACGTTGTGGCTCGATATGGTGGTGTTGATCTGCGTGGAAAGCCCGATCTCGCGCGCCGCGCGGAGCATCCGCACGGTCCACTCGAAGGAGCCGGCCACGCCACGAAAGCGATCGTGCACCGACGCGCACGAGCCATCGAGGCTGACCGCGAGGCGCGCAAGACCGGCGGCGTGCAACTGCTGCAGGACGTCGCGAGTCATGAGCGGCGTGCCGGACGGCGTCATGGCTACCCGGAGCCCGATCTCGCTGCCGTACTCCACCAGTCGCACGGTGTCATCGCGCTTGAGCGGATCGCCGCCGGTGAGGACGAAGAGGGGGCGCCCGAAGCCGCGCACGCTGTCCATCAGCTTCATCGCTTCCACCGTGCTCAGCTCCCCGCGGTCACGCATCGGCCGCGCGGAGGCACGGCAATGCAGGCACGCCAGGTCGCACGCCTGCGTGGTTTCCCAGATCACGATGAACGGCGCCCGATCGAAGTTCACCTCCGACAGGACAGGACGGGCTGCCTTCGCGTACAATGTGTCCGGGATCGACACGGGGACCCCCTTTCGAGCTCGGTACCGGGATCGGCACGCCGCGGGACGGCGGCCGTGGTCAGATAGTGTCGAATGCTACGAATCGCATTCGGCTTCCGCAGTCAGGGAACCCCCTTCCCCACGTGGGAATCACCCCTACCAGCAGCACATCGAAGCCGGGCGCAAGGCCGGGGATGATCGAGATGGCGAGGAGGCCCGAACGCGTTCCTGTTCGGGCCTCCTCTTCCTGCACCGGTGGTACTACCCCGGCAACCACCGGTCTTCTCGGCGGGCTACTCGAAGAATTCGCTCGCCCGCGTGGGCACTGCCATCAGAATCCGATGGCCCCCTCCACCATGACCCCATCGAACTTGCCGCCGTGCCGGATGTCGGTCGTCGGGAAACCACCGTAGGTCTGCCTCACGTACTCGACCTTCGTGAGAACGCCCGGCATGAGGAACCACCCGGCGGCGATCTGGACGCGCTTGGCGTTCACGTCGCTGGTCATCCCGGCCAGCGGGCCGCTCGCCGTGTTGTACCTCGCCCCCACGTACATCTGATCCCTGGGGAGGAAGCGATAGACCACGTCGCCGGCGTACTGGTTCCAGGTCCGATTCGAGGGCTCGTTGACCGCCGCGCCTCGGGCGGTCTCGATGTTCCCGAAGAGCTCGAGCCCGCGATACTTGACGAAGGGGTTGAGCACCAGCGCGCGCACATTGTTGCGGAAGCCCGGCTGGATGGCACCCGACCACGCCTGCGACGCCTCGCTGGACTGCGTGTTCTCCATCACGCTGTAGTAGCGCGAGCCGGCGCGATCGCCGCTGTAGAGCGTGTTGTTCACCGACTTGTTCGTGTAGTACACCGAGCCGGTCATGCGCACGCGTAGCTCGGGATTCACCTGCCGGTCGTAGCCGAGCTTGGCGATGTAGCTGGGCGAGCGCCTGTCGGGAGCCGTCACCTGGCCGTGCACCTCGCCGCCAGTCACGCCGCCCATCATCAGGACGCCGCCGCTACGCAGGTAGACCTCACCGCCGATCTCCGTGGTGAACGCGTCCATGATCAGGTTGCCGACGAACGGGTTGTAAATCGTGTTGCCGTTGTCGCTGCGGCGGAAGTGCTGGTCGCCGTAGTTCACCTCGAAGTGCCCGGCCTTCACCGTCACGAAGTGCATGATCAGGTTGAGCATGTCGTTGTCGAACGGGAGTGCATCCACCAGGAGGTAGCCGTCCTTCACCCAGGTCTCGTCGTGGTGCCGCGAGGACATGTAAGTGGTGACGGCGATGCGGATCCCCTTCGCCATCTGCGCGTTGAGGTAGAGGTTCGCGACCGCGTTGTTGAATCCCGCGCCGATCCCGACGAGCTGATTCAGATTGACCGTATCAGCCATCCTGGGGGCCGCGCTGTTGCTGTGGTGCAGGTCCTGGAACTGCTGGGTGAACGAGGCACCCCAACCGAGCTTGAACCCCGTGTAAGGTACCGTGTCCTCCTTGGGGGCTTCGAACACATTGATGCCGCGCTGGTCCACCGGGCGGATGTGCTGGTGGACGATTGGCGGCGCATTCTGTACTGGTTCTTCTTCCTTCTCTTTCTTCGGCGCCGCGGCGGGTTTCCGCACGAGCGTCGTCACCGTGGACGCCGTATCATCCGTGCTCTTCGGCGAGGAGCTGCTGGCCGTGTCGGTGGCATTGCCCTGCTGCGCCCGGATGGGCGCGAGACCCAGCAACGCCGAAGATGTGAGGGCAATGAGTACGCGAGTCGTTTTCATGGAACGCTTAGGTAGAAGTTGTTTGCCACTTCGGCCGCCGGGACCGGATCCCGGCGGGTCGTCATCGCGCGGTACAGCACACCTCTCACTCCTGGAGCAGCAGGTCGAAATTCACCTTGATCGGGTCATCGACCTTGAAGGCGCCCATCATCAGCTTCGGGGGCTTGAGGCCGTAGTCCGACATGCGCAGCTCGTACACTCCGCTCACCTGGAGGACGCCGGCGGCCGCCGACTTCGCGGTCGCGGCGATCGTGACCGGCTTCTCGACGCCACCGAGCTTCAGCGTTCCCGTGAGCACCGCCGCGGCGCCGTCGCTGCCGTGCTTCAGATCGTACGAGGACACGCGGAACTCGATGGACGGATTCTCGTCCGCCTTGATCGCCTTCAGCATGTGCTCGTTCATCTTCTTGTTGTTGTTGTCGCAGTCGAGGCTCTTCGACGGCACCGTCACGGCCACGCTCCGGATCACCTTCTCTCCCGCGACGACCCGCTGGGCGACCCCGCCCTCGTCGCTCTGCACCTGCACATCGAGCTGCGTCGCCTCGCACACGAAGGGGCGAACATTGGAGGTTCCCTCCACCCACAGGCGGCTCTCCGGCTGCAGCTTGAGCACGGGGAGGGCGGTGAAAGCGGCGAGCGAGGGGCCCAGTATCATGAGGAGGCCAATCGTCCGATTCTTTGTGATGCGCATCTGGCAGCGCTCCGTTGAGGTTCTCTGAGAGAGCCGCACGACCCCTGCGACTCGCGGTGGAATCTGGGAAGGCGAGGCGGGCATTGCTGTCGGCCGCACTACGGAAGTGCGTGCGTCATCCAGCGGACCCGCGTGTACGGGATATTCCGACGGGGCGCGCGGGCTCACTGTGCCTCTCCCGCGCAGCGGCTCGACGGGTGCTCGAACGACTCGAGCGAGAAGGTTACGAGCCCGACGTTCGGCATTGCGCTCTCGATGCGCACCGGGATACGGCAGGCATCGTCACTGAGGTAGAAACGGAGCGTCCCTTCGCCCTTGTAGTGCTCCGGGTCGCGAACGCGCATCTCGACCAGCACCGTGCGAAATTCGCCGGCGGCGGTGGACAGCGAGTCGCGTGAGATCACGCGAACCGTGGTGGGATTCCGCTGCGGGTCGTAGTAGCGGTTGAACGTGTAGATGGAGTCGGCGTCGAGCGGGAGCGAGCGGACGAAGTAGATGAACGACAGCTCGTCGAGTGGCGCGTCGGTCGGGCTGTCACCCGACTTCCCGCTCTCCGACTCCCAGCGCCGCTCCTCCGGGTAGAGCTCCACCTGCTCTTCGTGCTTCGAGAAGGGGCGTCGCTCCGAGGCACGGAATCGCAGCGCGGCCATCCGATTGGGATCGAGCCACGACTCGGTGAGGTTTTTCCCCTTGATGGGCCCGACGCCAGCCTTGACGTCGAAGCGCAGAAGGTAGGTTTCCGTGCCGCGCACATCGACCGGGCCGTCCACGGACATCGTTCCCCGTCCGCCGATCCCGCTCGCGTCCACCTTGTAGGAGAGTCGCTCGCCTATCGCGAAGGGGAGCGCCGCGCGATCCACTCCGCGCGCCGCGGCTCCGCTCGCCACCACCGTAAGGGTCAGAAGCCCTGCCGCCCTTCGTACTCGCATCGCTTCCTCCGATTCGCCAACGGGCCGCTACCGCAACGCACTTCACTGCATTGACGGTAAGGCGGCCCGGCGACCCGGAGTGTCGGCCATTCCCTGAAGTGGGAGCGGGAAGCGCCGACTAGGGCGTGGGTGGGGCTACTGACGGGGTGTGCGGTGCCCGATGGGTGGCAGGGAGGCTGGAACCCCACCCGCGTCCACCGCATTGAGGTGTTCGGGCACCACCATATACCTCAACGAGAGCTGTCTTGCGCGTCGCGATTGTCAGCATAGGATCAGCCGTCCCCCCGCGAGCGGTGTCGAGCGCCGCCCTTGCGCACCGCCTCGACGTGACCGACGAGTGGATCCACTCGCGCACCGGGATCCGGGAGCGGCACATCGCCTCCGCCGGCGGCGTCTCGGAGCTCATCGTGCCGGCCGCAGTGCAATGCATCGAGCGTCGGGGTATCACGCCCGACGACGTGGATTGCATCATCGTCGCGACCACCACGCCCGATTACCTCTTCCCCCCCACCGCCGCCATCGTGCAGGGGAAGCTGGGAGCTCACCAGGCGTGGGGCTTCGACCTCTCGGCGGCGTGCTCCGGCTTCGCCTACGCGCTCCTCGTGGGCGAGGGGCTCATCGCCACGGGTCGCGCGCGGCGCGTCCTCCTCTGCGCCGGTGAGCGCATGTCGGCGATCACCAATCTCGACGACCGCGGCACATCCATCCTCTTCGGCGATGCCGCTACCGCGGTGCTCCTCGAGCCGGCAATGGCGGACGACGAAGGCGGGATAATCGACAGCGTCTGTCGCACCGATCCGGTGGACCCGGCGCTCCTCTACATGCCCGCCGGCGGGAGCGCACGACCGGCGTCGCTCGAAAGCGTGCTACAGCGGGAGCACTTCGTGGTGCAGGACGGGCCGGCCGTCTTTCGCGCGGCGGTCGAAGGGCTGAGCGGTGTCACGAGCGCGCTCCTCGAGCGCAATCGGCTCGGCGTGGACGACATCGACTGGCTCATTCCGCACCAGGCCAACCGCCGGATAATCGACGCGGTAGCGCGCCGGGTGGGTATGCCGGCGGAGAAGGTGGCGACGAACATCGATCACTACGGGAACACGGCTGCGACGAGCATCCCGCTCTGCATCGCCGAGTGGTACGAGAGGGGCAAACTTCGGCGCGGCGACCGCGTGGTATTCGCGAGCTTCGGTGCGGGCTTCACGATGAGCGCCGTCTACCTGCGCTGGAGCATGGCGCCTCTCGCGATGTCGGACGCGGCGAGCAGCTCGCTCGACGTCGCACTGCGCGGAGGTCGAGCCACGGTCGGCGCGTAGCGCCAGCGCGGTAGAGCATCGACCAGATGCGTTGCGGCAGTCAGCCGCCAGCTACTCGTCCTGTCTGACGAACTGTACTTCCCCCTCGATGTGGACCTTGTTGCCCACCAGTACGCCGCCGGTCTCGAGTGCCTGGTTCCACTTGAGTCCCCATTCGCGACGATCGATCTCCGTCCGGAAGCTGAAACCCGCGCGCGTCTTCCCCCACGGGTCAGTCCCCCGCCCCGCGTACTCACAGTCGAACGTCACGTCCATCGAGCTATCGCGAATCACCAGCTCGCCGCTGACCTGGAAGCGATCGCCCTCCTGCTTCGGCGCCTTCTCCACCCGCGAGCTGCGGAAGGTGATCTGCGGAAAGCTCTCGGCGTCGAAGAAGTCGGGACCGCGCAAGTGCGCATCGCGGTCGGCTACGCCGGTGTCGATGCTCGCCGTCTTGACGCTCGCCTGCACTCCGGCCTGCTCCGGGTGGTCCCGGTCCCCCGTGAGCGTTGCCTCGATGTCCTTGAAGCGGCCGCGCACGGTAGTCATCATCATGTGCTTGACGGAGAACTCGACGCTCGAATGAGTCGGGTCGAGCTGCCAGGTGGGCACCCCGGTCTTTACGGCGCTCGAAGCTGTCATTGTTTCTTCCTCCTGCCCGGGTTCATCGATAGGACCGCGGTGAGGAGCACGTGGCGTGCCCGCGGCGTGGCTGCACGCTGGCACCGAGCGATCCGCGCCACAATCACGATGCGCGACATGCGGGGCTCAGGAGCCCTGCTTCGGCAAGCCGAAGACGAAGACCGCGCCCCCCAGCGGGTAGCCCAACTGGAAGTTGCCGCCGCAGGCAACGGCGATCATCTGCTCGCCATGCCATTCGAAGCTGATGGGAGCCGCGTTGCACCCCGCGCCACCATTGAACTGCCAGAGCAACTTCCCCGTCTTCGCATCGAACGCGTTGAAGTTTCCGTTCCCTTCGCCGGTGAACACCAGGCCGCCCGCGGTAACCACCGATCCACCCATCATCGGTTCTTCCATCTGGTTCTGCCACGCGATCTTGCCGGTGGAGAGGTCGATTGCCGTGAAGGTGCCGTTCTGCGAAGCGCCCGGCGCGAGGTTGAAGGCCGAGCCGAGCCAGAGACGTCCCTTCTCGTACGGCGCGGGATGCACCTTGTAGAGCATCGGCTGGTTGAGCCCGGCCACGTACGCGTAGTGAAGGTTCGGGTCGACCGAGATAGGCGACCACTCGGAGCCGCCATTCGCGCCGGGCAGCATCAACGTGCCCTCAGGCGTCGGGAGCGCGAACATGTTCTTCTGCGGCGTGAAGTTCTCCGTCTTGCGAATCAGCTTCCCCGTTTTCGCGTCGAGTACGTACATCCATGCGGTCTTCCCTGCCTGCACCACGACTTTCTGTCCGTTCAGCGTCATGACAACCGGCGGCGACGTCTGGTCGAGATCCCAAACATCGTGCGGTACCACCTGGTAGTGCCACCTGGTCTTACCGGTGGCGGCGTCCACCGCGACGATGCAATCGGTGAACAGGTTGTCTCCGGGACGCACCGAGCCGTCGAGATCGGGCGAGGGATTACCCACCGTGAAGTAGAGCAGGTTCAACTCCTTGTCGTACGCTGGCGTCATCCAGACGCCGCCTCCGCCCTGCTTCCACGCATCCGGGTACTTCGCACTATCGGCCTTCTCTCGAGCGATGTCGCGATGCAGGTCGGCCTCCTCGGCCTTGGGCGCCCAGGTGCCCCACCATCCATTGGGCGCTGTCGAGTCGTCGCCGGGTGCGGGAATCGAATACCAGCGCCACGCCGGCTTGCCCGTGGCTATGTCAACGGCGTCCAGATGGCCGCGGATGCCGTACTCGCCGCCGGAGACGCCGACAACCACGTTCTGTCCGACCACGAGCGGGGCCGCCGTTATGCTGTAGCTCGAATCGGCGGGCGCGACCTCTGTATCCCAGGCCTGTTTTCCGGTGCCCGCATCGAGCGCGACGAGATGGCCATCGAGGGTGCCAAAGAACACCTTGCCATCCGCGATCGCCACGCCCCGGTTGTTCGGGCCGCAGCAGTACGTAGCGGGTGCGAGCTTGTAGCCGAACCGCCAGATCTCCTTCTTCTTGGCGAGGTCGTACGCGAAGACTGCGTCGTTGTATGGGGTGGTCACGTACATCGTATCGCCGACCACGATGGGTGTGTTCTCGAACGAGCCAGGCTTGGTGCCGGTCTGGATCACCATTCTCGGCACCAGGGAGCCGACGTTCCGCGTGGTGATCTGCTTCAGATTCGACCATCGCTGATTCCAATCGCTCCCGCCGTAAGTGGTCCAGTTCGACTGTGCGCGCAGCGCCGTGTTCGCCCCCGCCAGCAGAAGCGTCCCGATCACCAGCCAGCACTTCCGCCCGAAAGCTCGTGCATCAAGCGAGTTCATGGCATCGACTCCCGCGTTGTTGCCGCATGCCGCGGCATGCCTCACTGCGACTTCCTATGGGGACGCGACAGTCCCCGAGTCGCTCGGCGCGGTTGCGTTCGCCGAGACGACGAACCGGATGAACATGCCGCTCAGGGCATGACCGGGAACTCCGCATGCAATCAGGTAATCACCAGCTTTGTCGGCCGTGAACCGCATGGTGTCATGGCCGGTTTGTGCCGGAAGCCCGTCTATCAGCTGACTCGTGTATGCGCGCGCGAACGCGGGCTTCTCCGGCACCGGGGGGAGCGGCGTCTGCGCGGCTATCACCACCGCCGAGTGCGGAACCACGTCGTGATTCTGGAAGTCGATGTCGATCGACCAGCCGAGCGGAACGGTGATCGTCTGATTGCCGACCGATCCACCGTTGAAGTTGAAGCCGCCCTGCGCGCTGTTCGCGGCAGCGACGAGTACGATGGCGACGGACTTGGCGCTGGAGTCGTACGAGATGTAGCGGTCGACCCTTGCCGTCCCAGGCTGGGCCTCTCCGGTATCCCGGATGCCCACGCGCAATTCGGGAATCGCTGAGCGAGCGTCGGCGTGCTGCGCCGCCGAAGCGAATGCGAGCGTCGTAGCAGCCGCGCTCGGCGAGCTCGTTTCGAAAACGAGCGCGATCGCGGCGACGGCAATGGTGGCGCGCGCGATTCTCAGCATGCGCACCGGCAGCCGGGATGGAGCGACGCGATGGACGAGTGCGCAACGACCATGCATGACCGAGCCGCGTAGCACGACTGGCGATGTCGCATAGCCATCCTCGAGGGAGACACCGTACTTACGATCGACCGACACGGGAGCGTGTGCTGTTCGGCTCGCGTGCAAGACATGCGCCGAGCCCGTGTACCGGTGTCAACTACCTGCGTCAATGGCGCGCACCTTCCCCTGGATGCTTCACCCCTTCCCCGCGAGCACCGTCCCCGATGGCACTGCTCCCGTGAGTCGGCCCCAGAGCCCGGGACGCGTGTAGAGCAGGTACGCTCCTGCCAGGAGCGCAGCCAGCACGTTCGCGATCACGATCGACCACCACGGGAGGAGAGCGCGCATCGGCTCCGTCAGGTAGCCGACGATGAACACGGTTGCGATGCCGCCCGCCACGAGCGCCAGCAGCACGATCAGTCCCTGCGACGGAGCTCGCTCGGCATGCACGATCATTCTAGCCACGATGAGCCCGATGATCAGCGAGAGGACGAGGTGCAGACCATTGTACAGAAAGATGGCCTGCGGATCACGCGCGATCGGGAATTGGAGCACGGCGGGATCGCGCAGCCCTCGGAACACCGCCTTGCCGAGCAGGTCGACCGTGTAGAGACTCCCGCGCGCCGCCAGCAGGTCGAATGCGCTGTAGAACAGCGCGACCGCCGCATACGCGATCAGGCCGACGATCAGCCCCGTGCGAATCGTGCGAGTTCCGGCCATCATGATGGCCTCCCGATGAAAGGGTTCTTCGTGACTGGTCGTCTCTAACGATGTCATTACGGAGAGTGCGGCGCCAGACTGGGGATGAGCCCCTCGAGTAGCGCAGAGGTCGCTGGTCCGGCGCGCGGGTCACGTCGCGTGCAGTCGCTCGGCTTCTCACGGCGCCATATTCGCGAAGGAGTATTCCGCGCTCACGGTCCGCCCACGCCAGTAGGGATATGCCCCATCAGGTAACTCCCACTGTACCTCGGCCTCCGTCGGGATCATCATGTCACCCATGCGCTCGTAGGCGCGGTACTCCGCCGACCATGGTGTGAGCAAGAACGTGTCACCGACCGCGCGGTAACGCATCGCGCGTGCTTTTACGATCTCACCACCTTCGCCGAAGCCGAGCTCGAGTGACGCCGTCGTCGCACCGCTGGTGAGCGTGGCGCGCGCGGTGCTGTCGTCTATCGCCTCCCACTTCACGCCTTCGCTCGGCAGGAGCGCCGTGGGGAACCACGCGGCTTCGGCGAGATGGCGGAGCAGCGCGCCCGACGCCAGTTCCGGCGTGCCGTGGAGGTTGGCCACGGTAATGAGGCCCGCGACCTTGGCGAGCGTCGCGCCCTCCTCGTCGACGTAGCTGTCGCGCACGCGCACGGAGACCAGGGGCGCCATCCGGATGCGCGCGTCCCACACAAACGCGGGCGGACGGACGTTGAATTGCTCGATAGCCGTGAAGGGACTCCAGCTACCGGGCTGCTGCGCGAACGTTCCCGCCTGGCGGATTCGCGCCTGGCGGACGAGCGGCTGGCCTGGCGTGAGGGCGAACTCGAAGTAGCGCACGACGGGCGCCGGCAGGCCGGCGAGTTGATCGCGCGAGTATACGGTTGGTGCGACACCATTCGACGCGCGCGTACGCGAAGCGATCCTCTCGGCCATGCGCGCGGTGCCACGGTCCCATAGCAGATTTCCGGCGCCCAGCGCGGCTGCCGCTGCCGCTGCCACTCCACCCGCCGCGATCGCTCCTGCCTTCAGTCGACGTCTCATAGCCGTACGCTCATCGGTCCTCCAGCGGGTGGTTCAGTCGAGCGGCGAGGTGGAGCCGGTCGCGAAGGAGGTCGGTCATGCGCAAGTGTCGCGTCGGATAGAGAGTCTGCCGCCAAGATACGGTGCGCCCAGTGGAGTGCCAGCGCCGCAACGGCATACGACGTGCTGCGCGCATGGCGGGTGCGGGGACCGCTACCAGCCGGGTCATCCGCGTCCCACGACGAGCTGTCGAGGCTGCCAATCTCCGCCGCGACTTCGCCCGCCGGATACCTAGATGTCTAGGGAGAACCCGTGTCCGCTGCGCCAGCCGTGCGGCAGGCCGAACGCGCGCTGGAAGCACGCTCGGGACTCGCTCCCTGGGTGTGCGCGGAGCTGCCCACGCCGCCCGCGCCGCGAGGACTCGCGTGGCTCGGGGTGGTCGGCCCCGGCGTGATCGTACTGGGAGCATCCATCGGGAGCGGTGAGTTCCTGCTCGGCCCCGCCGTCTTCGTCCGGCATGGGTTCTCGCTCCTGTGGGTGACGGCCGTCGCGGTCTTCCTCCAGACCGTATTCATCACCGAGTTTATGCGCTACACTCTGGCGACGGGCGAGCCCGTGTTCAGCGGTGGGCGTCGCGAGAGATCGCCTCTCAGCGCCGCGCAGCGCCCGACGCGATCAGCCGCCTCCCCGTTCCCACCATGCCGTACACGTTCCAGAACAGCGCCCCGCGCACTCTCCCATCCCGCAGGTAGTAGACAGTGCCCTCTTCGTTTGGTGACTTCCACTCCTCGACCATTTCCAGGCGCGAGTCCACCTCGCCGACCGCCTCGTAGCCGAGCTCCCACATATCGGAGTAGAAGAACGGCAGGTATTCGTACGAGACGTTGCGCCCTGTCATCGCCACCCCCGCGTAGCCGCCCGTGTTGTTGGCGTTGTCGGCGTGCTCCACGCGGCGGTGCCGACCGAGCGCACCGTTGTAGATGGAGGCGACATCGCCGGCAGCGTAGATGTCCGGATGGCTCGTGCGCAGCGACGAGTCTACGACGATTCCATCGTTCACCGTGAGCCCAGCGCTTCGCGCCAGCTCGACGTTCGGCTCGACGCCGATGCCGGCGATCACGCCGTCGACTTCGATGTCGCGCTCACCTCCGTCTTCGGCGCTGGCGACTCGCAACACGGCCCCCTCTCCACTCGACTCGCAGCCGATCACCCTCGTGCGCGGTACCACGCTCACGCCTCTGGCTCGGAAGACGTCGTCGAGCCATCGCGCGAGGCCGGCCGGATACATGCGGCTCCCGATGGATTCGTCGGGAAAGATCAGCGACACCTTCTTGCCGATCCCCGCCAGCGCTGCCGCCATCTCCGACCCGATGAACCCGCCGCCGATGACGGCGAAGCGATCGCCGCGCTCCGCGACCTTGCGCACGCGCTCGTAATCGTCGAGCGTACGGAAGTAGATGGTCCGCTCATCGCCGAATGGCAGGCGGCGCGGCGTGGAGCCGGTGGCGAGGAGGAGCTTGTCGTAGTGGTAGACCGTCCCCTCCTCGTCCGTCACTTCCTTCGCGGCCGGATCGAGCGCGCGCGCGGTGCACGCCTGATGATACGTGACGGTGCTGCTGTTCGCCTTTCGCCAGATGCTGGTCAGCGGCTTTCCACGCCAGAGCCACTTCGATAGCGGCGGGCGGTTGTAGGGCGGATGAGGCTCGGAGGTGATCACCCCGATAGAGCCGGTATCATCCACCTCGCGAATTCCGGTAATCGCCGAAGCCGCGGCCATGCCGCCTCCGACGATCAGATAGCTGTAATCCGGCACGCGCTCCCTCCTCGACATGGATACGGGGAAGATACGCGGCCCGTCGCCCACCGGTCGCGCGCGATGACAGCGACGACTAGGGCGCTCGAGCCTCAGCTGCTTGGGCAGAACCGCGATCCGGCCCGGCCTGGATGCCCAACCAGGTGCCGAAAGGGCTTGACTCTATACAAAGCTACACGGTCTACAATTGAGGCGTGGTTCGAGGGATGTCAGTTCGACCCCTCGAGATACCTCTACCGGAGAAGACGAGATGGAGACCAGGGAACTCGACTGCGCGCGGACAGTCAAAGAGATCATCGAGCGCTATCCAGTTACAGCCAACGTGTTCCGGCAGTTCAAAGTCGACAGCTGCGGCGGCAGCGCCGTGAGCGTGCACGAAGCCGCGCGTTGCAGCGGCGTGAGCACGGACGCACTGTGCGGAGCGTTGCAGAAAGCGATCGCCTGAGTGGGCAAGTGCTGGATGAATCGAGGGCCCGTGTGCTTGACGTGAAAAGCACACGAGCCCTCTCTCTATTCCCATCGGGATGGCGGGAATCAAACCCGCCACGGCTGGAGCAATGTTCGTTACCCGGCCTACAGAAATTCCGGGATCTGCGTGGCAAGCGTGTAAATGCCGAGCACCAGCATCGCCAGCGCCACCAGCGCGCCCGCGGCCGCGAGCCAGCGCGGGTGCCGATAATCGCCCACGATGTTCGTCCGGTACGCCGCCACCAGCATCACGCCGAGTGAGAGCGGGAGAATCAGCCCATTGAGCGCACCCACCAGTACAAGCACACGTACTGGTCTGCCTACGAGCAGAAACACCACCGCGGAGATGCTGATGAACGCCACTACCCAACGCGACCAGTACTGATCCACGCTCCTCGCCATCCCGCGCAGAAAGGAGATGGACGTGTAAGCTGCGCCAACCACCGAGGTGATCGCGGCCGCCCACATCACCACGCCGAAGATCCGGTAGCCCGCGTTCCCCGTCGCCAGTTTGAACACCGACGCGGGCGGGTTGGCCGGATCGAGCGTGAGCCCCGCGGCTACCACGCCGAGCGCGGCCAGGAAGAGGAGCACGCGCATCAGCGAGGCCACGCCGATCGCCGTGATGGCCGACCCGTTCGCGCGGCGAACCGCAACAGCGCCGGTCACGCCGGCATCGACCAGCCGGTGTGCGCCGGCGAAGGTGATGTAGCCGCCCACGGTGCCGCCCACGAGCGTCACGATCGCGAAACCATCGAAGCGCGTGGGTGCCACCGCCCGCAGCGCCGCCTCGGCCACGGGCGGATGCGATGCCACCGCCACGTACGCGGTGAGTGCGATCATGACGAAGCCCATGAGGAGTGCGAAGCGGTCCATCGCTCGTCCCGCTTCCTTCACCAGGAAGATCGCGATGGCGATCGCCGCGCTGATCGCGGCACCAGTGGACACCGGGACTCCGAACATGACGTTCATTCCGAGCCCTGCGCCCGCGACGTTGCCGATGTTGAAGGCAAGGCCGCCGAGTGCCACGAGCGCGGCGAGCAGGTATCCGAGCCCCGGGAGTACACTGTTCGCCACATCCTGCGCTCTATCTCCGCTCGCGACGATCACGGGCCAGATGTTGAGCTGTGCGGCGAGATCGAAGACGATGGACGCCAGGATGACGAACGCACAGCTCGCGCCCAGCTCCGCGGTGAACACTGCGGTCTGAGTGAGGAAGCCGGGCCCCACGGCAGACGTCGCCATGAGGAACGCGGCACCGAGGAGCGCGGAGGTGACACGCCGTGAAGTTGACCTGTCTGAAACAATCGCGACTTCGCTGGCCATGAGCTCTACGGGATGTTGATGGGGTGCTGAGTGATAGCGGAAGACGATCGCACCGACTCCGTTCCCGTTGCGGCGGCGGCCGGCGTCGTGGTGCTCGCGCATCTCATTGGTCAATCACGAAACGGACGCTCTCGCCCGGCATCAGTTGCGCGAATCGCGAGATCCACGCTGACCGGATCACCGCGATCTTCGGGTAGCCGCCGATCGTCGGGCCGTCCTGCATGATCACGATCGGCTCGCCACTGTCGGGCACCTGAATCGCGCCGATGCAGGTTGGCTCGGACGGAAGAGCCGCGGCGAAACGGCAGCGAAGCTCGGAGCCCTGAAGCCGGAAGCCGGTCCGATCGGAGGCGTGCGATACGATGAACTCCGTGCCGAGCAGCTCGTCCCAGGCAGCAGAATCGAAGTGCTCCGCCTGAGGGCCGCGTACGACGTGGACGGTGCCGTCGAATTTCACCGGACCAACCGCGGAACGCGACGCGCGCGCGTTCCACATGTCCCCGATCGGGAGGGAGTCTCCATTGCGAAGCCGCCGCCCCTCGAGGCCGCCCAGCGCCGCACTGAGAAGCGTCGAGCGGCTCCCCATCACGAGCGGGACGTTTATGCCTCCCCGGACGGCCACGAGCAGGAAGCGGCCACGGGTGATCCGACCAACCCGGAGCTCCGCCCCCGCGTGGATCGACACGGCTGCCCACCTATCGACCGGCCTCCCGTCCATGAAGCACTCGGCCTCCGCCCCGCCGATGGCGACCGCGCAATCTCTCTCGAAACGAAGCGCTCCGCCGGCGACGGCCCATTCGATCATGGCGGCATTGGGCTCGTTGCCGAGCATTGCGTTGAGCGCCAGCCCGGAATCGCGATCGGCCAATCCCGATACCGGCACGCCACAGTCCCGGTATGCGGGGCGGCCGAGATCCTGGATCGTCGCGAAAGGCGGAGCTGACGTCACCGTTATCATGACTCGGCCTTCACGAACCGAATGACATCGCCCGGCCTGATGAGCGCTGGGGGCTCGCGAGTCGCATCGAACATGCGGAGCGAAGTGGAGCCGATGATGTGCCACCCACCAGGTGTCTGAAGTGGATAGACGGCGGTCTGCATCCCCGCAATGGCCACCGAACCGGCCGGCACACGGAGCCGCGGAGATGCGCGCCGCGGCAACGCCAGCGCCTCATCGAGCTCGCCCAGATACGCGAAGCCGGGCTGAAAACCGCACGCGTACGCGCGGTAGCTTCGTCCCGAGTGGCGGGTGATCACCCCGGCCACGGTGAGGCCCGTGCGCTCGGCAACCTCGAGGAGGTCGGGGCCATCGTAGCGCACGGGAATCTCGAGAATGGTGCCGTCGCTGCCCTGAGGCGCCTCCCCCGCAGTCAGCAGCGGTGCTACGAGTGCGGCGACAGCCGCGTAAGAGATCGAGGAGCTATCGTAGTACACGCCGAGCGTCGTGTAGGAAGGCACCACGTCGGTGATCTCCGGGCGCGCCAGCTTCCGTATCCGCGACGCCGCGCCACGTACCAGCTCCCCCACGTCCCACGAAATCGTCGGAGCGAAGGTCGCCAGCAGCGCCTCGTCACCCAACGGCACGATAGTCGGCAAGTCCTTCACGCTCGACTAACTGTTCACGAATGGAGCGACCGCGACGCCGCGTTCTTCAAGGCGCCGCCGAACCGCACGTACCATCTCGGCAGCGTGTACACCGTCGCCATGCGTGCAGAGCGACTCGGCGCGAACCTGCAGCACCGAGCCGTCCACAGCCTCCACACTGCCAGTGGTCACCATCCGTAGCGCGCGCTCCGCGACTGCATCGACGTCGGTCAGTACCGCGCCTGTCTCGCTGCGGGGAAGGAGCGACCCATCCCGTCGGTACGCGCGGTCAACGAACACCTCGTTCACGGCTCGGACACCCAGCTTCTCGGCAGCATTGATCATGGCGCTTCCGGCCAATCCGAGAAGCGCCAGGGACCGATCCACCGATCCGATCGCGCGCACGATGGCCTCCGCGGCCGCTGCGTCGCGTGCCGCGCGGTTGTACAGGGCTCCGTGAGGCTTCACGTATCGGAGCCGTGCGCCCACGGATGCGCACACACCCTGAAGTGCGCCGACCTGATAGACCACGATAGCCTCTATCTCATTCGGCGCGAGTGCCATATCGCGGCGGCCGAATCCCGCGAGATCGGGATACGCCGGATGGGCGCCGATGACGACTCCGTGCTGCAGCGCCGCCGTCACCGCCTCGCGCATGGTGACAGGATCGCCCGCGTGGAAGCCGCAGGCGATGCTCGCCGACGTGACGGTTTCGAGAAGCTCGACATCGTCCAGGCGGTAGCGCCCGAAGCTCTCGCCCATGTCCGCATTGAGGTCGACGCTAGGGCCGCCAGTCTGGGCTGGATTCATAGTCCGGCGGGAAGCTCCATCTTTTCGAGGATGTACCCTTCAGGCCGTGTCAGAAGGAAGGGACGCAACGAACAACAATGAATAGTATCCCGCGGCCCGCGCCAACCCCGCGTGCAGGGCTTCGGGCAACCATCCACGAGAGGTAGATTGGATATGTCGCTCGAAATCCCATCGGATGCAACGGCTACTCCCGCTACTTCCCGGGAAGCGGTGTCATCCGACCTGATCGGCCTCCTCGTGTGCGCATGCTGAGAGCGCGGTGACCGACCGAAATATCGTGCTGATGTCCAATTCTTCGAGGCTCATCATGGCAACTTCTGAAAGCTCAGGTAACATCCGTCAATTCATTCCCGATGCGGAGCAAATGCACACCCACGAGGTGGTACGTGCCGGTGTGCTCGGGGCGGCCGTAGTGTGGTTCTGGATTCTTCTCGTCGGCGCGGTGAACGGCGACCCTTTGCGACTCGCGTCGCTGATAGGCGGCAGCTTCACGTCGGTCGTGAGTGACCAGTCCGCTCCGCAATGGGTCGCCGTGGTCGTCTTCACAGTATTCCATCTCGCTGTCTGGTTGGGAATCGCGGAACTCAGCGTGATCGTAATTCAGGTCGCGGCTCGCACACCGGCGGTGCTGATGCTGGCCGTCGTGGTCGGCATCCTGCTCCTGCTGGGCATCGCAGGTGTCACGACAATGTTCGGGATCTCCGGACTGGGTGCAGCCTTTGCCTGGCCAGCCATCTATATGGGCAGTATCCTGGGTTTGTGCGTGATGTGGTGGTACCTGCTGCGGAAGCATCCGGAGGTTCGCGCGGAGCTCGCACACATAGATGACGAATGAAGGGGCGGCGCCAGGAGGCGAATGACGCGCCTACCGTGCCTGCGCGGTGATCGACATTGAAGTGAGGGCGGTGGCCGGAGAAGGCTGGCCAGCGATCGAATCGCCCGGAGTAGTCGGAGGCCGCAACTGCGCAGTTGCGGCCTCCGACTATCCCGGGCGATTCAAGAGTTGTCCTTGCCATCGTCGGGCGATCGGCCCGAGGGAGGCGAAAACAGCGGATGCGATGCAGACATCCCGTTCAACGGCCCCTCAAAAAAGTCGCTCAACGGAAATTTCCATAGTCGGGACGGTGGTACTCCGCGTCTCCAAGACGGCACCGGCGAGTGCGGCGTCACCGCTCCGCGTGACTGCTCTCCTATGAGGCGTAGGCTCTTTGGGCATCGCGCGCCACCCAGACGCATCTGATCTCCAAAGAACGAGCGCCAAAACCACCGCGCTCACGTACTTCAGGCTTCAGTACCCGCAGTTCGTTGCCGCCATGACCATTGGCGGCGTGGATGAGTCAGCGCGAATCCGCCTGAGAAGCTCATCCACTCGCATCTGAAAGTCCGCCGGCAGCGGGGTTCCCTGAACCTGGTGGTAGTCAGTGATGTAAGTCGTCTGCCGGTTACAGCGAGGACGGCCCTCGGCATCGAGATCGGTCGTGGCGTCCGCGAAGGTGGTCCTCTCGTTCGGGTAGATGATGCTTCCGATTGCCAGGAGCGCGTAGACTCGCGCAGGCGCGCTGGCAGCCGGATCTCCGACTACCTCCGTCAGTGCGGCAAACACGTCTGCATCGCGAAAACGTCCTGCCTGGCGACGCAGCAGGTGCAGCGTGGCGGTGTCCGTGGAGGCTCGCAGTCCCCGTACGGCGGATGCGAGTGCTGCGGCACCACCCTCTTCTACGCAGGTCGGTATGATACCGATTGCCCAGGTGGTCTTGGGCCCGGGGTGGCCGCTTTCGAGCGTCTGCACTTCGAGACGACAGTTATTCCGGTGCTCTACCAGCACCGATTCCGTCTGCGCACCTGCAACCGACGAAGCGGCGGCAAATAGGATGGTGAGCAGAAGGCTGCGGATCATTCGGCAATATGGCGTACGAGACTCCTGGCTTTGCGACCCCGCCTCGCGGCGGGTGGGCTCTTGTTTGCGGGAACGCATGCCCGGTCCCCGGTGCAGCGAGAAGCCAGCGCGTGGACCAGTGCACTAGGGTCCACGCGCTCACGAAGCGAGACTCGAGAAGATCGCTCCCTATCCGTTACGGTTGCCAGAGAGAGCGCTGACGGATCGCCTGGGTAATACAATCCGCCGCGACGCGAACGGCTTCGGGCGCACCGGGGTCATCGGCTACCGAGCTCGCGATGCTGCTTGCGCTCGCGACCGCGTCGGACGGCAAGGGCGACTGAAGAGTCGGTACTCCCCGGTCGTCTACCGAACCCAACGGACACCCCGACACGACAGTTGCTCGACTGATCTCGTCGAATGTTACGAATCTGTCTTCCGTCAGCTGATCAATGAGAATGAGAAAGCTTGCCTCACGCGCCGTCGGGCTGGCACCTCCATCGCCCGCGATGTTCAAGGCGGTCGTAAAAAGCTCTCCGTCTCGTACATTGAATGCGACACGCATGACAGGTGTGAAGTGGGCTGTGTCGTCATCACTTCGCAGACGGTCGAGCGCTGCTGCTGAGGCATCGCCCGCCTCGGGACACGCGTGAATCATGTCCCAGGCCCATTCCGCCTTCGTCGCCGGCTGGCCGGTGCGAACGATTTGTGCCGCGAGACGACAATCGTTGCGCGCCTTGATAGCCCCGGGATTCGCCTGAGCGAGAAGCGACGCTGAAGGCAGCATGAGCGCGGCCACTGAAAGCACGAATGAACGGTGCACGGTTCCGTCCCATAGTTGATTGGTGACAATTAGGTCCCGTCCGGCATCCGAATAGGCGAACCGCCCCGGTATCGTCGGAGACGCCAAGCGTGGTACGCTTGGCGTCTCCGACGATACCGGGGCGGTTCACGACAGCGACTCCATACTACGTCAGAATGGACAGAACGTCGCAGCACGCACCAGTCTGGGCGACGTGGAATCTGATCGAATCTGTCGACGGACGTCGTATACCCGACTCCTAAAGTCGGGCGGCAGCGGAGCACCGTTCACCTGCCTGTGATCGCTCACTCTCCTCCACAGCCCGTCGCACCGCGGACGTCCCTCTTCATCGAGGTCTGTCGTGGCGTCGGCGAACGAGTAGCGGAGGCCCGGGTTGGCAATGTCCTGGGATGCAAGCAAAGCATAGACACGAGCGGGCACGCTGGCACCAGGATCACCTGCCACCTCGAGCACCGCAGCAAACACGTTAGCATCGCGGAAGCTTCCAGCCTGGTACCTCATGTATTTGAGTGTCGCTGTGTCGGTGGAAATGCGCATCGCACGGATTGCTTCTGCTAGCGCGGTAGCGCCGTCGTTTCCGCAACTCGTGATGATGGAGAGCGCCCATTCGGTCTTAGGCCCGGGATGACCGCTACGGAGCGTCTGAGCAGCCAGGCGGCAGTCGTTCTTGTGGTGAATCTGGTCTGGGCTCGCCTGCGCGCTCAAACTCGTCGACAGAACTGTCAAGAGAATTGGTATCAGATAGGTACGCATAGCGAGTTATGTATTGGGGAATGGGCCGTGAAGCTCACAAGACAGAGAGATCGGATATTGCGTGGAATCCGAGTCAATCGGCTTTTGCAGGGAATCGAGGGGAGCATCATACAACCTGAGGTGCTCCCCAACACTGATCCAAGTATGATGTCAGTCGGGTGAGTAGCAGGTTGAAGAATCAGCCATCAGCAGCTCCTTCGCAAACTCCGCTGGGGTTCGGTCGGCTAGGCTGCTGTGCGGCCGAGCCTCGTTGTAGTCGATCCGCCACGCCTCTATCGTCGCACGGGCATCGGCCAGGCTTACGAACCAGCTCTCGTTCAAGCACTCGTCCCTGAAGCGGCCGTTGAAGCTCTCGATGTACGCGTTCTCCACCGGCCGACCAGGCGTCATGAAGTCGAGCACCACGCCTCTGCGATGCGCCCACTGATCCAAGGCCAGCCCACTGAACTCGGGCCCGTTGTCCAGCACGATGCTACGTGGCAGACCACGTGTCACTCGGAGATCTTCCAGGACGCGCACCACTCGCTCGCCGCCCAACGGGAAGTCCACCTCTATGGCGGGCGATTCCCTCGTGAAGTCGTCCACTATAGTCAGCGCTCGGATCTTCCGCCCGTCAGCGAGAGCATCGCTCACGAAGTCCATGCTCCACCTCTCGTTCGGCTTACTGGGAGCGGCCATGGGTGTACGCGGCACGGCGACGCGTTTGCGCTTCCTGCGCCTCACGCCGAGCCCCTCCTCGCGATAGAGCCGGTAGGTGAGCTTCCGGTTCACCTCAGGCCCCTCTCTCCGCAAGAGGAGGTGCAGTCGCCAGTATCCCCAGCGTGGCCTCAAGGTGGCCAGTGTGTGCAGCCGCTCTCTTATCTCGCCTCGAGCCGCGCGCCTGGTCGTGTAGCGCTGGCCAGAGCGAGAGAAGCCGGTGAAGCGGCACGCTCTCCGCTCGGAGATGCCCGCGGCAGTCATCGCTTGCCTGACCGCCGCCCGCCGCTCAGTTGCGGTCACGAGTCGTTTCCCAGTAGGTCCTTCAGGACCTGGAGATTGAGCGCCTGGTCGGCCACGAGCCGCTTGAGGCGTCGGTTCTCTTCCTCGAGGGCCTTGAGCCGGCGGGCCTCGTTCACCTGGAGGCCGCCGTACTTCCGCCTCCAGCGGTAGAAGGTGGTCTCCGTGACCCCGTGCCGGCGGCAGAGCTCCCGGGCATTCGTGCCCCGGTCATTCTCCTGCAGGATGGCTACAATCTCAGCTTCGGTAAATCGGGATTTCTTCATCAGTCCTCCGGTCGAGGACTGACATTACACTTGGATCAGCTTTCGGGGAGCACCTCACCGATGCTGCACAATGGTCGGATCGGCCTGTGCCGCAGCGCTTAGTTAGAAGCCGCCGAGAAATATGAGGATCATGGAGGCCGTAGCGCGGGGCGGCAACCTCTCTCGGGTATCCTTTCGCATTGTCGAAGGGGGTCGTATACCAGATCTCAGGCGTAGGGCTAAGTCAACGCGTGGACCACTGATCTATGGTCCACGCGCTGACGGAGCGAGGCTCGAAAAGATTGCCCCCTATCCGCTAATGATTACTCGTCGTCACACGTTGCGATGAACGCAGACTCGGAATCAGTGTTGACGATCTGCCTGCTGTCGCAAACCCTGCGTGACGCAATCGGCGGCGATGCGGACCACAGACGGCTCCCGCGGGCTCTCTGACACCGAGCTTGCTACCGCAGTTGCCCGCTGCGCGGCATCGGCAGGTAAAGGTGTAAGCGTGATCGGCGCACCACGGTCCTCGAGCCAGCCCAGGGGGCAACCTGAGATTGTATCAGCCTGGGTGAGTTCACCGTAGGACACATCACGGTCGGCGGTCAGCTGATTGACAAGCAGAATAAAGCTCTCTGCGCGTGCCACCGTCGAGGCGCCCTGGTCACCCGCCACATCCAACGCCGCCGTGAACAGCTCTGCATCACGTACGTTGAACCCGACCACGGCCACCTGTGAGAAGTGCGCGGGGTCCGAATCTGATCGCAGCCGGCGTAGCGCCATTGCACTCACGGCGCCAGCCTCGGGGCAGCCCGCGATGAGATCCCAAGACTGTTGCATTTTAGGCGCTGGCTGGCCGGTGCGGATCACCTGGGCCGCAAGCCGGCATTCATCGCGCAGCTTCACACTATCTGGGTTCGCTTGGGCGCCAGTAGACGTCAGGGGCAGCGCCAGCGTAACCGCGCCAAGCACGATCAAGGAGATCAAGGCACCTCTGCTTCGTCGCATGGGTTACGCGGCTCCTGGAAAGGCGGTGAAGGGTTTCGCTCCAGGACCCAGCGCGCCCGCGCGAAGCTCGGAGCGTCAGCGAATACGACAGCCGAACAGGATTCCGAGTGCGCGAGGATGGAACTATCGACGCGTTGCTTCGGCAGCTGGACCATCTCGCGTTCCTGCATACGAGACTCCTGGCTTTGCGACCCCGCCTCGCGACGGGTGTGCTCTTGTCGGCGCTCACATCGTAGAACCATCTGACGTCGAGCGCAATAGACTATTTCTTCGCATTTCTTCGGTCATTAGTACGGTACCCCGTCTCTGTCCTCGAGACCTACGGAAGCCGATGCTCCCAGAATCCGCACATGTGTCGATGATTGCGTGTGGTGATCGGCAGCGGGAAGAACAATTTCTTCCGCCTCGACGCAGGCAATCCGTGACGGGTCCGGGAATTCCGGACGGCGCATCGGGCAATGACCGACAGACGGCGAGCGCAACCGACTGTACCATTGTAGGGTCATGAACACGGAGCAACAGAAGAGGGCCGTCAAACACCGGTACACGGTGTCTCACGGCCCTCTTTCTCAGTCGGGACGGCGGGATTTGAACCCGCGACCCCCTGAACCCCATTCAGATTACTCGGAATGTACGGCGATTCCGCTGGTTGTCTTATCTGATATGATTACGTGACTTAGCTGCTCTGGCGCTTTCCGAGGATTACTGTAGATTCCCGGCTGGTGGTTCCGATGTGGTTCCGAAACGACGCAGCGCGGAACCACGCGCGAAGGTGCTCCCTTCCCGTTCGCCAGCCCGGAGAATCCGACGACATGCCCACGCAGAAGATCACGAAACGCCTCCTCGACAGCTACCCACAGTCCGAAGGAGAGGTGTTCATCTGGGACACCGATCTCGCCGGCTTCGGCGTGCGGGTCCATCCTACCGGCAAGCGCGCCTTCGTATTCAGGTGCCGCCCAGGTGGGGGCCGAGCCGCGATCCAACGGAAGCTAACAATCGGCGAGTACGGGTCGATCACCGTCGAACAGGCACGACGCGAAGCCCAGCGCCTTGCGGGCGAGATCGCTGCCGGCCGTGATCCGGGAGCGGAACGTGATGGCCGACGCGCCGCGAAGCTTGCAAGCCGGGATGCGCCGTCGGTAGCCGAGCTGGGTACTCATTTCTTGGACGAAGTGCGCACCCTCCTAAAGCAGAGCACTGCGAAGGAGTACGCGCGCATGTGGCGACGCAGCGTCGTGCCTGGACTCGGCCGGATGAAGGTCGCGGAGGTTACGCCCTCCCACGTGAGTAAGCTCCACCGTCAGTTGCGCTCGACTCCATACGCAGCCAACCGTGTGCTTGCTCTCCTCGGCTCCTTCTTCGCCTATGCAGAGCGGCACGGCGCTCGCCCGAAGCACTCCAATCCTGCCCACGAAGTTCAGTCCTACCCCGAACGCCAGCGCGAACGATTCCTCACCCCCGAGGAGATTGCACGTCTGGGTGATGCGCTCGATCGCGCAGAGCGGGAGGGCCTGCCGCCTGCCCCTACGCGGCGCCGGAACCCGAAGACCGGAAAGACGGCGAAACACCGCCCCAAGTCGGCGGATACCCCGAAGCCAGCGAACCCGTATGCGGTTGCTGCCCTGCGGTTCCTTCTTCTCACCGGCTGGCGCGAGCGCGAAGCGCTGACG
>DATCXR010000210.1:0-2648 GCA_036565685.1 Gemmatimonadaceae bacterium
CGGCTGCCGCCGCAGCAGGCAGGTGCAAGAGGCAGGCCCTGCGTACGCTGTCGCGCCCGCCACACTCTTCGCGCGGCACCGGTGATGCGTGCCGCGTCCGCGATCAGCGGCCGCTCATGAGAGCGAGGCGTTTGATACGACCGCGCGGGCCCACCGCCCATCCGGCGCTGGGAGAAGCGAAGGCCACCGCCCAGTACGCGGTGGTGTCCACCGTCACCCAGCTGCGCCCTTCATCGAACGAAGCGGCTGCGCCGCCGGGCCCCACGGCCACCAGCGTCGGTACTCGCGCGCCGGGTACGTAGCTTCCGCCGTAGATGGCGCTCGGGAAGGGAGCGCGCCCCACGGCCGTCCAGCTCCTGCCGCCATCGGATGTGATCGCGACGTCTTCGGTGCGGGCGGAGGTATCCATCATCGATCCACCCATCGCGACGCCGTGCATATCGTCGCGGAAGGCGACCGAAGCTAGGCCGACGCCCTCGGCGGAGGGGATGGGAGTGGTGGCGGCACTCCAGCTCCTTCCTCGATCGGCGGTGCGCAGGACGCGCGCCGCGCTCGAGTTGCCAGTGCCTATCCAGGCGTGGCCGGGCGCTCGCGTCGCCACGCAGCTTCCACTCGCCGCGAAGCTCCCTTCGCCGGGGAGTGCCGGCGGGAGCACGGAGGGAGCGACCGGCTTCCAGCTCCGGCCACCATCGTCTGTGGCGATGATCGGAAAGCGACCGCCGACTTCGTCGCTCATCGCGATGCCGTGTTCCGGATCCCAGAAGGCCATGCAGTCGTAGAAAGCCTTCGGCTCGTGACTGGTGAACTGCAACTGCCAGCTCGCGCCACCATCGGTGGTCTTGTAGATGCGCGAGAGCTCACCATTGCCGGCGCTCATGAGGTAGGCGGTGTTCGCATCCACCGCGTGAACGTCGCGAAACTGGAGCGAGTCCGCGCCGGGCACCACCGCGGCCTGCCAGGTGGCGCCGCCATCGGTGGTGCGCGCGTACGTCCCCTGGTGGCCGCTCACCCAGACCACCTCCGAGTCCACCACGCTCACCGCCTGGAGGAGCGCGGCGGTGCCGCTCGGCTGCGGGATGGCAATGAAGGTGGGCCGTGCGGGAGGCGGATCGGTGCGCGCGCGGGGGCTGCACGCCCCGATCACGAGCGTCGCGAGCACGACGAAGGAGATCGCCAGGCGCGGGCGCGGGGAAGGGGAGCGCTGGGAGTGAGCGGTCATCGGAATGGGATGGGGACGAGAATGCGGCGCGAGCGACGGAGGGCGTGCGGCGACGGGTCACCAGGGTGGGCGCGCTGCGGGCGACGCGCCGATCTACGGAGGCAGCAAAACGTGAGTGAGCAAAGTTGGCCCGTGGGCGCGGACTCCGCCAGCGCGGTGCTCGACTCATCACCCGGCCTTGCGGCGTGGCGCGCGGTAACCGCATGCTACCGCATGATCGAAGACACGCTCGCACGCACTACTCTGCTCATGTCGCTCGCCTTCGTGGCTGGCTGCGCACGCGCCACCCCCCGCACCGAGTCCGCGGGGCCGGCTCCCGCGCCGAACGGGCGGATCGTGGACTCGCTGATGGCGAAGTACGACCGCCCCGACGGACCAGGCGCCAGCGTCGTGGTAATCCAGAATGGAGAGGTGGCATACATCCACTCGTACGGCCTCGCCGACGTCGAGAAGCACACGCGCTCGACGCCCAACACCGATTATCGGCTGGCGTCGCTCACCAAGCAGTTCACCGCTACGGCGATCATGCTGCTGGCGCAGGATGGGAAGCTGCGCTACGACGATCGCGTGATAGACATCCTGCCGGGCTTCCCCGCGTACGGCCGCGACATCACCGTTCGCCATCTTCTCACCCATACGTCGGGGTTATGGGCGTACGAGGATTTCGTTCCGGACACGGCGACAGTACAGGTGAAGGATCGTGACGTGCTCGATCTCATCGGCCGTGCCGATAGCACCTACTTCCCACCCGGCTCCGACTTTCGCTACAGCAACTCCGGCTACGCGGTGCTGGCGCTGTTAGTGGAGCAGGTGAGCGGCGAGCCGTTCGCGCGCTTCCTGCACGACCGTATCTTCGCGCCGCTCGGGATGAACGGGTCGGTGGCGTACGAGAAAGGGATCTCCACCGTTCCGAATCGCGCATACGGCTATACGGAGCGCGGCGGGGGTTTCATGCGCACCGATCAGAGCTCCACCAGCGCCGTACTCGGCGACGGTGGGATCTACACATCGGTGGCGGATCTGGTCAGGTGGGATCACGCGCTCGAGAGTCACACACTCGTGAGCGCGGCAGCGCGGAAACTCTCCTGGACGAAGTACGTGCTGAGCGACGGAGAGCCGACACAGTATGGCTTCGGCTGGTTCGTGGATCAGGACCGCGGACGTACGCGTCTCACACACAACGGCGAGACGCGTGGCTTCACCAATGCCATCATCCGCTATCCCGACGAGCGGCTCAGCGTGATCGTACTCACGAACCAGTCGAACAGCGCGCCGTGGGATGCGGCCCAGAAGATCGCCGACGTATGGCTGGGAATCGGCGCCACGGCGCAGCGCGGAGCGCTGGCCCTTCCAGGAGCCCGCCTCCTGAGGTGAGGCTTCGGCTGGCAGGGTAGCTCCTGATGGCAGGAGGGCGCCTCGTTCCGTGGAA
>DATCXR010000215.1:0-1751 GCA_036565685.1 Gemmatimonadaceae bacterium
CGCAGTGCTGCGCTACCGTGCCACCGCCACATCGCGCTCCGTGACCGTGGGTCTCGTGGAAGTGCCGGCCGCGAGCGCGCTCGGCGCCCTCAGCGGAACCGACAACCAGTTCGCCTTCACCACCGCGCGGTACGACAGCAATCCACTCGTGATCACCGGCCCCGGCGCCGGCCCCGCCGTCACCGCCGCGGGCGTGCTGAACGACGTGCTCGAGTTGGCGAGAATGTCGTGATCTTGCGAATCCTCCAGTGCAGAGAGCCGACATGACAGACATCGCGGCCGGCCGGATTCCCGCGGCCATCCTCGGCGCCACCGGAGCGGTGGGCCAGACTCTCGTCCGCCTGCTCGACGGCCACCCATGGATAGAGCTCGTGGAAGTAGCCGCGTCGGAGCGCTCACAGGGGCAGCGCTACTGCGAGGCGGCGCACTGGCTGGAGGGCGAGCTGCCGCGTGCCGCGGCCGAGCTCACCGTGCTCCCGTGCACGCCCGAAGCCGTGAGCGCTCCGCTGGTGTTCTCGGCGCTCGACGCGGCCGCGGCCGGGAGCATCGAGCCCGCCTTCGCGAAGGCCGGACGAACCGTGCTGACCAACGCGAATAACCACCGGATGGACACCGACGTGCCGCTTGTGATTCCCGAGGTGAATCCCGACCATCTCGCGTTGCTCGACGTCCAGCGCGAGCGGCGCGATTGGGAGGGGGCGATAATCGCGAACGGCAACTGTTCGTCGATCGTGATAACTCTGGCGCTGGCGCCGCTGCAGCAGCGCTTCGGTATCCGCAAGCTCTTCGTCACCACGCTGCAGGCGCTCTCCGGTGCGGGGTATCCGGGCGTGCCGTCGCTCGACATCGTGGGTAACGTGATCCCGTACATCGGCGGCGCGGAGGAAGAGAAGATCGAGACCGAGACACTGAAGATGCTCGGCACGATCGCGGGCGACGTGGTAGTGCCGGCGAGGTTTCCCATCAGCGCGCAGGTGAACCGCGTGCCGGTGGAGCATGGCCATACGGCGTGCATCGCGGTGGAGCTGGAGCGGAGCGTGAGTCCCGAGGAGGCCGCGGACGCCATCGCGAATTGGAGTGGCGCGGCAGCAGCGCGCGAGCTGCCCAGTGCGCCCGAGAGGCCGGTGGTCGTGACGCAGGCGATCGATCGGCCGCAGCCGCGGCGCGATGCGTATGCGGGTGACGGGATGACCGTGACCGTGGGGCGCATCAGGCGCGATCCGATCCTCGATCTCAGGTTGGTGGCGGTGGGGCACAACACCGTGCGCGGGGCGGCGGGGGCGGCGCTGCTCAACGCGGAGTTGTTGATACGCGAGAGGGGGATGAGATGAAGGGGTCGGTTTGGGATCGTGCGCATGTCGACCCAGCGTAAGCTTCGCCGTCATCCCCGTACTCGATCGTCATCCCCGTACTCGATCGTCATCCCCGCACTCGATCGTCATCCCCGCGAAAGCGGGGATCCATGTTCAGCCGTGCAATATGGATTCCCGCTTGCGCGGGAATGACGATGTCGGGTACGTCCGCTACGCAGGTCGTATCAATTCACGATTCCATACCTGACCCCGCCGGAACTTGAACGGCGAATATTATTCATGGGTACGATACTCCGGATTCGGAAGGGAGAAAGATGCGTAACGGGAAGGGGTCGCTTCGGCGGCCGATGGCGGTCGAGCCCGATGTATTCGCGACGAACTTCGCTCGCACGTTCGGCACTACGGTAGGCGCGCTGAAGGAGAAGCGCGATTCGACGC
>DATCXR010000225.1:0-6885 GCA_036565685.1 Gemmatimonadaceae bacterium
TGGTGAGCACGAGCCGGTCGCCCGCACGCGCTCCCGTGTTGGTGAGGAGGCGGCGGGGATCCGCGCGCCCGGTGACCGAGAGTCCGTACTTCAGCTCCTCGTCCACCACCGTGTGACCGCCCGCCATGACGGCGCCCGCGCCACGCACCATGTCGTGGCCGCCGCGGAGGATCTCCGTCAGAACCTCCAGCGGGAGTGTAGATGTGGGGAAGCCCACGATGTTCATCGCGGTGAGTGGCTCGCCACCCATCGCGTACACGTCGGAGAGCGCGTTGGCGGCGGCGATGCGTCCGAAATCGTACGGATCGTCGACGATGGGCGCGAAGAAGTCCACGGTCTGCACGAGCGCCAGATCGTCGGACAGCACGAATACCCCCGCGTCATCGAAGCTCTCGCTTCCGACGAGGAGGCGCGCATCCGTCTGCCGCGGCAGCGACGCGAGCGCCCGAGACAGGTCACCCGGACCCATCTTGGACGCTCAACCGGCGCAGCGTGCGAAAGCGGTCAGACGGAAGATCTCTTCGCGTGTGTTCGACGTGCTCATTGCAGCACCTCCGGCCGGGCCGTCGGCTCAGCCCTCGAGCGTGGCGACCACCTCGATCTCCACCACGGCGTTTCGCGGCAGCGCCGAGACCTGCACCGTGGAGCGCGCCGGGCGCGCCGAGCCCAGGTGCCGTCCGTACACTTCGTTGAAGACGGGGAAGTCGCCGAGATCGGTGAGGAACACAGTGGTCTTCACGACCTTGCTCCAGTCGACACCAGCGGCCTGCAGCACCGCGCTGAGATTCTGCATCACGCGCTCGGTCTGCTCCACGATTCCGCCGTCCACGATCTTCCCGTTTGCGGGATCGAGCGCGATCTGCCCGGCCGTGAATAGGATTCCGCCCGCCCTGATAGCCTGCGAATAAGGCCCGATCGCCTCGGGAGCCTGCTTGGTCGCCACCTGTGAGACTAACACGTAAGGGGAGCTCCGGGTAATGTGTGATGTGTGAGAAAGCAGAAAACGAAAGCAGAAAGCAGAGCTCTCTGCTTTCTTTTTCCTATCTCCCTGCAACCTATCCGAGCCACCCCACCTCACGACAGGCCGGTGATGCTGCCGTCGGGGGCGATGGACATGGACTCGGCGGCGGGGACTTTGGGGAGGCCGGGCATCGTCATGATGTCGCCGGCCTGGGCGACGACGAAGCCGGCACCGGAGGACGGGTGGATCTCGTTGATCGTGATGCGGAAGTCGCGAGGGCGGCCCAGGCGCGTGGGGTCGTCGGTGAATGAATACTGCGTCTTCGCCATGCAGACGGGAGTCTCACCCATCCCGATCGACTCCAGGTAGTCGATGGTGCGATCGGCCTTCGCCGAATAGTCGGCGCCCTCGCCGCCGTATACGCGTCGCACGATGGTGTCGATCTTCTCCCGGATCGGGAGCTTCACGTCGTAGAGCGGACGGAAATTCGAGCCGCCGCGATCGAGCGCTGCGAGGATCTCTTCGGCGAGCTGGATTCCGCCCTCGCCGCCGCGCGCCCAAACGTCGCACTGTGCGACGGGGACACCCTGGGCCGCGGCGAAGTCGGCGACCATCGCCTGCTCCGCCTCCGTGTCGGAGGTGAACTGGTTGATCGCGACGACGACCGGAACGCCGAACTGGCGCACGTTCTCGATGTGCGCCTGCAGGTTGGGAAGCCCGCGCTCGAGCGCGCCCAGGTCCTCCCGGTCGAGCTCCTTCTTGTTGGCGCCGCCGTTGAGCTTGAGCGCTCTCACGGTCGCGACGACCACCGCCACCTCCGGGTTCAGTCCCGCCATGCGGCACTTGATGTCGAAGAACTTCTCGGCTCCGAGGTCGGAGCCGAAGCCAGCCTCGGTGAGGACGATGTCGGCGAGCGCGAGACCCGTCTTCGTGGCCATGACGCTGTTGCAGCCGTGAGCGATGTTGCCGAAGGGTCCCGCGTGCAGGAGCGCCGGCCCGCCCTCGAGCGTCTGCACCAGGTTTGGACGGAGCGCATCCTTGAGGAGGAGCGCCATCGCGCCCTCCGCCTTCAGGTCGCGCGCGTACACCGGCTGGCGATGCGTACCGGCGGTGGACCCAACGATGATTCGACCGAGGCGCTCCTCCAGGTCTTCCCTGCTCGTGGCGAGCGCGACGATGGCCATCACTTCGCTCGCGGGAACGATCACCCAGCGGTCCTGCCGCGGGATGCCGTTGGCTACACCGCCCAACCCTATCACGACATCGCGCAGCACGCGATCGTTCATGTCTATGGCTCGTGGCCAGGTGATGCGACGTACGTCGAGCCCGAGCGAGTTCCCCTGCGCCAGGTGGTTGTCGAGCAGCGCGGCGAGCAGCGCGTGCGCGCTCGCGATGGCGTGAAAGTCACCGGTGAAGTGGAGGTTGATGTCCTCCATGGGGACGACCTGCGCGAAGCCGCCGCCGGCAGCGCCGCCCTTCATCCCGAATACCGGACCGAGGCTCGGCTCGCGCATGCACATCACCGCACTCTTACCCATCCGCTGCAACGCCTGCGTCACGCCCACGAGCGTGGTACTCTTTCCCTCGCCCGCCGCGGTGGGATTGATGCCGGTCACGAGCACCAGGCGACCGCGCGCAGGACGCTGAGCCACCTCGAGATCGATCTTCGCCTTGTACTTGCCGTACGGATCGATTTCATCGGGTGAGAGGCCGAGCTCCGCGGCGACGTCCGCGATCGGTCGCATGCACGCCCGTTGGGCGATCTCGATGTCGGATGGAACGGTAGTCAACGGATCCTCACAGATGGCATGGGTTGGCGGCAATTGTACCGGGCGTGCGCGCCCGGTCGCTAGGTAGGTGGCGGCTCGCTCCTCTGCGAAAGTCCAAAGAGCGTCCGGGCGTTCGTAGCGGTGATCGCGGCGATGGACTGGGACGATGCCTCGCGCGCGAGTGCCAGGCGCTCGATGGTCCGCGGCACGTACGACGGCTCGTTGCGCTTCCCGCGGTGCGGGACCGGCGCCAGGTAGGGCGCGTCCGATTCGACGAGCAGGCGATCGTCGGGGACGAAGCGCAGGAGCTCGTCGTCGGTCCATTTGCGGAAGGTGATGATCCCGCTGAAGGAGACGTACCACCCCGCGTCGAGCGCGACGCCGGCGAGCGCCGACGAACCGGTAAAGCAGTGGAGCACGCCGCGGACGCCAGCCCTCGCGGCGTCGGTCACCAGCGCGACGGTGTCATCCTCGGCGTCGCGCGTGTGGACTACCACCGGTGCGTGACGCGCGGCGGCGAGCTCGAGCTGCGCGCGGAAGGCGGCGATCTGGGCCTCGCGCGGCGAGTTGTCGTAGTGGTAGTCGAGCCCGCACTCGCCCACGGCCACCGCGCCGGCATCCAGTTCTGCACGTATCGCCGCGAGGTCTCTCGCTTCGTCGAAGCCGGCCGCGTCGTGCGGATGAATTCCGGCGGTCCAGTAGATGAAAGCAGGAAGGGCGGCGGCAATGCCGCGCGCCCTTCCTGCCGCTTCGATGGACTCTCCGATGCAAACCAGCGCCTCGGCGCCTGCTTCTCTCGCGCGCTCGATCACCTTCTCACGGTCGGCGTCGAATGCCGGGTCCGCCAGGTGGGTGTGGCTGTCGATGTAGCCGCTCACCCGGCGCACCTCTTCCGGAGCCGCGAGATCGCGCGAGCCGAGCGCCGCAGGAGCGTCACCGCGTGGCGGCTACCGACGGCTCCTTCCTGGACGAGGAGCTTCCGCCCTCCTCGCTCAGGCGCGTGGCGCGGTGTCCAGCGGCGGCGCGCTCCCCCGCCTTCCGAGGCCACCTGTGCTCGATCCAGAGGAGGATTACCGGTGCCACGTAGATGGAGCTGAAGGTACCGGTGGCAACCCCGAACAACATTACCAGGGAGAAGGGGCGGATGACCGGCCCTCCCAGGACCGCCAACGCCAGCAGTGTGGCCACTGTGGTGGTATGCGTGAGGACCGAGCGCGGGAGCGTTTCGTTGACTGCCCGGTTCAGCGTGTCCTTGAGGGTTTCCTTCCGTTTCTTGCGCAGGTCCTCGCGCGCACGATCGAAGATGATGATCGTGTCGTTCAGAGAGTATCCTATCATCGTCAGCACGCCGCCCACTACGATCAGTGATATCTCCAGGTTGAGGTACCTGATGAACACGAGCGTGGCGAGGATGTCGTGCGATGTGGCAATTACCGCCGCGAGCCCGAATCGCCACTCGAAGCGGTAGGCGAGATAGGCGAGCGTGATGAAGAACGAGATGAACACGGCCAGCGCTGCCTTCTGGCGGAGCTCACTGCCGACTTTCGCGCTTACCGTACCGGAACTGGTGACTTCGAAGCTGTTGTCACCGAACGCCCGGGTGAGCGCGGCGCTGATCTTCTCCTTCACTACCTCGGAGCCCTGCGTCTGCTCCGCCACCGTCTCCGGATTCTGCGCGCGGATCACGAACTCGGTGGGGCCACCGAACTGCGCGATCTCCGCACTGGGAATTCCAGCCTCCTGGACGGTGGCGCGGATCTTGGCGACGTCCGGCGGCTGCTTGAAGGACACCTGCATCAGCGTGCCGCCGGTGAACTCGATGCTGTAGCGATAGCCGGAAAACGCGAGCAGAATCAATCCGGGGATGATGAAGAGAAGAGTCACCGTGGTGGTGATCTTCCAGAGCCGGATGAAGTCGATCTTGGTGTCGTGTAGGATTCGGAACATTTAGATGCTCAGCGTCTGTGGGCGATGCGCTCTCTGCATCCACATATTGTAGAAGATGCGGACCACGAATATCGCGCTCACCATCGATGCGCAGATACCGGCGATCAGTGTCACGGCGAATCCCTTCACGGGCCCGGTACCGAACTGATAGAGCACCAGCGCCGTGAGGATGGTGGACACGTTGGAGTCGATGATCGCGGGAAGCGCGTGCTTGAACCCCTCGTCGATCGAGGATCGCACCGTTTTCCCGCGTACTAATTCCTCTCGTATTCGTTCGAATATCAGCACGTTCGCGTCTACCGCCATCCCGACCGATAGCACCAGCCCGGCTATCCCTGGAAGCGTGAGCGTAGCGCTGAATCCCGCCAGGACCGCGAGAGTGAAGAGCAGGTACAGCGTGAGCGCGGTGACGGCGAGCACCCCGGAGAAGCGGTAGTAGCCCACCATGATGAACACCACCAGTGCCACGCCCAGGATTCCGGCGTTGATGCCGTCGCGGATCGAGTCCTGGCCCAGACTGGCGCCGATCTGGCGAGACTCCACCACCTTGAGAGGCACCGGGAGAGCGCCGGCGCGGAGTACGAGCGCCAGGTCCTGCGTCTTCTGCAGCGGCTGGCCTCGCATGGTGATCTGGCCGCGGGTCCCGATCGCGCTCTGGATCACCGGCGGCCGGCCCATGACGCGGTCGTCGAGGACGATCGCCATGTAATCGTTGATGTGCCGCGAGGTTTCCTGCCGGAAGCGGCGCCCACCCTCGGTGTTGAGCGTGAACTGGACGATGTTCCCTTCGATCGGATCGGTTCCGGGCTTGGCGTCGGTGAGGTACTCGCCGGTGATGATCGGCTTGCTGTCCACCACGTACAGCGCGGTTGCCCCGGCGCCCTCAGCGTCGGCCTGGCCCCAGTGGATCGTCTTGCCGGGTGGGAGCGCTGCCTTCACGGCAGGGAGCGCGAGGTACTGCGTCAGCGTCGGCACGTTCTCGTTCTGCACGAAGTACTCACCCGGCATCTGGCCTGGCTGAATCAGGCTGCTGAAGGCACCACCGGAGCTCCCGGCGAGGAGCCCGGTGTCGGCCCCGGCGCTGTCGGCTGCTCCGCTGTCCTTCTTCGCGCCAGCGCTGTCGGTGGATGAGAAGAGCGAGGTGATAGCGCTCTGCCCCCCCGTGTCGGCGCCCGGTGTGGCCTTGGGGGAGACGCTCCCCGTATGTCCGGAGCTCTTGAGTATCTGGTCGATGCGCGGCATGACCTTGTCGAGCGCACCGGTCTCGTCGGTGATCTGGAACTGCAGGAACGCCGAGCGCTCGACGAGCGAGCGGGCGCGCTCGGGGTCGTCCACACCCGGGAGCTCCACGATGATCCGGTCACTGCCGACCTTCTGCACCACCGGCTCCGAGACGCCGAACTCGTCGATGCGATTGCGAACGACCTTCAGGGCGCGATCGATGGCCTCCGACTTGTCGGCCACGGCCTGCTTGGAATCATCGACCTCGAGCGCGAGGTGCATCCCACCCTTGAGGTCGAGGCCCAGCTTGAGCGGGACGCGCGTGAAGCTGGTGTCGTGAAAGACGCCCGCCCTGTTGCGCTCGCGGATCGTGGTCGTTCGGGGCCAGAGCGCGAAGATCGAAGCTGCAACCAGCGCCACGAGGAGTAGGATGCGGTACCTGAGATTGGCCATGCTGCGAAGAAGATAGGATGGATTATGGCGGAGTACTGAACGTTACCGGGCTACCGTAATCGAGTCAACGCGGCGCGTGCATTCTTCTCGTCGACCGATAGCTGGGCGATGAGCGCCTTCGCGTCGGCGAACGGGCGCGTATCGCGCAAGCGGGACACGAATTCCACCTTCACGTACGCCCCGTAGAGGTCCAGCGATGCGTCGAAGAGGTGCACCTCCAGCGACGTGGCTGCATCGCCGAAGGTGGGACGAGGGCCCATGTTCATCATACCCCCGAAAGGCCCCGAAGGGGTCTGCACCCGCACGGCGTAGACGCCCTGCGGCGGCAGGAGCTTGCGCGCCGACGGGGGCGGGAGCGCCACGTTGAGCGTGGGGAAGCCGAGCTGGCGACCGCGCTGGTCGCCCTGCACCACATTGCCCGACACCGAGTAGAGCCGCCCCAGCCCCTCGGCCGCATGGCGCAGATCGCCCCCGGCCACCGCGCGGCGGATCAGCGTGGACGATACTGGCCGCCCCTCGGCACCGGCCACCGCC
>DATCXR010000240.1:0-2410 GCA_036565685.1 Gemmatimonadaceae bacterium
TGGCTGCCATGAGCGTCTCCCCCGTTCTGGCAGCCGCCGTGCGCAGGAGCGCCTTGAACTTGCTCCACGCCGGCTCTATCGGCGAGAGATCGCTCGAGTAGGCGGGCAGGTAGATGAGACCAAGACTCGCTTCCGAGAGCAGCTCCCTCACTGCCTTCACCCGGTGCGGTCTCAGGTTGTCGAGCACCACGATCGCATCGGGCTTCTCTCGCAGGAGTTCGGGGATGAGTCGCTCGCGAAGATAGGCAAGAAAACCGATGCTATTCATCGCCTCTTCGCTCGCCTGGGTGGCCAGCATGCCGTCCGTGGAGAGCGCTCCCACTATCGTGAGCCGGGCCGCCTTGGCGAGAGGAGCCGACCCCACGGCCCGAGCCCCAAGGGGGGATCGGGCGTAGAGGCGGGTCATGGAAGTGTTCACCCCCGACTCGTCGACGAAGACGAACCGCTCGGGGTCGGCGTGGGCTATCTCCTCCTGGAACTCGCCTCGTGCCTGGACGACGTCCGGCCGGTCCCTTTCGGCTGCGTGGAGCGCTTTTTTTTCCTCGTTATAGCGAGCCGCCTGAGCACGTCGTGCATGGTGGAGCGAGCCAGGCGGGGGCCGCCGGCCTCCCGGAGCAGGCGGCAGTACTCCTCGAGCGTGCGGTCGTTCTCTCGCCTGACGATGGAGCGCAGAAGCTCTTCTCCCTCGGCGGAGAGCAGCGGGTCGTGGCCCCCGGTGTGGGGTTTGGGGGCAAGGTCGCCCGTCTCTCGGTACTCACGCAGCCAGCGCTGGAGCGTGGCCTCTCCGATGCGGAAGAATGCGGCCACCTGGCCTTGGCTCAACTCGTCGTACTCCGTGGCCATCGCCACGGCTCTCTCGCGCAGGTCCAGGGAATAGGGAGCGCCCATGGTACACCTCTACAGCAATAGCAACAACAACAGCGACAGCGGCTACGGCGGCACCACCAGCACCACGCGTAACATTCTCCGTGCCATCTTGCATGCCGGACCCTGCTTCAATCAGCATGACCCGGAACCGCTCTAAAGACCTGACCCCGTCGGTGTCGTAAGCGATCCGGATCGTCGTACCGTCCAACCAGTAATCCGGAGCCCGGATCTCTGAGCTGGCTCGCGGAGGGAAGATCCCGTCTTCACCTTCCTGGAATTGGAGGTCGCCATGCGTCGCCATCTCTTCGTTCCCGCCGTAGCTCTCGCGCTGGTGGTCGCGGGCACTGTGCTCGCGCGCCCCGCGCTCGCCAAGTGGCCTCCTTGGCTCTCGATCGAGGCACCGGTCAACCCGTTCGATCCCGACACGCGCGACGCGGTGCTTCTCGTTCACACCATGGTGCACGACGGGACCACCAAGGTCAGCGATCTCACCGGGAGCGCCGAGGGGCTGGTCGACGGCGCACGGCGGAGCGTCGCGCTTCGCTTCGATCGAACGAGTGAGCCGGGCGTCTACGCGGTGCGCCGCCAGTGGCCTTCGGGCGGCACCTGGGTCCTTCGCATCACACTGCTGCGCAACACCACGGCGCTCGTGACGCTCGGACAATCGGGCGATGTCGCGGCTGTCAACGTCCCGACGCGTGCCAGCTCCGACGGGATGAAGCTCCCCCGCGCCGTGGCGGCGCGCGAGGTCGACTCGACGCTCTACGCGGCGGCGCGCAGGCAGTGAGCCCGGGGCCCTACGCGTGATCGCTCCCACGAGCGGGGTCGCCGGCAACACCGTGACGGCGGACGGCGCCGCGCCATCGGGCGACGTCGTTCGCCGCGCGCAGCAGGGCGACGTCGCTGCGTTCGAGTCGCTCTATCGAACGTACGTGCCCGGCATCGTTGCGCTGGCGCGCCGGATGCTTGGCGACGAGCACGAGGCGCGCGAGGTGGTGCAGGACATCTTCGTCCGCGCGTGGGAGCGGCTCGCCTCGTTCCGTGGCGAGAGCACGCTGGGAACCTGGCTGCACCGACTGGGGGTGAACGTGATCCTCGAGCGACTCCGCTCGGCGAAGCGCGACGCGGGCCGCTTCATAGACGACGATATCGCGGCGGCGCCCGTCTCCGGGCCGACATCCGATGTGCAGCTCGACGCGCGGATGGACATCGACGCCGCGCTCGCGCGACTTCCCGCCGGTGCGCGCGTTGTGTTCGTGATGCACGACATCGAGGGATACTCGCACGAGGAGATAGCGACCATCACCGGGCTCGCGCCCGGCACCGCGCGTGCGCAGCTCTGGCGCGCACGGCGGCGACTCATGAGGCTACTCGACGCATGACCGATCCACTCGTACCTCCCATATCGCATCTGAGCGAGGCCGAGCGCCAGTGCGCCGCCGACGGCACGCTGCGCGACGAGGAGCTCGCGCCCGTGGCGCGGCATCTGGCGGAGTGCGTGCAGTGCGCCGCCGACGTGACGCGGCTCGGCGCGTTCATCGCG
>DATCXR010000243.1:0-3994 GCA_036565685.1 Gemmatimonadaceae bacterium
TCCCGCAGCGCCGAAGCCTGCCGCGCCAGCCGCACGCGCGACGACGCCTCCCGCGGCGACCCGCTCCACACCGCGCTTCGTCGCGCAGTACACTCCCCCCGCCACGCGACCACCCGAGCGTCCGGCGCCGAAATCCCGGTACGAGCCGGTAACCGGTAAGGTCGGCGGACCTATCGTCCACGCAGGTGCGGAGCGACGTGAATCACGGCGCGAGTCCCACCGCGAGCCGTATCGCGAGCCGTACGCCAGCTCGCGATCGCTCGCGCGCCGGCGCTCACCGCTCAGGTTCGTCGTAGCGGCCGTGCTGCTCCTGGGAGCCGCGGGAGGCGCCTGGGTCTACCTCTCTGGATCGCGCGTCACGTCGTCGGCCGGCGCGGCGCTCGACTCGTCGCCGATCGACAGAGCGCCCGACTCCCGTTCCGGTCGTTCCGCGGAGAAGAGCGCGCCCACCACGGGCCGCGATCCGTCGTACGAAGCCAGTCCTCCGCAACGGCAGAAGCCGCCCGCCGCCGCCTACTACGACGATCCTCCAGTCAACGAGGATCCCGCGACCGGTCGCGCCCGACCGGCAAACGGCGTCCCCGCCGCTACTCCGGTCGATGCCGATTCCGGCAGTCCGCTCGCACCTACGAGCGCTCCGGTCATGCCTGCCCTCAACGTGGATCGCATAACCTCCGCGATTGGAGACAACGCCCGAGCGAAGGCCGATTCGCTCGGTCGGAAGACGATTACCGTCAAACCGCCCGACTTCGATAAGCCGCAGAAGCCGTAGCTTCCGTAAGCGGGCTCGGCGCTGACGTCGCGGCCCAGACTTTCCATCGCTGCGCTCCGGGGATACTGTAGGACGACAGTCCGTATCATCCGCTGGAGACGCATATGCTGCGAGAGACCGGTAGCACCCGGGTGATGGCGGCGGTGCCCGGAAGCGATGGTTCCGGTGATGCCACGTTGCGCGCGGTCCTGGCCGCCGTCGCCGGTCAGTACGAGATCCTGGGCGAGATGGGACGTGGGGTGGCGGGTACGATCACGTATCTGGCGCGCGAGCTCGACTCCTCTCGCCTCGTCATCCTGCGCCTCGATCCCGCTCAGAGTGGAGAGGGCGCGGTGCTCAGCGTGTTGCGAGAGGTCAGCGCAACGATGCCGGGCGGCATTTCGCCCTGTCCGGAGTGTGGCGCCGCCGCGGTGGGTTGGGGGCGCTACTGCGCCACCTGCGGCGCGGACCTGGCTCCCGGCGACGCGATTCGCGCTCGTCTCTCCTCCGGCTCATCAGTGGCCGGACGCGCGAGCGATCCCGATGGCTTTCACATCCTCGGCAGCGTAGCGCGCGCGGGAGGACGGGGAGCGGGAGAGGTGGTCTTCGCTCGCGAGCTGGCTACGGGAAGCGTGGTTGCACTCGGACCTCCTCCGCGCCTCGCGGGCGATGGAGTCGCCGGCTCGCGCGCCGCTCGCATCCTGCACATCCTGAGGCCGCTCACCGCCGCTCCTCTCGCTGCCACGCGCCCGCCGGAGCCGCTGCCCCAGATCGAGCAGCCGGCCGAGCCGCTCGCGAGAGCGCAGCCAACCGCACATCGGGCAGCTCCGCAGGAGGTGCTCCTCCCCTCGGACGACCTCGCGTCACCGGAAGATCGGCTTCCACCGCGCCCGCCGGATCGTGCGCCGCGCTGGTGGATGGCGCCAGCGGCGCTGGTCGTGGCGGCGGTGATAGGGTTGGCGGCTTTCGTGAAGGCGCGTGCATCGCAGCCCGATGGAACCGAGGCGCGCCTCGGTTCCGGGGGGATGGGCGTCGCCTCCGCGCCAGCACCGCGGCCGGGTGACAGCGCACTCGCCACGCACGCAGACTCCGGCTACATCCGCATCTCCGGACCGCTCCCGTCCGGATCGAAGGTCACGATCGATGGGCTTCCGCTCCCTCAGGAGTCGGTAGCGCTCGTACCGGGTGACTACCTCCTCGCGGCGAGCGCTCCGGGATACGCGACCGTCTCGGAGCGCCTCACCCTCGAGCCGGGGCAGACGCTGGTCTGGATGCCGTCGCTGGCCGCCGTCGCCTCCGATACCAGGGAGCCAGCGGCGAAGGAAACGCCATCGAGGCAACCGCCAGCGAAGCAACCTGCTACGAGAGCCGTCGCATCCGCGAAGCAGAGCGTATCCACGAAGGCCGACACGCCTTCAGCCGCCGCCGCTCAGCCGACCGCGCGGAGCTGCCAGGACGCCTTCGACGCGAAAGAATGGACGCAGGCGGCCACGCTCTGCGCGAAGGAGGCGCGCGGCGGCGCCGTTTCGGCGCAGCGTAACCTCGGTGTGATGTACGACCGCGGCGTCGGCGTTCCGCGCGATCCCGCGAAGGCGGCAGAGTGGCTGCGCACGGCCGCGGAATCGGGAAGTCGCGACGCCGCGTATCAGCTCGGTGCCATGTACGAGAATGGGCGCGGTGTGGCGGAGGACGATGCCCATGCCGTCTCCTGGTTCCGCAAGGCGGCCTTGCTCGGCGACCGCGAAGCACAGGTGAAGGTCGGGAAGGCATACGAGGCGGGGAAGGGTGTCGCACCCGACATGGGCGAGGCCCTCACCTGGTATCGCAAGGCCGCAGGGCAGGGCGACACGTGGGCGCAGAACTACATCGGCTTCCTCTACGGCAACGGAAAGGGCGTGCCCCGCGATGACGTCGAGGCACTGAAGTGGTTCCGTCAGGCGGCCGCGAACGGCAACGCGCAGGCCGAGTACAATGTCGGGTTCATGTACGCCAACGGTCGGGGCGTGCGCCGTAGCGATCAGGAGGCCGTGCGTTGGTACCGCCAGGCGGCCCGGCACGGCTATGAAGAGGCCGCGAAGGAGCTCGCGCGGCGAGGAATCGAGCCATAGATCCGCCGATTATCTTCCGCGCGGGTTCGACCCGTCCCACCACACGTGACCACCCGACGCTCGGAGGAATGAATGGCGGACCAGATCGATTACAGGATCATCGGCGACGACCTGCAGGCTGTCATCGTTACGCTCGATCCCGGTGAAGCAGTCGTGGCCGAGGCCGGAGCGATGATGTACATGCAGGATGGCATCAGCATGGCCACCACGCTCGACATGACGGGACGCGGTGGGAGCCTCTTCGGAAAGCTTCTCTCCGGTGGCAAGCGCATACTCGCGGGCGACTCCTTCTTCGTCACGCTCTTCGCCAACGAGGGCGCTCGCCGGAGCGACGTCGCCTTCGCGGCGCCGTTTCCCGGGAAGGTTCTCGCTACCGATCTGGACGACTGGGGCGGCACGGTCATCTGTCAGAAGGACTCCTTCCTCTGCGCCGCTCGAGGCATCGATGTGAGCGTCGCCTTCTCGCGACGGATCGGTGCGGGCTTCTTCGGCGGAGAGGGCTTCATACTGCAGCGGCTGCAAGGCGATGGACTCGCCTTCATCCACGCCTCGGGAACGCTGCACACGATAGATCTCGCCGCCGGCGAGCAGCTTCGCGTCGACACCGGCTGTCTGGTGGCGATGCAGCAGTCGGTGACCTACGACATCCAGATGGTGCCTGGTATAAAGACGGCGCTCTTCGGCGGCGAGGGACTCTTCTTCGCGCGCCTCACGGGTCCCGGTCGCGTGGTGCTGCAGACGCTCCCCTTCTCGCGCCTCGCCGATCGCATCATAGCGGCGGCGCCGCGAGCAGGCGGCGAGCGGCGCGGGGAAGGAAGCGTGCTCGGTATGCTCGGTGGAATGCTCGATGGCGACAACCGCTGAGCGCATGGACGAGGAGGAGCGCGCCGACGATCCGATCGAGCGCTTCCGCGCCCTCCTCGCCGAGGCCGAGGCCATCGACCGCGCACTGCTCCCCGAGCCGACCGCGATGATGCTCGCTACCGTCGGCAACGATGGCCAGCCGTCGCTGCGCGTGGTACTTCTCAAGGCGGTGGACGAGCGCGGCTTCGTGTTCTATACCAACTACGAGAGCCGCAAGGGACGCGAGCTGCTCGCGCATCGGCGGGCGGCGCTCTGCTTCCACTGGCAGCCG
>DATCXR010000247.1:0-4624 GCA_036565685.1 Gemmatimonadaceae bacterium
CCGAATGACGGCGGCGAGCGGCGAAAAAGAAGATCGCCAGGAATCCGGTTTCGATTCCTGGCGATCTAGAACTCGCGGCGCTTCATCTCCTTGAAGAGCCGAGTGGTCTCGGCCGAGTCCCGGGTCTCGTTCCGGGTGACCTCGATGGTGGCGTCGTAGACGCGTCTGCGCTTGGGCTGCGCCGCCGTCTTAGCGGCGTTCTTGCGGGCCAGGGCTTCGAGCTGCTTGTCGTTCATCGTGGTGTGGGTTGGGTTGAAGGGGTGTCGGAGTAATATAAGTTCATTGGCATGCAAACTGGCAGCACTCGATGACCGAACCGTCGTCCACCCGTTTCCCCGCCGGCTTCCTCTGGGGAGCCGCAACATCCGCTGGAGTCGAGCCGCATGAGCGCGATTACGGAGCGGGCGAAGCCCTCGGTGGCCCGCAAGGGAAGATGGTAGACGGCCTTCAGGGTGAGCAGGCAGCGGATGGCCATGTCGCTGTAGGTCATCTGTGCACCCGGCCGCCTCTTCTCCCCCGGTCGAGGCTTCTTGATCCAGTTGTTGATGGCGCTCTCGTCCATCCAGAGGGTGAGGCTACCACGTGCCTTCAGTGCACTGTTATACTCCTTCCAGTTGCGGAGGTGGTAGCGGTAATTCCGGGTGCTTGGTTTCTTCCTCATAAAGAACCAGTACCCGCCATCGCTGCCCCTCCGCAACTGCTATTCATGCAACAAAGCCGCTCTCGCGGGGATGACGGCCTGAAGACGACTCAAGACTTACCCGCCGTCACCCCCGCAGCGCCCCCCGCCGCAGCTTCCCGCTCGCGGTCCTCGGCAACGGCACTTCGCTCACCCGCACCTCGCGCGGCACCTTGTAGGCGGCGAGCGATGAACGGCAGTGCGTCTGGAGCTGATCGGCCACCGACGGATCCGCCCCGTCCGCCAGCCGCACCACCGCCACCACCCGCTGCCCCCACTCGGCGTCGCTCTCACCAATGACCGCCGCCTCGGCTACGCATGGATGCGCGAGCAGTACACCCTCCACCTCGGCTGGGTACACGTTCTCGCCACCGGTGACTATGAGATCGTCGCGCCGGTCGAGCACGTACAGATATCCCTCTTCGTCCAGCGTTCCGAAGTCGCCGGTGCGGAACCAGCCATCCATGAACGCACGCTCGGTGGCGTCGGGACGGTTCCAGTACCCCGCGGTCACGATAGGTCCGCGCACGAGGATCTCACCCCCCTCACCAGGTAAGGGGTCGCCCCCGGCGCCGTCCACCACACGGAGCTCGTTGGGATAGAGAGGCCCGCCCGCCGAGCCGAGCTTGCGCAGCGCATCGCGCGGAGCGAGGGTAGCCACCTGCGAGCAGCACTCCGTGAGTCCGTAGGTCTGCGATACCGGTACACCGATGGCCGCGCAACGCTCCAGCAACGCGCGCGGCGCGGGCCCGCCACCCAGGAGCACGCAGCGGAGCGACGCGGGCGACGGCCGATCGCCTCGCACCTCGAGCAGGCGATGCAGCATGGTGGGGACGAGCGAGACGAGGGTGATCCGCTCGTCGTCCAGCGCGGCGCTCACGCGCTCGGCGTCGAACCCGTCGTGCAGCACAGCGGCGGTGCCGTAGATCGCGCTGCGTGTGAGCACCGAGAGTCCGCCCACGTGAAAGAGCGGGAGTGGCGCGAGCCAGCGGTCGCCCTCCTGGATGCCGAGGTTGAGCGCCGAGCCCATGGCGCTCCACCAGAAGTTGGACCAGGTGAGCACCGCGCCCTTGGGCGCGCCGGTGGTGCCCGAGGTGTAGACGATCGCGAGCGGGTCGTTCGGAGCCGTGCGATCTCCAAGCTGTGCGTCTACCGCGGGAGTTACTTCCTCGAGATGAACCACCGAGACTTCCGGCGCGAGCGTACGGAGCTCGGCAGCCTTGGCATCGGTACTCGGCGCACACAGCACGATACGCGCTCCCGCATCACGCACTTGCCACGCGAGCTCGCCGGGCGTGAGACGCAGGTTGAGCGGGAGAAGCACCGCGCCGAGCCGCATACACGCGTGAACGACTTCGGCGAAGAGGGCACCGTTGGGGAGAAACACGCCCACCCGATCGCCTCCACGCACGCCGAGTGCGGCCAATCGGCGCGCAACATCGTCGGCGCGCGCATTCAGCTCCTCATACGTGAGTCGCGATCCGTCGGGCGCCACCAGCGCGAGACGATCGGGAGTAGCGGCGGCGCGCCAGGGGAGCCAGAGGAGCAATGGATGCGGAGCGCTGTGGTCGCGCAGTGAGGATGAAGGAGACAATGATGGATGCTCGCCCACGCTCGTCATCTGATTTGAGGTCGATCGTGCAGGCAATGAATCAGCCGAGCACCAGCCCCACGGCCAGCAGCAGCCCGTAGAGCAACTGCAGCCGCCCGCTCTCCGCCAGCATCGGGTTGAGCGCGCGCCCCGAGAGCCCGCCGAGCACCGCGCGCACCGCGCGATACGCGAGAGGGATGGTGAGGAGCGGCAGGAGCACCCACGCGCCAACGCGCCCGCTCGCCAGCAGCACTACCGGAGCGAGATACGCGAGTGCGGCGAACAGAGCGTACTGCCGGCGAGTGGCGCGATCGCCGATGCGCACCGCGAGCGTGCGCTTGCGTGCCGCCCGGTCGGTCTCGAGGTCGCGCAGGTTGTTGACCACGAGGATGTTGGTGATGAGGAGCCCCATCGGCACCGCCGCCGCGAGCGCGAGTGGAGTGAGAGTATCGGTCTGCAGATACGCGCTCCCGCCCACCGCCACGAGCCCGAAGAAGACGAACACGAAGAGCTCACCCAGTCCGTGGTACCCGTACGGCCACGGACCTCCGGTGTACGCGAGCGCGCAGATGATGCTCGCCACTCCTATCGCCACGATAGGCCAGCCGCCGACCCACACGAGATACGCGCCTACGAGCGTGGCGAGCCCGAAGGTGATGATGATCGCGCGCCGCACGTCCGCCGGCGTGATGAGCCCCGCCTGCGTCACGCGCGTGGGACCGAGCCGCTCGTGCGTGTCCGCGCCGCGATGAAAGTCGGAGTAGTCGTTGGCGAAGTTGGTGGCTATCTGGATGAGGAGCGCACCCGCGAGCGCGGCGAGGAACGGCAGCACACGCAGGGAGCCGCCGGCGCTCGCGATATCCGATGCACCTCCCGCTCCAGCCGCGCCCGCAGCCGTGCGCAACTCGGCCACTCCCGCCGCGGTCCCCACGAGCACGGGCGCCACCGCGGCCGGCAGCGTCTTGGGACGCGCCGCCAACCACCAGAGCTGCAACCTGCTCGGCCGCTCGCCCGGTGCGGCGGGCGGTGGCTCGAGCGACGAACCCGGCACCTCGGCGTCCGAGCTCCCTGAAACCGCGGCGCCGGAGGACCGCGGCGCCGCCGCGGACGACGCGCTCTCGCTCACGGGAAGCGCGGGTACTTCTTGAAGTCCGGCTTCCGCTTCTCCACGAACGCGTTTCTCCCCTCCTTCGCCTCTTCAGTGAGGTAGTAGAGAAGCGTGGCGTCGCCCGCGATCTGCTGCAGGCCGGCCTGCCCGTCGGTGTCAGCATTGAACGCTGCCTTGAGGAATCGCAGCGCCATGGGACTCTTCTCCAGAATCTCGCGCGCCCACTGCACGGCTTCGGCCTCGAGATCCTCGAGCGGCACCACGGTGTTGACGAGTCCCATCTGAAGCGCTTCCTGCGCGCTGTACTGACGGCAGAGGTACCAGATCTCGCGCGCCTTCTTGTGCCCGACCACGCTCGCCAGATACGCGGCGCCGTAGCCGGCGTCGAAGCTCCCAACGCGCGGACCGGCCTGCCCGAAGCGCGCGTTGTCGGCGGCGATGGTGAGGTCGCACATGAGGTGCAGCACGTGACCGCCGCCCACGGCGAAGCCGGCCACCACCGCGATCACCGGCTTGGGGAGGTAGCGGATCTGGTTCTGCACGTCGAGGATGTTGAGACGCGGCACGCGGTCCTCGCCCACGTAACCGCCGTGCCCGCGCACGCGCTGGTCGCCGCCGCTGCAGAAGGCCATGTCGCCCGCGCCGGTGATGAGCACCACGCCGATGCTCATGTCCTCCCTCGCGCGCGCGAAGGCGTCGCTCAACTCGTTCACGGTCTCGGGACGGAAGGCGTTCCGCACCTCGGGCCGGTTGATGACTATCCGCGCCATCCCCTCGCCGCCGGCATCGCGCTCGAAGAGGATGTCCTTGTACTCCGTGATCGGCTCCCAGTCCACCACTCTGCGCTGCACACTCGCACGCGGGTCGATCGCGTTCACTGTCTCGGTCATTGTCACCTCGTTGTAGTCGAACTAAGAAATTCCTCCACGGCGCCGAGCAGCTCGTGTGGCCGCTCGAGGTGCACCGTGTGTCCCGCGCCCTGCACCACGCGCACCGTGGAACGCGGGAGCGCGTCGCTCATCTCACGCGCGAGCTTCACGTACTTCTCATCGAGCGCGCCGCAGATGAGGAGCACGGGAACGTTCGCCAGTTCCTCCAGCCTCGCATGCAACGGCGCCGTTGCCCCGGCACCGAGTCCGCGAAGACTGTTGGCCAGGCCGCGCGCGCTCCCCGCCAGTCGCTGCGCGCGCAACGCCTCACGGGCAGCCGGCGATAGCTGACGCTGGCTCTCCCATAGTGGCAGCCG
>DATCXR010000272.1:0-11659 GCA_036565685.1 Gemmatimonadaceae bacterium
GAGATGGTCATGCCGGGCGACAACGTGCAGATGGAGATCGAGCTCATAACGCCGATCGCCATGGACGAGGGGCTCCGGTTCGCCATCCGCGAGGGCGGCCGCACCGTGGGCGCCGGCGTAGTGACCAAGATCATCAAGTAACAACTACATAGATGCCACGCGACAAGATCATACTCGCCTGTAGCGATTGTAAGAACCGGAACTACTTCACCACGAAGAACAAGCGCTCGCACCCCGAGCGCGTGGAGTGGAAGAAGTACTGCCCGCGCTGCAACTGCCACACGGTACACAAGGAAACGAAGTAACCCAATGCCGGCCATCGTAGCTCAGACCGTGGACTTCCTGCAGGAAGTCCGCAACGAGATGCGCAAGATCACCTGGCCGGATCGTGCACAGCTCCGCCAGGCCACCATCGCGATCATGGTATTCGTGCTGGTGATCGCGGGGTTCATCGCGATCCTCGACGTGATCCTGCAAGCCGTGCTCGTGCGCGGAATTCCCGCTCTCTTCGGCAGGTGACGATGGACGAGCACCGCTGGTACGCCATTCAGACGACGGCCGGGCACGAGAATAAGGTTCGGTCGCTGATCCAGCGGCGCATCGACCAGGACCCCAGAGAGCCGGAGCAGCGGCCCGTTCGCCAGGCGCTGGTCCCCACGCAGGAAGTGGTGGAGATCAAGAACGGCAAGAAGGTCACTGTAGAGCGAAAGATCTACCCGGGCTACGTGCTGGTGGAGATGCTGATGGCCCAGGAGGCCGTCCACATCATCAACAGCATCCAGGGTGTGATCAAGTTCGTCGGTCAGGAGCGCGCTCCGCAGCCGCTCCGCCCCGATGAGGTGAATCGCCTCCTCGGGATCGCCGACGAGCAGGAGGAGGAAGAGCCGAAGGAAGAGATCCCCTTCATGGTTGGCCAGGCGGTGGAGATCACCGAGGGGCCATTCAGCGATTTCAGCGGGACCGTGGAGGAGGTCTACCCCGACAAGGGGAAGGTGAGGGTATCGGTCAGTCTCTTCGGCCGCCCCACCAGCGTGGAGCTGGATTACCTGGATCTGCGCGGATACTGAGCAGCACCGTCGCCCACCACAGCGACGTCAAACGCCTCGGCGGGCTACCGGTGCGCCGGCGCATGTGGGAGAACGGCGCGCTCGTGCGCGCCCTCGATACAGAGGATGGTTGAATGGCAAAGAAGGCAACTGGTTTCGTCAAGCTGCAGATACCAGCGGGTCAGGCGACGCCCGCTCCCCCCGTGGGAACCGCACTCGGTCCGCACGGTGTCAACATCATGGGGTTCGTGAAGGAGTTCAACGCGAGGACGCAGTCCCAGATGGGGACGATCCTCCCGGTCGAGCTCACCATCTACTCCGACAAGTCGTTCACCTTCATCACCAAGACCCCGCCCGCGGCGATCCTCATCAAGAAGGAGCTGGGGCTCGACAAGGGCTCGGGGCAGCCGAACCGGAACAAGGTGGGCACGCTCACCAAAGAGCAGGTTCGCAAGATCGCCGAAGTCAAGCTCCCCGATCTCAACTGCGACAGTGTGGAGGCAGCCATGAACATGGTGGCCGGCGCCGCGCGGTCGATGGGAGTGGAGGTGGCCGACTGATGCCTGACCACGGTAAGAAGTACCGCGACGCCGCGAAGGCGGTGGACGAGAGGGCGCGCTACCAGCCGGCCCAGGCGATCGAGCTCGTGAAGGGCGCCGCCTACGCCAAGTTCGACGAGACAGTCGAGGTGGCGGTACGGCTCGGCGTCGACCCCAGGCACGCCGACCAGGTGGTGCGCGGAACCGTCGTTCTCCCCGCCGGCACGGGTAAGTCCGTGCGCGTGGCCGTCATCGCCATTGGCGAGAAGGCGCGTGAGGCGGAGGGCGCGGGTGCCGACGCAGTGGGGGTCGAGCTCGTCCAGCGGATCAAGGATGGCTGGCTCGACTTCGACGTCCTCGTGGCCACACCCGACCAGATGGGCCAGGTAGGCCAGCTCGGCCGCGTGCTCGGACCTCGTGGTCTCATGCCCAACCCGAAGGCCGGTACGGTGACCTTCGACGTGGCCCGCGCCGTGCGCGAGGTGAAGGCGGGGAAGATCGAGTTCCGCGTGGACAAGGCTGGCAACGTTCACGCGCCGATCGGCAAGGTTTCGTTCAGCGTCAGCGCGCTCAACGACAACTTCACCGCTTTCATGGACCAGATCGTCCGCTCCAAGCCCGCCGCGGCGAAGGGCGTCTACGTGAGGAACGTCGCGATCTCGAGCACGATGGGGCCGGGCGTGGCGATCGACACCACACCCTACAGGTAACCGACGATGAAGCGTACCGAGAAGGAGCAGCTCGTCGACGACCTGTCGGCGAAGATGAAGGGAGCGAACGCTCTCTATTACACCGACTTCACGGGTCTCAACGTGAAGCGCATGACGGAGCTCCGCCGTCGCCTCCGCAAGGCGGGCGTCGAGTACGTCGTGATAAAGAACACCCTGGCACTGCGCGCGACGAGCCAGAGTGGGCTCCCGAGCGCGGATCTCAGGGGACCCACCGGGGTGGTGATCGGCGCCGATCCGGTGGCCGCGGCGAAGGTCCTGAGCGACTTCGCGCGTGAAAACGAGCAGAAGCCCGAGGTGAAGGGCGGCCTGCTCGAGGGGCGGCCGATAGACACCGCGCAGGTGAAGCAGCTTGCCTCGCTACCTTCGCGCGAGCAGATGCTCGCCGAGCTGGGCGCGGGGCTGCAGTCGCCGATGGCCGCCTTCCTGGGCGCGCTGAACGGCCTGCTGTACATGTTCGCAGGAGCGTTGGAGTCGCTGCGCCAGCAGCGCGAGAGCGCCTGAGGAGTTGCTAGCAGCTAGCTGAAGCGGCTAGCGACTGGCCATCGATTTGATCATTACGGAGACTAGGAACAATGGCAAACGCGACGCTGAGCAAGGACGAGATCCTCGAGGCCATCGGCAACATGTCGGTGCTCGAGCTCGCCGAGCTGATCGATGCTTTCAAGGCGAAGTTCAATGTGACCATCGCCGCTGCGGCCCCGGCCGCCGAGGAGCAGACGGAATTCTCCGTCGTCCTCAAGGAAGCCGGTGGAAAGAAGATTCAGGTCATCAAGGTCGTGCGTGAGATCACGGGTCTGGGCCTCAAGGAGGCCAAGGATCTCGTCGACAGCGCGCCGTCCGAGGTGAAGGGTGGCGTCTCGAAGGAAGAGGCGAGCCAGATCAAGGCCAAGCTGGAGGAGCAGGGCGCGTCCGTCGAGGTCAAGTAACGGCCGCGGTACCCCGGCGGCGGTGCTCGTCACCCCGCCGGGGAACTTCCGTGCGCCTTGCCGGTATAATATCGGCTGCAGGCGCCGGTCGTCTCCTGGTCCGGGCGCGAATGGTTTTTAGAGCCAGCATCGCAAGACACAATCAACGGTATCCTGGTGCTTCACCCCGCGGTTCGTTTTCGCGAATTGGACGGGGTTGGGGCGGTTTTTCGTCTGCGCGCGGGTGATCCATGCCAGAAACATTGAAGCAAATTTCGTTCAGCAAGCTCGAGCAGGGGATGGAAATGCCCCATCTCCTCGACATCCAGACGCGCGCCTTCGAGGCGCTGCTGCAGCTGGATGCCGCCGCCCACGACCGCGAGGACGTGGGGCTCGAGCGCGTCTTCAAGGACCTCTTCCCGATCGCTGACGTCCACGAGAACTACTCACTGGAGTTCGTCCGCTACTCGCTGGGCGAGCCCAAGTATCTCGTGGAAGAGTGCATCGAGCGCGACATGACGTACTCCGCCCCCCTCAAGGCGACGCTGCAGCTCGTCGTCAACGAGGAGGTCAACGGCGAGAAGCGCCCGCGGAACATCATCGAGAAGGAAGTCTACCTCGGTGAGCTTCCGCTTCTCACCTCACTCGGCACCTTCGTGATCAACGGCGCCGAGCGGGTGATCGTGAGCCAGCTCCACCGCTCCCCGGGCGTGGTCTTCGAGGAGTCCACCCACCCGAACGGGCAGCGGCTGATCTCGGCGCGCATCATCCCCTTCCGCGGCTCCTGGGTCGAGTTCACCGTCGATATCCACGACGTCATCTACGTCCACATCGACAAGAAGAAGAAGTTCCCGGCCACCGCGCTCCTCCGCGCGCTCGGCTACGGAACGAACTCGGACATCCTCCGGCTCTTCTTTGCGGTCCGCGAGCTCGATCTCACGAAGAAGCTCGAGAGCCGCGGCGACCAGCGCGAGGTGATCGGCGCCATCATCGCCGAGGACATCACCCTCGCCGGTGAGGAGGCCGCCGAGGCGCCCGCCACTGGTACCAAGGTCAAGAAGGAGACGAAGAAGGCCAAGGCCGAGCGCGAGCGCGCGGAGGCCGAGATGCTCGTCAAGGAAGGTGACGAGCTCACGCCCGAGGTCTACAACCGGCTCCGCCGGCTGGACATCGATTCGGTGAAGGTCTTCGCGTCGTACCTCACGGTAGACGTGCGCGACGAGATGGACGCCGTGGAGCGCGGCGAGCGCCCCACGCGGCGCGTGGTCGCCGTGGATGCGGTGAACCCGGAAACCGGTGAGGTAGTTGCCGATGTCGGCCAGACGCTGACCGACGCGCTCATGAAGAAGCTGCGCAAGAACGAGATCAACAAGGTGCAGGTCTTCGTGTCGTCAGGCCGCGCCGAGTCGATGCTCATCAAGAACACGCTGGCCAAGGACCCCACGAAGAGCGAGCGCGAGGCACTCTCGCAGATCTACTCGCTCCTCCGTCCGGGTGAGGCGCCCAATCTCGAGACCGCGCGCGTCGCGCTCGAGCGGCTCTTCTTCAACCCGAAGCGCTACGATCTCGGCCGCGTGGGCCGTTACAAGATCAACCAGCGGCTCAACCTCAAGACGCCCGCCGCGCGCACGGTGCTCACGAAGGAAGACTTCGTGGCGATCGTCCGCTACCTGGTGGAGCTGCACGAGGGGCACGGCCACACAGACGACATCGACCACCTCGGCAACCGCCGCATCCGGAGCGTCGGAGAGCTGATCGCGAATCAGTTCTCCGTGGGGCTCTCGCGCATGGCGCGCCTGGTGAAGGAGCGCATGTCGATCAACACCGATCCGGAGAAGATCACGCTCGATGACCTCGTAAATGCGCGCACGGTGAGCGCGGTCATCCAGGCGTTCTTCGGCTCGTCGCAGCTCTCGCAGTTCATGGACCAGACCAACCCTCTGGCCGAGCTGACGCACAAGCGGCGCCTCTCGGCGCTCGGACCGGGCGGCCTCACGAGGGAGCGCGCCGGCTTCGAGGTGCGCGACGTGCACTACTCGCAGTACGGCCGGATGTGCCCGATCGAGACTCCTGAAGGTCCGAACATCGGTCTCATCACGTCGCTCGCCTGCTACGCGCAGGTGAACGACCTGGGCTTCGTGGAGACGCCTTACCGCGTGGTGAAGAACGGCAAGGTCACCGGCGCCATCGAGTGGCTGGATGCCAACCGCGAGGAGGACGTGATCATCGCGCAGGCTAACTCGAAGCTCCGTGAAGACGGGACCTTCGTGGACGACCTCGTGCTCTGCCGCCAGCGCGGCGACGTACCGCTCGTTCCGCCCGACCGGATCGACTACATGGACGTGGCGCCGGAGCAGCTCGTCTCGATCGCTGCGGCGTTGATCCCGTTCCTGGAGCACGACGACGCCAACCGCGCGCTCATGGGATCGAACATGCAGCGGCAGGCCGTGCCGCTCCTCAACCCGCGCACGCCGGTAGTGGGCACGGGCCTCGAGGAGAAGGTGGCTCGCGACTCCGGCGCGGTGGTGATAGCTCGCCGCTCGGGCGTGGTCACGCGCGTGACGGCCGATGAGATAGTGGTGGACGCCGGCCCGGCCGAGCGCGGGCGCACCGACGAGCGTCGCGGGAGCGACCGCCCGCTGGCGCGTCTCACGCAGCACGACCGCTACCGGCTCAAGAAGTACTGGCGCACCAACCAGGACACCGCCATCAACCAGCGTCCGCTCGTCCGCCTCGGTCAGAGAGTGAAGGCGGGTGAGGCGCTGGCCGACGGCGCCGCAACGGAGCAGGGCCAGCTCGCGCTCGGCTCCAACGTCACCGTGGCGTTCATGCCCTGGTACGGACACAACTTCGAGGACGCCATCGTGCTCTCCGAGCGCCTGGTGAAGGACGACGTCTACTCGTCGATCCACATCCAGGAGCTGGAGCTCCACGTCCGCGACACCAAGCGCGGTCAGGAGGAGATCACGCGCGAGATCCCGAACGTGGCCGAGGAGTCGCTCGTCGATCTCGACGAGCGCGGAATCGTCCGCATCGGCGCGCACGTGAAGCCGGGCGACATCCTCGTCGGTAAGATCACGCCGAAGGGCGAGACGGAGCTCTCCCCGGAGGAGAAGCTTCTTACCGCGATCTTCGGTGAGAAGGCGAAGGACGTGAAGGATTCCTCGCTCAAGGTTCCGCCCGGAATGGAGGGCGTGGTCATCGACGTGAAGATCTTCTCGCGTATCGACGATCAGGTGATCGAGAAGGATCGCGGCGAGCGGATCGGCGAGGTGCGCCGTCTCGAGGGCGAGGAGAAGATCCGCGTCAACGAAGTGCGCGACGCCGAGCTTATGGAGATGCTCGAGGGTCAGACGGTCACGCTGGCGCTCAAGGCCGGCACGGTGGAGGAGGCGATTCCGGCGGGCACCAAGCTCACCGGCGACGCGCTCCGCGAGCTGCGCATCCCGGCGCTCGACCTCAAGACCTTCCGCGTGGAGAACAAGAAGGTCAACGAGCGGATCCGCGAGGTGATCGACGCGGCCAACAACGAGAAGGCCCGGATCGAGGAGAAGGCGGAGGAGCGGATCGACAAGATCCTGCAGCCCGACGAGCTCCCGCCCGGAGTGATCCAGCTCGTGAAGGTGTACCTGGCCGAGAAGCGCAAGGTCTCGGTGGGTGACAAGATGGCCGGACGCCACGGCAACAAGGGTATCGTTGCCCGGATCGTGCCGGAGGAGGACATGCCGTTCCTCCCCGACGGCCGGCCGGTGGACATCGTGCTCAACCCGCTGGGCGTGCCGAGCCGCATGAACGTGGGCCAGATCCTGGAGACGCACCTCGGCTGGATCGCCCGCAACCTGGGCTTCCTCGCCAAGACGCCGGTCTTCCAGGGTGCCAACGAGCGCGAGATCGGCCTGCTGCTCAAACTCTGCGGTGTTCAGTGGGGGATGCGCGCGCTCGGACTGCAGACCGCGGCGCCCTCGCTCGGCGAGGCCGACGTGAAATCGATCGTGGCGGACGTGAAGCCGCCGCGCGAGGAGGGCGAAGTCCATGTGAACATGGAAGACGCCACGCTCAACGATCTCGGGTCGCGTACCGTGTCGCAGGAGACTCGCGACATCTACCACGGCTTCCGTGATGCTCTCACGGCCGCCGCGCGCGAGCTGGCCGACAGGGAGGCGGCGGAGGTGCAGCGTCAGATCGATCTGCACACGGCGATCTCCGAGGACGAGTCGCTCTCGAAGGAGGAGCGCGCCGAGGCGAAGAATGCGGTGAAGCAGCTCGAGAAGCTGGCCGCGCGCGACGCCGCCGACGTGCTGCAGTCGCAGGAGCTGCGCTCGCTCGCGCTCACGCTCGGTCCCAAGTCGGAGATCGACGTGGACGCGGCGGCAACGGAGCTGATGCGGCTCGCGGGTCTCACGCCTGCCGGAAAGGTGTGGCTGCGCGATGGCCGCTCCGGCGACCGCTTCGCCAGCCCGGTGACGGTTGGCGAGATCTACATGCTCAAGCTCTCGCACCTCGTGGACGACAAGATCCACGCGCGGAGCATCGGGCCGTACTCGCTCGTCACGCAGCAGCCGCTGGCGGGCAAGGCGCAGTTCGGTGGCCAGCGCTTCGGAGAGATGGAGGTGTGGGCGCTCGAGGCGTACGGCGCGGCGCACACGCTGCAGGAGATTCTCACCGTCAAGTCCGACGACGTCAACGGACGGAGTCGGGTGTACGAGGCGATCGTGAAGGGCCAGAACCTGCCGGACCCCGGCATCCCTGAGTCGTTCAACGTTCTCGTGAAGGAATTGCAGGCGCTCGGCATCTGGGTCAAGCTCGGCTCCGCCGACGGCGACGGACTGGATGGCAACGGCAACGGAGAGGAGTAGGACATGATTGACTTCCGTAGCGTGCGCGAGCAGCGCAGCTCGAGTTTCGACTTCATTCAGATCCGCATCGCATCCCCCGAGGAGATCCGCGGGCCAAAGGATCCCAAGGAGCGCGAGCGGCTGGAGATGTCCGGTCTCCGGACCTGGTGGTCGTGGGGCGAGGTAACCAAGCCCGAGACCATCAACTACCGCTCGTTCAAGCCCGAGAAGGACGGTCTCTTCTGCGAGCGCATCTTCGGCCCCGTGAAGGACTGGGAGTGCCACTGCGGGAAGTACAAGCGCATCCGCTACCGCGGCGTGATCTGCGATCGCTGCGGCGTGGAGGTCACGCTCTCGCGCGTCCGCCGCGAGCGGATGGGGCACATCGAGCTGGCCGTGCCCGTGGCGCACATCTGGTTCTTCAAGACACTCCCCAGCCCGATGGGGAACCTGCTCGACATCACCCTGCGCGACCTCGAGAAGATCATCTACTACTCGAACTACGTGGTGATCGAGCCGGGTCAGATGGAGGTGAGGCCGAACCAGCTCCTCGACGAGGACGAGTATCTCGATCTTCGTGAGAAGGCGCGCGAGGCCGGCGACGCCGAGTTCAAGGCCGACATCGGAGCGCCCGCCGTGCGCGAGCTGCTCCGTCGCCTGGACATCGACAAGATCTCCGACGAGCTCCGCTCGTCGGTGGCAGTCGAGACGTCGCAGCACCGCAAGAAGCAGATGCTCAAGCGGCTCAAGATCATCGATGCGTTCCGCGGCTCGGGCGATGCCGGCGGCACGCGCAACAAGGCCGAGTGGATGATCATGGACGTTATCCCCGTGATCCCGCCCGATCTGCGTCCCTTGGTCCCGCTCGATGGCGGCCGTTTCGCCACGAGCGATCTGAACGATCTCTATCGCAGAGTGATCAACCGGAACAACCGGCTGCAGAAGCTCATCATGCACCGGGCGCCGGAGGTCATCCTGCGCAACGAGAAGCGCATGCTGCAGGAGGCGGTGGACGCGCTCTTCGACAACGGCCGCCGCTCGAAGGCGATCCGCGGTCGCGGGAAGCGTCCCCTGAAGTCGCTCTCCGACATGCTCAAGGGGAAGCAGGGGCGCTTCCGCCAGAACCTGCTCGGAAAGCGCGTGGACTACTCCGGTCGTTCGGTGATCGTGGTGGGCCCGGAGCTCAAGCTGCACCAGTGCGGCCTGCCGAAGGCCATGGCGCTCGAGCTCTTCAAGCCGTTCATCATCCACAAGCTGGTGGACAAGGGGATCGCCGAGACGGTGAAGCGCGCCAAGAAGATCGTGGAGCGCGAGAGCCCCGAGGTGTACGAGATCCTCGAGGACATAATCCGCGACCACCCGGTGCTGCTTAACCGCGCGCCGACGCTCCACCGTCTGGGTATCCAGGCGTTCGAGCCGGTCTTGGTGGAGGGGAAGGCCATCCGTATTCACCCGCTCGTCTGTGCGGCGTTCAACGCCGACTTCGACGGCGACCAGATGGCCGTGCACGTGCCTCTTTCCTTCGAGGCGCAGCTCGAGTGCCGCCTGCTCATGCTCTCGAGCAACAACGTGCTGAAGCCTTCCGACGGCCGCCCGGTGGCGGAGCCGAGCCAGGACATCGTGCTCGGCTGCTACTTCCTCACCAAGCAGCCTGCGGACTTCGGCAAGGACCTCGAGAAGGCGCCGCGCTTCGCCACGCTGGCCGAGGTGGAGATGGCGCTTGCCCTGGGGCGGGTGACGTTCCACACGCCCGTGCACTTCCTGGTGGATGACATCAGTGGCCGCCGCTGGGAGGCGACGACCACGGGTCGGGTGCTCTTCAACAGCATCGTGCCGCCGTCGCTGGGCTACCAGAACCGCGACATGAAGAAGCGGGCTCTCTCGGAGCTCGTCTTCGACGCGTACCGCAAGGACGGGCTCGCGGCGACGGTGCAGTTCCTCGACCGGTTGAAGGAGTTCGGCTTCCGCTACGCGACCATGGGTGGCGTGTCCATCGGCATCGAGGATCTCGAGATCCCGGCCGACAAGGTCACGCTGCTCGGTGACGCCGATGCTCGCGTCGAGCGCTTCCAGCGCGCCTACCAGACGGGCAACATCACGAACGGTGAGCGCTACAACAAGGTTATCGACACCTGGACGCACGCCAACAACGACGTAGCCGACGCCATGGTCAAGGCGCTGCGCGAGTCGAAGGGCGGGCTGAACCCGGTGTTCATGATGTTCGATTCCGGCTCGCGTGGCTCGCGCGATCAGATCCGGCAGCTCGCCGGTATGCGCGGTCTCATGGCGAAGCCGCAGAAGAAGCTCACCGGTGGAATCGGTGAGATCATCGAGAGCCCGATCAAGTCGAACTTCCGTGAAGGTCTCTCGGTGCTCGAGTACTTCATCTCCACGCACGGTGCGCGTAAGGGTCTGGCAGATACGGCGCTCAAGACGGCCGATGCCGGCTACCTCACGCGTCGTCTGGTGGACGTGGCGCAGGACGTGACGATCACCGAGGAGGATTGCGGCACGATCCTCGGTCTCGAGGTCGGGGCGCTCAAGGAAGGCGAGGATGTGATCGAGCCGCTGGGCGAGCGCATCGTCGGCACCGTGGCCGCCGAGGATGTGGAGGACCCGCACGAGATAGACGAGTCGGGCCGCCGCATGCTGCTGGTGGAAGCCGGTGAGCTGATCGACGAGGAGACCGCTCGTGCGATCGAGGACGCGGGGATCGAGACCGTACGGATTCGCTCGGTGCTCACCTGCGAGGCGAAGCGTGGACTCTGCCGGATGTGCTACGGCCGCAACCTGGCCACCATGCAGATGGTGGATCTGGGCGAGGCGGTGGGAATCCTGGCCGCGCAGTCCATCGGCGAGCCGGGTACGCAGCTCACGCTCCGTACCTTCCACATCGGTGGTACCGCTGCTCGTATCGCCGAGCAGACGGCGCGCAAGTCGAAGATGGCCGGCGTGATCGAGTTCGGCGAGCGACTGATCTATGTCACCAATACCGAGGGGCAGAAGATCGTCACCTCGTACGAGGGTGAGATCATCATCCGCGCCTCCAAGGAGGAGAACGCGGCAGTGCTCTCGCGCTTCCAGGTACCTCTGGGTGCCTTCCTCATGGTGGAGAACGGGAGCGAGGTCAAGCGAGACGCGGTGGTCTTCACCTGGGACCCGTACACGACGCCCATCATTGCGGACGTCGATGGAACGGTCCGCTTCGTGGACATCATCGAGGACGAGTCGGTGTCCGAGGAGCTCGACGAGCTCACCGGCCTCCGTCAGCGCGTCATCATCGAGGACAGGGAGAAGCGCCTGCATCCGCACATCGAGATCGTGCAGGAGAAGAGCGGGAAGGAGAAGCGCGTTCGCGACTTCGTCATACCGGTCGGCGCTCAGCTCATCATCGAGGACGGCGAGCAGGTGGGAGCCGGCACCGTGCTGGCCAAGATCAGCCGCGAGGCTTACAAGACGCGCGACATCACGGGCGGTCTGCCCCGGGTGGCCGAGCTCTTCGAGGCGCGTCGTCCGAAGGACCCGGCGACGATCTCCGAGATCGACGGCGTGGTGCGCTTCGGCGACATCAAGCGCGGCAAGAGAGAGATCTTCGTGCAGCCG
>DATCXR010000286.1:0-3978 GCA_036565685.1 Gemmatimonadaceae bacterium
GTTGATGCGCGAGGAGAAGAGACCGCCCAGCACGGAGTTCATCACCAGCACCGGGAAGTAGTCGGGGTGCGAGCGCGGGAGCCCGATGTGTCCCATGCGCAGCTCCGACTGCGGCGCCTCGGCCTTCGGCACGATGTGCACCGCGCGCGAAGTGCGCGCCGGCGCCGTGGTCACCGGCGCGGACTCGCTCGCGCTCCCCTTCCACTCGCCCAGCACCTTGCGCGCGAGCTGCACTCCATCTTCCACGCTCACGTCGCCCACCACGATCAGCGTGGAGACCGACGGCTGGTAGCGCGCGCGGTAGAAGCCCTCCACTTCCGACCTTCCGATCGACCGCACCGTGCTCGCGCTCCCGTCTTCCGGACGCGCGTAGCGCGACGATTGCTCGTAGAGCACGCGCGAGAACATCTCGTTGGCGAGCCCGCGCGGCTCGGCGGTGAGCTGCAGGATGTCGGAGAGCCGCTCGGCCTTGAGCCGCTCGAGCTCGCGCTCGGGGAACGACGGGTCGAGGATCACCTCGCCGAAGAGCTGCATCGCCTCCTCGAGCCGCGGCGAGAGCGCCGTCATCGCCACGGTAGCGACATCCCAGTCGGCACCGGCGCCGATGCTGGCGCCCAGGCGCTCGAAGAGCTCTGTCACATCGGTCCCGCGCCGCTTCGTTCCCTCGAGGAGCGCGCGCGCCGTGATGTTGGCGACGCCCTCCTGCCCCCCCGGCTCGGCGGATGCGCCCGCGTCGCTCACCAGCATCACCGTGGCCATCGGGAGCGCGCGCACCGGCGCGACGACCACCCCCAGTCCGTTCTCGAGCGTTACACGCTCGAAGACGGGGAAGTGGTACGGCCGCGGCGCTCCGGGCTCGGGGCGCGGGAGCGGTGCGGCTGCGGGCTCTCCAATCGCGGCCGTGGAGCCCGCGTCGTGTCGCTTCGATTGATTCATCTCGTTCTCATCGCGCGGAGTCATAGCGCACCTACCTCCTCACCGCTCTCCACACCCGGCTCCGTTTCTCCCTCCTCGGTGCCCGGGGGCCGTGGCACGTAGAGCAGACTCACCCTGTTGTCCTCGCCCAGTCGGTCGCGCGCGAACCTGTTCACATCCTCCGCCGTCACCTCACGGTAGTGATCGGTCTGTTCGTTGGCGAGCGAGGGATCTCCAAAGAACGTCGCGAACATGGAAAGCCGATCGGCGCGGTCGCCGGCCGACTGCATGGCCGATACGAAGCCCGTCTCGATGAGAGCGACTGCACGCTCCACCTCGGCGCCGCTCACTCCATTCCTGTAGACGTCGTCAATCTCCCGAGCCACCTCCGCCTCCAAAGCGTCGGCGCTCACCTCGGGGTACGCGGTGACGTCGGCGACGAGGATGTCCGCGCCCTTGGCGAGGTCGAAGGTGAATGCCGTGGCATCGGACGCGATGCGCCGCTCGCGCACCAGGCGGCGCTGGAAGCGGCTTCCCTTCCCCATCCCGAGCACCGCGCCGAGCACGCTCGCGGCGTAGTATTCGCGCGAGCCGAACACTGGTGAGCGGAAGGCAAGGAAGAGGCGCGGGACAACCACGTTGTCAGGTACGACCTCGCGCCGCCACTCGCCGAAGGTGGGCGGGAGCGACATGTCTGGGAGCGGCGGCTTGCGACCGCCCGCGGGTATAGGCCCGAAGAACTTCTCCACGAGCGCACGCGCCTCGGTGGGATCGAAGTCGCCGGCGATGGAGAGGACCGCGTTGTCCGGCGTATAGTACGTGGCGAAGAAAGTCGCCACATCTTCGAGACTCGCCTGCGAAAGATCCTCCATCGAGCCGATCAGCGAGTGATGGAACGGATGATGCGACGGATACGCCAGAGCGGGGAGCCGCTCCCACCAGGTGCCGTAAGGCTGGTTGTCCACGCTCCATCGTCGTTCGTTCTTCACCACATCGCGCTGGGTATCGAGCTTCTGCTGAGTCATGGCGGGCAGGAGATATCCCATCCTGTCGGCCTCGAGCCAGAGCGCCAGCGCTAGCTGATTCGAAGGAACGGTCTCGAAGTAGTTGGTACGTTCGAGCCAGGTAGAACCGTTCAGCGTGCCGCCGGCGCGCTGCACGAGCTCGAAGTGCTCGTTCGCGCCCACCTGCGCCGAGCCCTGAAAGAGCATGTGCTCGAAGAGGTGAGCGAAGCCCGTGCGCCCCGCGCGTTCGTTTGCGGAGCCCACGTGATACCAGAGGTTCACCGCGACTATAGGTGCGGTGTGATCCTCCGAGAGTGTAACGAAGAGTCCGTTAGCGAGCCGGTATGTATCGATCGGTATGCGCATGCTCTAAACTGTGTGCTGTGACAGGTATGGAGGAAGGATAACCTCGAATACAGATGGATCGCTGACGCACGTGCTTGACACTCTCCGTTCGACCTCTCCATACTCACTTCCCCTTCGGCTCGCCCGGTGGAACGAGACGGCGACCGCGAGCGTTGAAGTGAGACTGCGCCGGGCACGTGCCGAGCGGGTCCGACACGGGAGAGTGGTTAGCGCGATCGGCGTGGGGTGGTATCGAACTGGCTGTAGTCGCGCGCGCGGATGATTCGTACACGAAGCATTCCACGCGATCGCGTGAACGTTGTATAACCACACTAGTTGGAGGTAACGACCATGGCAGCGGATTTCTTCATTGGCGAGTCGCTCGTGGGCGACGGCAACGAGGTCGCGCACATCGATCTCATCATCGGCTCGAAGTCGGGACCTGCTGGCCAGGCGTTCGTCGACGGACTCTCGAAGCAGCGTGAGGGACATTCCACGCTCCTGGCCGTCGTGACCCCCAACCTTCCGGCGAGGCCCGACACTATCCTCTTCAACAAGGTCACCATCAAGGGCGCCACGCAAGCCGTGCAGATGTTCGGCCCCGCGCAGGCCGCCGTTGCCCGCGCGGTGGTGGACTCCGTCAAGGAAGGAATCATCCCGCGCGACAAGGTCGAAGACTACTGCATCCTCGTCGGCGTCTTCATTCACTGGGATGCGAAGGACGACCAGAAGATCTTCGACTACAACTACACGGCGACGAAGCAGTCCATCCAGCGCGCGCTCGCCGGCCAGCCCAAGATCGATGAGGTCCTGAAGAACGAGGCAACAGCGAAGCATCCGTTCGCGGCAGGGGCGGAAGGGAAGAAGTGATTACTGCAGGGTTCAGGAGGCAGGGTTCAGGGTTCAGGTACTACCTCGGGGAGGACGTCATTCCCGCGTAAGCGGGAATCCATGTTGACCCGACCGAACCTGGATCCCCGCTTGCGCGGGGATGACTGCTCTCAGGGCAGTCACTGAACCCTGAACCCTGCCTCCTGAACCCTTCTCTCCCTTCACGCGAGCTCGCACTATGAAAAAGCTCCTCCTCCAACTCGACTCCTCTCGCCTGCCGAGCGTCTTCGACGCGGTCGTGGCGTTCGACGCGGGGGCGGATGAGGTGATGAGTCGCGGCGGGGTGGCGGAGGAGGATGTCCGCGACCTCGTACACGGCTGCATCTTCACGCGTGGGCCGAAGGATCTGAAGAACACGGCCGTGTTCATCGGCGGCACGGATATGAGCAAGGGCGAGAAGCTGCTCGCGGCCGCGGAGAAGGCGGTGTTCGGCGGCTTTCGCATCTCGATGATGCTCGATTCCAACGGGTCGAACACCACCGCGGTCGCGGCGGTCGAGAAGATCTCGCGCGCGGTGGGCAGCGTGAAGGGGAAGCAGGTGCTCGTCACCGCGGGCACTGGGCCGGTGGGGATGCGCGCCGCGGGGTTGTTCTCCAGGGCGGGCGCGCAGGTCACCATCACCTCGCGCAAGACGGAAGAGGGCGAGCGCATTCGCAAGGCGATCGCCGACCGCTTCGGCGGCGAGATCCACGCCGTGGTGATGCACGACAGCTCGGAAGCCGGCCGCATCATGGATGAGGTGAAGCCGCAGATCCTCCTCAACACCGGACCCGCCGGCATAATGCTCGTCCCACGCGACGCCTGGGCCGGCAAGCCCGGCCTC
>DATCXR010000299.1:0-1217 GCA_036565685.1 Gemmatimonadaceae bacterium
GTGTCCACCACGCGCACGACCACGTCGGCGTGGGAGCTCGTGTCGGCCTTCGAGCCAGAGGGTCGCGGCCCGTCGTCGCGCTTCTGCAGCAGGAGGTCGCCGGCCGGCGATTCGCGCAGCTCCACACCGGTTCCTCGCAGCAGGCGAGCGAGCGCCTCACGCGCCGGGATGTCGCGAACTACGATGGTCACGCGCCGGTCGGCCGGGATGGTGCGCTCGGAGTAGTTGAGGTGGAGCGCGGCCTGCCTGTCGATCTCGCGCAGAGCGGCGAGCAGCGAGACGTCGTGCAGATCGAGGGTAACGTGTCGCTGCAGCGGGGCCGGGGCGACGCTCCCCTGCACCGCGGCGCTCGCGGGCGGGCTCGTGGCGCGCATCGGCGGCGGTGATGTATTCTGCGTGTAAGCCGACATCGCGGATCCGCACAGCATCGCGCAGACCCAGGTCACCACACGTGACATGACGTGCTCCCCGTCGAGTGTATGAGAGGATTTCCACCGGGGCTGGCGAGACGATCAGAGCCCCGCATCGCCCGTTCTGCACAGTTGACCTCGCGACGCATCCCGAACCACCAAAGGGATAGTGTGCTCGACTGAATCACCGCGGTCGTGGTCCCACGACGACCGTATCGCCGTGGCGCGCGTAGCTCACGCCGAGGATCGATGTGAAGAGCGCGATCGCCTGATCGGTGGGTCTCCCGCGGTCGAAGTACCCGTTGACCCGTGTGTCGGCGAGCGTCGAGTCGTCGATCACGATGGTGAGGTCGTACCAGCGGCCCAGGTCGCGGGCTATCTCGCGCGCGGGCATCCGGTCGTAGGCGAGGCGTCCGTTCAGCCAGCCCATGGCGCGCTCGAGATCCACCCGATTCGTCACCGCCACCACGCCCGCGCTGTCGCGCCGCCCCATGACGGCGGAGTCGAGGACGGTCCCGCTCCGCGCCGAGGCGTCCGCGCCGCGCAGGAGAACGCGGCCCTGATTCACCACCACCTCCGCCACTCCGTCATCCGGGTAGGAGCGCACCGTGAACGCGGTCCCCACCGCCTGCACGGCGGCGCCGCCGGCATAGACCACGAAGGGATGCCCCCTGTCGTGCGCCACCTTGAAGTGGGCCATTCCGGTGAGGTGCACGGTCCGCGCGCGCACGAAGTCGTCGCGCGCCACGGCGAGCCGGCTCTCGGGGCCGAGCGTGACCGACGAGCCGTCGGCGAGATCCACCTGCA
>DATCXR010000324.1:0-6560 GCA_036565685.1 Gemmatimonadaceae bacterium
CAGCGCCTCGCCGCTCCGCAGCGACTCGACCAGCTCGGCAAGCGTACGCGGAGCGGAGACCGAGACGGCGCTCACGAGGCTCGCTTCCGCCACGTTCTGCGTGGGAAGCACCAGCGTACGGCTCCCCGACGCGGCCACCCGGCGCGCTACCGGGAGCGCGCCGCGTATCGCCCGGACGCTTCCATCGAGTCCGAGCTCGCCGACCACTACGAGGTCGCGCAGGCTCTCGAGGGGGATCTGCCCCGTGGCCGCCAGGATGCCGAGCGCGATGGGAAGGTCGAAGGCGGTCCCATCTTTACGAACGTCGGCAGGGGCCAGGTTTGTAGTGATCCTTCGTGGTGGGACCTTGAAGCCGGAGTTGGCCAGCGCCGCCCCGACGCGCTCTCTGCTCTCCCTCACGGAGCCCGCCGGGAGCCCTACGATGAACCACTGAGGCAGGCCGAAGGCACAGTCCACCTCCACGGTTACATCGTACGCCTCGATGCCGAGCACGGCGGCGGAATGGATGGCTGCGAGCATGGCCGCATAGTGGCGACTATCCCTGGCTGATGCGTCACCGTTCGAGCGCGCTGAGTTTCGCTCGAACGCGTGCGCAAGACCCCACCGGGAACCAAAAGCGCGCGAATTTGGTACAAGCCACGTCTTGCCGCGGAAACCCGGAAAGCATATGTTTGGTGCCCAACCTACTCTCGCGGGGCGTTGCTCATTGTGCTACCGTTCCCAACGCCGCGAATTGCCTCGACTCCCCCTCAGTGCCGTGCGCTCACGACCGGAGCACGTATGACGAATACCCCGGGTGATTTCCGGAGCCGCGCTCCCTCCGCCGATGCAGTTCAGCCGCGCATCAGTGCGACGCCACCGGCCGCAGCCAACCGAGCACGAGAGCGACTCGCCACCGCGATCATCGCCGCATGCCGCGCGCGTGCCGACGACGACCTGGAACGCACTACCTCCGAGCTCCGAACTTCGGTCGGCGACTACATCGCCGCGCTCCGCGATGATGGCGCGACAGTGGAGCACGCGGTCATCTCCACCAAGGAGCTCCTCGCCGAGACTATCGGTGGGCCCAGCGTTCCGCCGGAGCGGCGCGCACTCGCCGAGCAGGTCGTGAGTTGGGGAATAGACGCGTACTACGGCTCGCATAGCCGCGCCGACTGAGGTCCGCCGCGGTCAGCGCGAGATAGTCGTCAGGAAGTCCTGGAGGCGCGCGGCCTTCGCCACTGCATCCACAGTCCGCAGCACGCTGCCAGCCTTGGCGCTGTCACCCCGCAGGTCGAGCGCTTGTGCGAGCATCTCGCCGGTGATCGCGTAGCCGAAGGGAATCCCGGCGGAAGGACGGTCCACCCAGTCACCCTGCCGGATGAGCGCCGCTGGAGCGCGGTAGACGCTGTCCCAGAGAGCCTCGGTGCGCGCCACGTCGAAATAGCCGGAGGGAGTGGGGAGAATCCCCGGCGCGGCCTTCACGGAATCGGGCATGAGCTTCTGCACCATCCCCTGCGTGAGAAGGTAGGGCCCGAGCCCGAGCTGCTGCGCGTAGCTCCCGGAGGAGAAGTAGATGGGCCGCTCCGGAAAGGCGTCGAGGATCATCCGCAGCACAACGATCTGCCCACGGGAGATGTAGCCCGGACCCACGGTGGCCACGAGGTTGCCGTGCACGAAGCGCTGCGGCTCCCTCACCGCCACCACCTGCGGTATGGAATCCGCCTGTGCCAGCGTCATCGCGAGCGGCGGCCCGCTCGGCTTCGGCCATTCGCGGCCGCGATAAATGGAGGGACCTCGCGCGGCGTCGTACTCGTACACGGGCCGTCGTATTATCTGCCGTATGAACCAGTCCATGTCCACGTACGATGTCACCGCCACGATCACATCCTTCCGCACTCCCTCCACTGCCTGCGCGTACCATAGCGGGAAGGTGTCGTTGTCGCCGTTGGTGATGATCACCGCGTACGGCTCCGCCGAGTTCAGGAGATCCACGGCCCAGTCGCGCGTGAAAGTCTCTCCGCGCCGGGATGCCTGGCTGGCGTTGGTGAAGAGAGGGATGAGCGCGATGGCAAGCAGCGGCGACGCCATGATCCAGCTCCTCTCGCGCGGCAGCTCGTCGACACGCTCGCCCTTCTCTCGCTGCCCCGCTCCGCTCAACAGGCTCGCCGCCCCTTGCCAGAGCGCCACGAGCCCCAGCGCGGTCCACACGCTCCAGGCGGAGAATGTCCAGACGAAGAAGTAGTCGCGCTCCCGCGGCTCCCTCGGCACGCTACGGCCCAGCTCCGGTGCCTGCCCCCATGAGTACCTGAAGTTCAGGTAGTACACGAGCGCGATCGTGAGCGTGATCATCAGCGTGCCGAAGTACCAGAACGAAAGGCGGTCGCGGCGCCAGTGCTCGCGCGCACCGGCGAGCCCCAGCAGCAGAAAGACGACGGCGAGCACGCTCTGCGCCGAGCCGTGCTCCCCGTACGCGTCGCGCAGCCACTGCCACTTGAAGTAAGTCCAGAGGAGCCCCAGCTGCGCACCTATCGGTGCCTGACGGTCGGAGATCGAGGGCTTGGCGTACTGAGTACGCTGGACGTTGTCCCACAGGCGATCGAGGGTGAGCTCGCTGAAGGTGCACGATGCTTCGAGCTGCGTGGCGCAGCCGGTGGGCTCGCCCTCGTTGAGCGGCGGGAACTGCGCGGCGCGGATCGGCTCGAAGACGAAGGGTGTGAGGCCCAGCAGAAGCGCGCCGAGACACGCGAGCAGAAGGCGCCAGCGCAGGAGAGTGCGCGGCCTGCGCGCCAGTATCGCCACGCCGACCGCCGGAATCACGAGGAAGCCCGCCGGGTGGTTGGCGTAGCCCAGGCCCACGATGAAGGCGACGAGCACCAGGAGCCGCGATGCGCGCGGCGCGTCGGGCGCCTCCGACCAGCGCAGCATGATCCACGACACCAGCGCGATCCCGAGCAGGTTCACCGCGTAGACCTTCTCCGCCGCCACCGACTGGTTCCAGACGGTGAATGCTGTGGCCCCCACGATCACCGCGACGGCGGCTCCAGCGATGCGCTGCCAGCGGAGCGCCAGCCAGTGCGAGAGAATTCGCTCGGTGACGAGGAACCAGAGTCCCGCCGCGATCGCGTCCAGCAGCGCCACGAACATGTTGATGCGCGCGGCGTAGCTCACCGGGATCGGGAGCAGCGCGAAGGCGTGACCGAGGAGCACGAAGAGCGGGTTCCCCGGTGGATGCGGGAGCCCGAGCACCTTCACGGCGGCGATGTACTCGCTGGTATCCCACATCGCGGTGGTGGGAGCGAGGGTCGCCACGTAGAGCGCGAAGACGGCGAGCGCGGCGATGGCCGCAACGCCGTACGATGGCCTGGAAGCCGTGCGCTCGGAGAGGCTGGTCTTCTGCGCCGTGCGCTCGGCGCGCGTCGCTGTGGTCAGGTGGAGTCGCCTCCCACCGGAGCGGCCGGGAGCGGCGGCGAGGGTGATGCCGCACTGTCGATGCGCTCGGCGCGCACCCACTGCGCGTCGTCCACCACGAACGCGTAGCTCCTGCTCCCGCGAGGCAGTGCGACCACGGTCGACCACACTCCCGCTCCCGCGCTGTCGGAGAGCGGAGTCGCGGTGCGGCTCCAGTCGTTGAAGTCGCCCGCTATCGCCACACGCGCGGCGCCCGGTGCGTGGAGCACGAAGCGCACGAGCCGGAGAGTGTCGTGCAGCGCGGAATCCACCGTGTCGCCGAGCACCATCATGCGGCCGGACGGAGCGCCGAGCGCCGGCGCGAAGTCCGAGTGTGATCGGACGAACATAGATGTGAATGCCAGCCACGCCACGCTCGCCGCGAGCGCCAGCAGCGCACCAGACACGGGGAGCCGGCGTCCGCTACGCGCGGCTGCTCGCAACGTTGTCGGGGCGGATACGGCAGCCGGCGGCCGGGCGGCCGCGCGGACGCGCGCCATCACCCGCTCGCGCAGCAGGTCGGAGGTAGCCACCGGACGGCGGAGCTCCGACACCGCCCACTCCGGCAGTAAGCCCGCCCGGTCATGCATGGGATCTCTCCAGTAGAAGCTCGCGGAGCCGCGCGCAGGCGCGCTGCACGCGCATCTTGAGCGCCGACACGCCCGCGCCGGTGACCGCGGACATCTCATCGTAGGTGAGGTCGTCCGCGTAGCGCAGGACCACGGCCTCACGCTGATCCTCGGTGAGAGCGTCGAGCGCCCGCGCCAGCTCATCGCGGAGAGCACCCCGCTCCACGCCCTCCGCGTCGACGGCCGCCGTGGTATCCCACTCCCAATCCGGCATCGGCTGCTCGCGTCGCTGGCGGCGCGAGAGGATGGTGCGGCACTGGTTCACCAGGATCCTGTACAACCAGGCCGCGAACTTCTCGCGCTCTCGATAGCCGCCCAGGTAGCGGTACGCCCGGAGGAACGACTCCTGAACGGCGTCTTCGGCGTCTTCGCGGCTACCGAGGATGTGCAGCGCCAGACGCAGGCAGCGCTCCTGGTAGCGATCCACGAGCACGCCGAATGCCTCGGTGTTGCCACCGAGGACCGCCCTCACCACCTGCGCGTCAGCTGCGGCCATGCGAGAATAACCAGACCATCCGGAGAAACGTCACATCGCGCTACCGGGGAGTATCGCATTCGCGGCGCGCCCGGGAACCGGCGGTGGAGGCGCGCCGCGAACGATCATCTACGCGACCAACCGTACAGGCTGGCGTAGAGCTCCCGGTTGCGCTGGATGATCCGAACGTAGTCGCGCGTCTCGCGGAATGGGATGCGCTCCACGAACATCTCCGGATCGCTCGCTCCGTGCTTCTTCGCCCACCGCTCCACGCGCGACCTGCCGGCGTTGTAGGCCGCCAGCGCGCGGCCGTCGTCGCGGTAATCCGAGAGAAGGTCGGCCAGGTGGCTGGTCCCGAGCTGCAAGCTGACGTCGGGCTGGTAAAGGAGCGCGGCGTCCCAGGCGGGAAACTCCATCCCGTTCGCGATGGTGTGTCCCACGCGCGGCATGATCTGCATGAGCCCCCGTGCGCCTACGGGCGAGGTAGCGCGGGGATTGAAGCGCGACTCCTGGCGTATCAGCGCCGCCACCAGCGCGGGATCGAGCTCGTTGCCGGCCGCCTCGGCCTCCAGAGCAGCATCGAGCGAAACCGGATAGAGGAGCCTGTAGGCCCTCGCGTCGGCGGTCGCGCCACGAGCGAGTGCGAGTTGCGCGAGCGAGATCCCGCGCGATGCGAGCCCGTGAGCGCGAAAGGCCGCCGCCGTGGCGAGGATGCTGTCGGGCGTGCTCCCCGGATGCTCGCGCAAATAGGCATACTCCAGGTCGGCCTCGGGATCCATCCCCAGGCGGTCGAGCAGGGCCGCACGAGCGAATGCGCTGTCGGTGGATGGGAGAACGATGAACGAGTCCGCCGCCGCCCGCGGCACCCAGGGGGCGCGCCCGAGCCGGCGTGCCGCGAGCATGGAGTAGTACGAGAGCTGCGAGCGACGTTCCACCGCCTCCCACCTCGCGCGCGCCGCGGCGCTGTCGCCGGCTTCGCTCCAGGCGCGTCCGCTCCAGTACTCCGCCGCCAGCACTTCGCTCGACGACGGGTGCCGCTTCACCAGCTCGTCCCACTCGCGCGCGGCGGTCCGGTGTGAACCGCTGGCGTACGCGATGAGTGCCGCGCGGAATGCGGCGCTGGCACCGAGGGTAGAGGTGGGATACCGCTCCGCAATCTCGCGAAAGGCTGAGCGCGCGGGACCATCGCGCCCTTCGTCGGTTGCCAGGTCGGCGAGGAGATAGAGCGCGTGCGATGCCGCTTCCTTGTCGCTGCGGTAGTCCCTGATCACCTGGCGCAGCGCCGTACGCGACGCCGAGCCCTGCCCCGCCCTCAGGAGCGACCGCGCGTGCTGGTACGCCGCCGATGCCGCGAGCGACGCGGGGTTCTTCACGAGCGCAAACTGCGCGGCCGCCTCGCGATCGCGGCCGAGGCGGGAGAGTACCGAAGCGTACGTGAAGCGGTCGCGCGAATTCCCGAGCCCGGCCTGGAAGGCGCGTGCAAAGCCTTCCGCGGCGCGGCTGGCTGGCCCGCTCGCGGCCGCGCTACGAGCGGCGTCGAGCTCCTCCTCGGCGCTGAGCCGCCCGAACGACTCATCGAGTAGCGCCAGCGCCTCGCGCGCTGCGGAGCTGCCGCGGCGCGTGGTAAGGAGCTTCACGAGCGAACCACGTACTGCCGCGCTGTCCGCGGCCGACGGCTTCGGGACAGAAGCGGAGTCGCCCAGCCGCAATCGGAACGCAGCGACCGGCAAACCGAGCGAGTCGAACGCCGCGATCGCACCCGTCACATCACCGCTCCGCTCCCGCGCGCGAGCGTCCACCGCTGCCACGCGCTCGCGAGCCATGGGAGAGCGGATGGCTGCGTAGAGCGAGTAGCGTCCGCGCTCCGTAGCCGTCACACCGGCGGCCCGCAGACGGAGCCAGTCAGCGATGGATGGAAGCAGCTCGCCGGCCCGTGAATACGCGGCCGCTGCGCTGTCGTTCACCTCCAGCCGGTCGTAGGCGCGCGCCAGGAGGACGAGCCGCTCCCCTCTGGCTGCGCGGCTGCC
>DATCXR010000342.1:0-4564 GCA_036565685.1 Gemmatimonadaceae bacterium
GTGCCGCCAGCATCGCTCGCCGCCGCCGTGTGGCGCTCGCGCGCGAGCCAGGCGCTGAGCGCCCGGTGGCCCACCCGCGCCGCCTCCATCGCATGATCCTTCGTGGCGAAGCCGCGGAATCCTACCGCGCGCCCTTCCACCCAGCCGATGGGGAGCTCGTTTCCGTGGAGGAGAAATCCTCCCTCGTCTCTGCCGTATATCGTCAATGTCATCGTCGCATCCTCGTTCGGTGTGGCGATGGCGGGCGGGGAAAAGAGAAACGCCCCTTCCGCCGTGGAGCGCGGGAGGGGCGGCGAGGGTGCCGCTTTCGTCGGATGTGCTACCGGGTCAGTGCAGGTAGCGAAGCTCCAACGGAGTCCCGCGCATCGTGGTGCGGCGCGTCATGTCGGCCCAGCGCTCCGTACACTTCCGGAGGCGGCTGGCGACAGCGCGCCGCGAGATGCGCATTGCGGACACCCGCGTGCTCCGCGAGCCCTCTACTGCGACTCTCCCCCTCGCGCGCGGCTTCGCGACGTGCAAGCCGACCCTGCGGCAGGCGGCCGGGCGGCCGGTGCACGAAGCACTGTCTGGCTGGGCGCGCTGGATCGAGAGCGTCATCGGTACTCCTTCGGGGCCTGCGCGGCTCGGCGCCGAATGGCGCTGGCATGGAGGCGCGCTGTGCAGTGGCTCTGGGCTCCCCGGCAGCCCATGCGGGCTAACCTAGCACCGCCGGCCTCAAAGTCAATCAACACGGCGGCGCCCGATTTGTTCCGCGCTATTCCGCGAAGTCGAGCGCCACGTCGAGCGCCGGCGCAGAGTGCGTGAGCGCGCCCACCGAGATCCGGTCCACGCCAGCCTCGGCCACGGCGCGCGCCGCGGTGAGAGTGATTCCCCCCGACGCCTCGGTGAGCGCGCGCCCGGCCACGATCCTCACGCACTCGCGCATCTCGGCGGGCGTCATGTTGTCGAGGAGGATGATGTCCGCACCGGCGTCGGCGGCGGCCGCTACCTGCGCGGCATCGTCGCACTCCACTTCCACGCAGATCCCCTCGGGCGCCAGAGCGCGCGAGCGCCGCACGGCTTCCGCAATGTCGCCGCCCACCGCCGCGAGGTGGTTGTCCTTGATGAGCACCGCGCTAGCCAGATCCATCCGATGGTTCACGCCGCCGCCGCAGCGCACCGCGTACTTCTCGAGGGCACGCAGGGTGGGCGTGGTCTTGCGCGTGTCGAGGATCTGTGCGCTCGTTCCGCGCACCGCGTCCACGTAGCGCGCGGTGAGCGTGGCGATCCCCGACAGGCGCTGCACGAAGTTGAGCGCTATTCGCTCCGCGGAGAGGAGCGCGCGCGCCGGCCCTTCCAGCTCGAGCGCCACGTCGCCGCGCGCCACGCGCGAGCCATCCCACGTGACCACGTGCACTTTGACGTCGGGATTGATGAGGTGAAAGGCGACGACCGCGAGCGGGAGCCCGGCAATCACACCCTCGGCGCGCGCCACCATGCGCGCGGCCGCCCGCGCATCCTCGGGAACCGTGGCGAGTGTGGTGACGTCCTCGAAGGCGCGGTCCTCCTCCAGCGCCGCGCGCACGAGCGACTCCGTCTCCTCGCGCGTTAGCGGGAAGTCCACGTCGCGGTCCTCGCCCGCCCGGCGCGTCACCTGATTCGTGAGCTCGCGCTCGTGACGCGTGGCCGTCGGCCGGTCGGCGCTCATTCTCCTATCATCGATGCCGGGATACCGGGAGTCGCGAGAGAGCGCGGCTTCGCGCCGATCGAGACCATCCGCTCGATCGAAAGCAGCGCCTTCTTCGCGATCTCATCGGGAACGGTGATCCGGTGCTGCATCTTCTCCAGCGAATCCAGAAGCTTGGGGAGCGTCGTGAGCTTCATGAACTGGCACGATGCGCGGTCGTCGGCCGCCTGGAAACGCTTTTCCGGGTAGGCGCGCCGGAGGCGGTGCAGGATTCCGACCTCGGTGGCGACGATGAACTCGTCCGCATCGCTCTCGCGCGGTCGGCGGATCATCCCCTCGGTGGAGAGCACCTGCACGCCGGCCGGGTCGATGTCGCCCGCGGACATTGCCTCGAGGAGACTCGTGGAGCAGCCGCACTCGGGGTGCACGAGGAACTCCGCCTCCGGGTGCGCCGCGCGCTGCTCGGCCACTCGCTTCGGCGTGATGCCGGCGTGCACGTGACACTCGCCCATCCAGACGTGCATGTTCTCGCGTCCTGTGACTCGCCTTACGTGCGCGCCGAGGAACATGTCGGGGAGGAAGAGGATCTCCTGGTCGGCCGGGATCGACTCCACCACCTCCACCGCGTTCCCCGAGGTGCAGCAGTAGTCGGTCTCCGCCTTCACCTCGGCCGAGGTGTTCACGTAGCTCACCACCGCCGCGCCCGGGTGCTCCGACTTCCAGGCGCGCAACTGGTCGGCGTTGATGGTATTGGCCAGCGAGCAGCCGGCGCCGAGATCGGGGAGGAGTACGGTCTTGTCAGGCGAGAGAATCGCGGCCGTTTCGGCCATGAAGTGCACACCGCAGAAGACGATCACATCGGCGTCGGTGGCCGCGGCCTCGCGCGCGAGGCCGAGCGAATCGCCCACGACATCGGCGGCGTCCTGCACTTCGGGACGCTGATAGTTGTGTGCGAGGATGACGGCGTTGCGCTCGCTCGCGAGCTCGCGGATGCGCGCGGTTATGTCCGCGTGCTGGCCGTTCGTGGTAGCTCCGTTCCCGGAAGTGCCGATCTGGCTGGACATTATCATATGATCCTTTCAGGAATCCGCGCGCGAACCGGCGTGATCCCAGTAAATGTGTCTACGCTCCCACGCCGCGCTCTCGCACGGGAAGTCGGAGCGGAAGTGCCCACCGCGCGACTCCTCGCGCATGAGCGCCGAGCACGCGATGAGGCGCCCGGTATCCACGAGATTCATCTCTTCGGTCGCGCCGGCCTGGAGCCGCGCGGCCAGATCATCGAGAATCGAGAGACAGGTTCGGAGTCCGTCGGCGGAGCGCACGATGCCGGCGTGCTCCCACATCGCCGCGCGGATCGTATTGGCCGCCACCTGAGCCGCGCCGCGGTCGTGCAGTGGCGGGACGCGCCACTCTTCCTCGGGTGGGAGCGACTGCAGTGGCGCGGCCGACGCCATGTCGCGCGCCACGCGCTCCGCGAACACGAGTCCCTCGAGGATCGAGTTGGATGCGAGCCGGTTGGCGCCGTGCACCCCCGTGCGTGCAACCTCGCCGCAGGCGTAGAGGCGTGGGATGCTCGAGCGCCCTCCGAGATCGGTAGTCACGCCGCCCATGGTGTAGTGCGCGGCGGGAGTGACGGGGATGAGCTCCCGGCGCGGGTCTATCCCGCGCGCCGTGCAGAGCGCGAAGATCCCGGGGAAGCGATTCTCGAAGCGGTCGCCGAGCGCGGTAGCATCGAGCCAGACGCGACCCGTGGCGCGCTGTTCGCGAAATACTTCGCGTGCCACCACGTCGCGCGGCGCGAGCTCGGCCAGCTCGTGACGCTCCGGCATGAAGCGGCGGCCGTTGGCGTCGAGGAGGAGCGCGCCCTCGCCGCGCACCGCCTCGGAGATGAGCGCTAGCGGCGTCTCCGGCGTGTCGAGCGCGGTGGGGTGGAACTGGATGAACTCCATGTCGGCGAGCTGCGCGCCCGCGCGGTGCGCGAGAGCGAAGCCGTCGCCGGTGGCCACGGGCGGGTTGGTGGTATAGCGGAAGACCTGACCAGCGCCTCCGGTCGCAAGGACGGTGACGTCGGCGATTATATCGAGCGCCGCGCCGCGATGACTCACACGCGCGCCGGCGCACACGCCGTCGTGTACGATGAGATCCAGCGCGCGGGCACGCTCCAGCACCGAGATCGCCTCGCTTTCGCGCACCCGCTCCACGAGCGACCGCACCACCTCGGCGCCGGTGCGGTCGCCGTTGGCGTGGACGATCCTGCGCTCGGAGTGCGCGGCCTCGCGGCCGAGCGTGAAGTCGCCGGTGGGCTCGAGATCGAAGTGCGCGCCCGCCGCGCGCAGCTCGCGCACGCGCGCGGGACCTTCGGTGACGAGGACATCTACCGCCGCGCTGTCGCAGAGCGCGGCGCCGGCCGCGAGCGTGTCCTGCCGGTGCAGCTCGGGCGAATCGCCGGCACCGAGCGCCGCGGCAATTCCGCCCTGCGCGTATGCGGTAGCGCTGTCGAAGAGCGAGCGCTTGGTGAGAAGCACCACCTCGTCGTACTGCGCGGCGCGCCATGCCGTGTGCAGTCCCGCCACCCCGCTGCCGATCACGAGGAAGCGCGTCCTGAGCCGCCGAACCGTGGGCGGCATCAGCTACTTATGCTGGGCGCCGGACTGTGTGGTGGTGGTGTCATGGCTGGCTCCCATTGGTAATGGTGGATGCTCGGTCGAGGGGCCGGTTGGGCAACGCCTTGATCCATCGTTCTCGATGGACCTCTCTCGACGCATGTGCGCGTTCATGGCGCACTGTCGGGTTAATTATAACCGGAATCTGACGGGAAGTTCAGGCTGAACGGACGGGGGCAGGTCTATAATGTCGAGCGGGCTGAACCATGGTGAAGACATGGTTCAGCCCGCTCGA
>DATCXR010000350.1:0-3254 GCA_036565685.1 Gemmatimonadaceae bacterium
ACGCGCTCGGCGGCTGGGGCTCTCCCGCCGGGGTCTTCGACGACGGCGTGCGTGCCGCCTACGTGGCGGCGCTGCGGGACCCCGACCGTCTGCACGCGATCTGCGAGGAATACCGGGCCGCCGCGACGCTCGACCGCGCGCACGACGAGGCCGACCAGGCGCGAGGCCGGCGCATCACCTGCCCCCTGCTCGCCCTCTGGAGCGCGCAGGGTCCGCTCGGAACGTGGTATGAGGCGGCGGGCGACCGCTGACAGGCCGTCAAACCGGTCCTGTCACGACCCAGGCTCGGTTGGCCCCCGATGCTCAGATGCGAGTGCTCGCCGCGAAGCACCTTCCATTTCGTAAGTCCTCGCCAGACCGGTCATTGACGCGCAACCCTGGCCAGGCCCTCCCGGCTCGTAGCGATACCCTGCTCATCGTGGGTTTCCGAGTACAGCGCCAAACTCTGCTCGAAGAATCGCGCGGCTCGTGCCACATCACCGTGCGCCAGCGCCGCCGCGCCGAGCTGACCTAGGCGCGGCGCGAGCTCACCCTTGGCACCCGCCTCGCGCAACAAGGCCAGACCCTGGTCGCCGAGCACCCGCGCCTGCTCGTGGTCGCCCATCTCGTGCGAGGTCAGAGCGTAGCCGATCAGCGACTTCGCCAGACAGAACCCATCGCCCATCTCGCGAAAGCGGGCGACGCTATCCTCGTAAAAGCTCCGCGCCCGCTCATGATCCCCCCTGTGGTGCGCGACGCCGCCGAGACTCCGGAGCGCTGTCGCGACAGCGTGGTTGTCGCCGAGCTCCTCGGCCAGCCGGCGGCTCCTGCTATACAGAGCCTCCGCGGGGCCGTAGTCGCCCTGCGCGGTGAGAATGCCGCCCAGATTGTCGAGTGCGTGCGACAAACCCCGCCTCTCCTCAATCGCCTCAAAGAGGGGGACGCTCTCCTCGAACAATGCCCTCGCGCCGGGTAGATCGCCGTCACCGCGCAGGATCTCGGCCAGATTGTTCAACGCGTGCGCGGTGCCACGCTTGTCGGAGAGTTCCCGGAACAGAGCGAGACTCTCCGCCACGAGCACCCTAGCTCGCACGCGGTCCCCGGACTGCGTCGCACCGACGGCGAGGTTATTGAGCGCCTCCGCGATCCCGCGCTTGTCACCAAGCTCACGCCACACCGCGAGCCCCTGGGTCAAGAACTCCGTAGCCTGGGGGAACTCGCTCCACCGCGCCCGTGTGCGTGACGCGGCATCGAGTACCTTTCCGAGCGCGCGTCGCGTCGTGACGGTGGACGTCGGCCGCTCGCGGGCGTGCGCCAGTAGCTCATCGAGCCATTCGCGTCCCTCACGGACGTACCCGTGGGTGTCCCAGAACAGCGAGAGCGCGCTCCCGAGCCGGAGCGCCGCCTCGGTCTCATCGCAATCGAGGGACCACCGCAGCGCCGCCCGCAGGTTGTCGTGGTCCGCCTCGAGCCTCTGTAGCCAAGCGACCTGCTCGGGACCCTGCAACCGAGGCTCCGCATCCTCTGCGAACCCGAGATAGAAGTCGCGATGGCGAGCGCGCACGACCTGGCCTTCCGATGTCTCCGCGAGCTTCTCGAAGCCGTATTGCCGGATGGTTTCGAGTAATCGATAGCGTGGGTCGCTCCCCTCGCCGTCTATCAAGCAAAGCGACTTGTCCACCAATCGGCCGAGCAGCTCGACGATGTCGTAGCGGTCTACGTCGACGCCCGCGCACACCGCCACCGACGCCTCCAGCGTCCAGCCGCCGACGAATACCGACACACGCCGGAACAGCTCGCGCTCCGCTTCAGAGAGCAGACCGTAGCTCCAGTCGATTAGCCCGCGCAGGGTCTGATGCCGCGGCAACGCGGTGCGGCTGCCGCCAGTTAACAGACGGAACCGCTCGTCCAGATGCGCGGTGATCTGCTGGACGGATAGCGTCCGGACGCGCGCCGCTGCGAGTTCGATCGCGAGCGGGATGCCGTCGAGCCGTCGACAGATCTGCACCACCGCGGCCGCCGTGTCGTCCGTGAGCGTGAAGTCGGGCTTCACCGCTATCGCGCGGTCCACGAAGAGGCGGACGGCCTCGTACTCCGCGAGGCGCTCGAGCGCTGGCACGAGCCGTGAGTCGGGCAGCGACAGCGGGGGCACGCGGAAGACGACCTCGCCGGTCAGACCAAGCGCCTCGCGGCTACTCGGCAGAATCTTGACCTCCGGGCAGCCGCGCAACAGCGTGTCCGCGAGACCGGCGCACGCGTCAATCAGATGCTCGCAGTTGTCGAGGAGCAGCAGCACCCGCTTGGGACGGAGATGGTCGACCAGCGTCACGAGCAGCGGGCGGTCCGCCTCCTCGCGCACGCTGAGCGCCGTGGCCAGCACTTGGGGCACGCGCGCAGGGTCGGCGAGGTGCGCAAACTCGACCAGCCATACGCCGTCGGGATACTCGCTGAGCAGGCGGGCCCCGATCTCCAGGGAGAGGCGCGTTTTACCGCTACCGCCGGGTCCCGTGATCGTGAGCAGATGCGTCTCAGCCAGCAAGCGCTTCGCCTCCGCGATCTCGCGTTCGCGCCCGATGAAGGTTGTGAGCTGTCGCGGCAAGTTATTCGGCACCACCTCTAGCGAACGGAGCGCGGGAAACCTGTCCGGCAAACGTTGCGCGACTACCTGGTAGACATGCTCCGCGCGCGTGAGATCGCGCAGGCGATGAAGGCCGAGATTGCGCAGCTCCACCAGGGATGGCAGATCGTTACGGACGAGCTCCTGCGTGGCGTTCGACACGAGAATTTGCCCGCCGTGCGCGACCGACAGCAGGCGAGCCGTGTGGCTCAGCGTGAGCCCGGACATGTACTCGCCGGCCTTGTGCTCCCCCGCATGGAGGTCGGCTGTTCCCGTATGCAAGGCCATCCTCACCCGGATCGGGCCCGTCTCGCCCCACGGCTCAGCAGCGAGCGCGCGCTGTGCGGCGAGCGCGGCCGCCACACCCCCTGCTGCGGTGTGGAACGCGGCGCAGAACGCGTCGCCGACAATCTGGAAAACGTAACCGTTGGATGACTCGATCGACTGCTGGAGCAAGGCATGGTGTCGAAGGAGGGCCTGCTTCATCGGCTCGGGATGCTGCTGCCAGAGCCGCGTACTGCCCTCGATATCCGTGAAAAGGAAGGTGACCGTGCCTGTGGGAAGAGCCGACATGTTCACCCCTCGGCATCCGCGCGATACGCGTCACTCTATCAGATCGGCGCTTCGTTCGCCCGAGCCTGTCAATCCTCCACCGGGA
>DATCXR010000391.1:0-2565 GCA_036565685.1 Gemmatimonadaceae bacterium
CAGGCGATCAGCAACACGAAGCCCACCGCGCCGAGGAGCACGTACAGCGATTTGCGCACGTTCGCGACGAGCGCCTCGCCCATCGGCACTACGTCGAACGCGCCGTTCTCGCCGATGGCATTCGGAAAGGTGGACCGGAACTCCTTCGTCGAGCGCTCGAGCTCCGCATTTGCACGAGCGAGTGTGACGCCCGGCCTCAGCCGACCCGCGACGTTGAAGTAGTGCGCGTGATCGATGCTGTTCGGATCGAGCTGGAAAGGAACCAGCACATCGGGCGTATCACCGAAGTCGTCGAACGAGAAATCGCCGAGCACGCCGACCACCGTGTACGGATCGCCGCCGAGGGAGATCGACTTGCCGACGATCTGTGCATCGTTGGCGAATCGGTGTTCCCACAGCGACTTGCTGATGACGACGTAATGTCCCCCGTTGGGGAGGTCTTCCTCGTTCGTGAAGGTGCGGCCGAGCACGGTGCGCGCACCGAAGAGTCGGAAGAAGCTGGCCGACACCTGCGCCGACTTCAGCTGCTCGGGAAATTCTCCGCCCGTGAAGTTCATGAAGCCGGTAGTGAACGCCGATGCATCCTGCACGACACTCGTCTGGCGGCGCCAGTGCGCGAACTTTGCCGGCGACGCACCGAGACCCTGACCCTGAGGCGACCTCACGCCGAAGAGCACCATCCGATCGGGCACGGGATAGGGTAGAGGTCGCAGGAGTACCGCGTTCACCACCGAGAAGATCGCGGTGTTCGCACCGATCCCCAGCGCCAGCGCGGCCACCGCGGCGAAGGTGAACGCCGGGCTCTTGCGGAACATCCGCGCGGCATGCTTGAGATCCTTGAGGAGCGTCTCGGTCATTGGCGGATCTCCGGGTGGGGAGTGAGCGAGCGCGTTACGTCAGGGCACCTGCGGGCGCGACGCCGGATCCGGGTGGACGCCATGAGGCGGCGACGCGATGAGAGTACGTACGGAGCAGCGACGAATTTGTGCCGTTCGACCGGGAGTGGCCATAAACGCCTCCCCGGCGCTGACGGTATCAGGCCGTCCGTGTGGGAGCCCTGGTCGACGGTGTCGTCAGGCAGAATGTGTAGAGACGGCGCCCGCACCCACACCGCGATCATCCCGCGCGAGCGCTCGGCAGAATTCCGCCGTCGCATCGTCCGCCGGGAAGGTGCACTCGATTCGCAGCTCGTCGATAGTCACGTCCAGCGGCCTGCCGAAGGTCGTGATGGTCGAGAAGAATCGCAGCTCCTGATCTCCTTTTCGGAAGTGCACCGTGAGAAGCGGCGGGGGTGCCGCACCCAGATCTCGCGTGTGCCACCTCGATGGCACGCCGGGATAGCGGAGCACCTCCTCCAGCAGCGCGTACGCCGCGACATCCGACGGAACCGCCGCGACCTCGTCGTGCAGGTGGCGGATGAGGTCGCCCGCCACCTCCTCCCAATTCACCACGACCGCGCGCAGGTCGGCCGGGTCGAAGAACTGTCGCACCATGTTCGTGTGCCTGCTGCCGCCAATGAGAAAGCCGGCGACTCGCCCCGCGGCACGGTTCGTCAACTGAACGTCCCAGCGCCGATCGAGCACGAACGCCGGATACGGCTCCTGGTGCTCGACGATGAGCTCGATCGCGCGCCGGATCGGCGCCAGCTCGGGCGTGTCCAGCGCCCTCTCGGGAAATTCCGGCGCGTACCCCGCAGCCACGAGGAGCGCGTTGCGCTCGCGGAGAGGTACGTCGAGCGTGTCGGCGAGCCGCGCCACCATGTCGCGACTCGGCTGCGCCTTCCCGGTTTCCACGTAACTGAGATGGCGCGTGGACACTCCCGCCTCGAGTGCAAGATCGAGCTGGCTCACGCGGCGTGCCGCGCGCCATTGGCGGAGCAGCGCGCCAAGGCGCGTTGCTGGTGCCGGCAAAGACGGCGAGCGCAGGTCTTTGACAGTCATGGCGGAATGATACCGCTACCAGGCACGGAAGCAATGACCTCGGACGTCATTGCCCGCATTCCCGCGCCGCACCTATCTATGCCGCTCACTGGAGCATGATGGATTACCCTTCCCGGAGAGATCGAGATGCACCGTAGAGAATTCGTCCAGGTGGTCACCGGCACATTGGCGAGTGGCGCGCTGGGAGGGTGTATTCGAAGTCTGCGCCAATCGCAGGTGGCACCGGGTGATGCGCAGCAAGTTGTAGCGAGCACTCGCGGGACGATGAGCGCGGCGAATTTTCATACTGCACGGCGGTACGCCCAGACGAGCTTCGGGAAGATCGCGTACGTGGAGCGCGGCGCTGGTGATGCGGCGCTCTTCCTGCACGGCTTTCCTCTCAACGGCTTCCAGTGGCGGGGAGCGCTCGAGCGACTGTCGGCGCATCGCCGGTGCATCGCGCCGGACTTCCTGGCGATGGGCTACACCGACGTCGCCGACGGCCAGAGCGTGGCCCCGGATGCGCAGGTTGCCATGCTCGTGGCGCTGCTCGACGTGCTCTCGATCCGGAGAGTCGACCTCGTCGCGAACGACAGCGGCGGTGCGGTCGCGCAGCTCCTAGTCGCGCGGCACCCCGAGCTTGTCC
>DATCXR010000381.1:0-5509 GCA_036565685.1 Gemmatimonadaceae bacterium
CCTGCTGCCGTCGCTCCCATTGCCGCGGCGACCGCGTCGGCGGCGCCGTCGCCGAACGCCGCCGGGAGCGCGGGTAGCGCGGGTAGCGCGGCCGTTGCCGACGCGCGCCCGGTTCTTCCCCGCGGCGTGGAGCAGTTCTTCGTGCCACTCCCGCAGAGTGGCGAGAAGGTGATTTACCACGCCAGCGCCCTGGGTGCCGCGGACGTCGCGCTCACGAGCGCCAGGTACGGCGTGAACGCGACCCGCCGCGTGATGCATCGCACCGCCATCTGCGACGGTGCGCTGCCGGTGGACTGGGAGCAAGCCGAGGAGTTGAAGCTCGATCCGAACGATCTCGGGCGCCAGCCGCTCGCGGGAGCTTCCTTCGCACCTTGTCCCACCGTTGTCACGGAAGACGGAGTGAGCTCCTGGCGCAAGCTTTACGAGCGCTGGCTCCGTACGAGCCAGGCGGTGACGCTCTTCCGTAGTCCCACCCTCGAGCTCGTATCGGAGCCGGGGGAGAGCGAGGGCGCCTTCCGCGGGCGTCTCCAGATGCGGGCACGGGAGCAGCGCGACGCCGGCGTGGAGGAGCTGCGGAAGAAGTACGCGGCGAAGACCGCGACGCTCGAGGAGCGGCTCGCGAAGGCAGAGCATCGCGTGCAGCGGGAGGAGGGGCAGGCGGGATCGGCGAAGATGGATGCCTTCGTCACCGCCGGCACCGCCGTTCTCGGGATGCTGCTCGGCCGCAAGCGACTGAGCGTGACCACGGCTTCGCGGATGGGGACGGCAGTCAGGCGCGCGGGACGCTCGTACGACCAGGCGGGCGACGTGACGCGCGCACGGGAGAGCGCCGAGCGCGTGCGCGAGCAGATCGCTGCCCTGGAGGATGAGCTCCAGTCGGAGATTGCCGAGCTGGGCGACTCGTACGACGCGCAGAAGGAGGAGCTCGAATCGGTGGACATCCGTCCCACCCGCTCGGACATCCAGGTGCACTTCGTGGGGATCGGCTGGGGTGACGAGGCGTGAGCTAGTACCGTCCTTGCTCGTCAGGCCGATCATTCCCGGTAACCAGCCACTTCGCGATCCACACGGAGCTCCCCGTGTCGCCCACTGACCTCGCTCCAGTCTTCCCGCATACCGACGTCGCGCTCCAGATAGTTCTGGCGGTGGCGCTCGGCCTCCTCGTCGGTCTGGAGCGCGAGTGGGCGCAGAAGGAGATCGGCGTACGCACCTTCAGCGTGGTGGCGCTCATCGGGATGCTCGCCTCGCTCCTCGACCCGGCGCTCCTGGTGGCCGCGCTCGCCGGTGTCCTGCTCCTGGTGGTGCTGCTGAACGTGCAGAGTCTCATCCGCGACAACTCGCTCGAGCTCACCACCTCGAGCGCGCTGGTCGCCGTGCTGCTTCTGGGTGCGCTGGTCGGTCACGGTCAATACTTCACCGCCATCACCTCCGCCGTGCTCATGACCATGCTGCTCGCGTGGAAGGCGGAGCTCGCGCAGTTCGCCGGTGAGCTGCGACCCGAGGAGATCCGGGGGGCGGTCCTGCTCGGGCTCATCAGCGTCGTGATCCTGCCGCTGCTCCCGGACCGATTCGTGGATCCCTGGCAGCTGATCAACCCGAGGCAGGCCTGGGTGATCGTGGTGGTGATCGCGGGGATCGAGTTCCTGAACTACGTACTGCTGCGGGTGTACGGCACCCGCGGCCTCTTCTGGACCGCTCTGCTGGGCGGATTCGTCAACAGCACGGCGGCGGTGGCGGAGCTCGTGTCGCTGGTGAAGGAGGAGCGCACACCGGGAGGGGGCGAGGCCCTGCGCGTGCGCCTCGTGGCGCTCGTGCTCGTGGCCAACGCGGCGACGTTCGTTAGGAACCTCCTGATCCTGCTGCTTTTCGCGTCGGCCGCGGCGATCGTGGCTCTCCCGGCGCTCCTCGCCATGATCGTCATCGCCGCGGCGCTCGCGTGGCGCCGGCTGCGACGTGGAAACGGAGTCGCCGAATCGCTGAGCCTCTCGTCTCCGATATCGGTGGCCCATGTGCTTCGCTTCGCGCTGCTATTCCTGGTCCTCAACGTGGCCGGGGCCATGGCACAGCGAGCGCTCGGCGGGGTAGGCTTCGTGGTGGTCGGCGTGCTTGGAGGAGTGGTGAGCAGCGCGGGAACCGCCGCGAGCGCGGCCGCGCTGGCGGCCGCTGGCCAGATTTCTGCACAGACCGCTGCCGTAGCGGTAGTACTGGCGTCGATCGTCAGCGCACTGGTCAAGCTTCCGATAGTCTACCGCCAGGCGCGTGGGACGGAGATTCCAAAGCGCGTGTCGCTGGTCACGGCGGGAATAGTCGTCGTTGGCGTCGGGGCGCTGCTGGCCGGATCACTGCTTACGAGGTGAGCGACGTGCATGGTGGATGAACAGCCGGAAGGATGTGGGCGGCGCGGGTTGTCGGGCGTGCCCGCGCCACTTCCGAGGAGTGCCGCGGTGATCGGCGGCCGCCTCCTCCGGGGTTCCTGCGCCGTGGCGCTCATGGTCTGCGCCTCCAGAGCAGATGTCCGGGCGCAGCAGGATACCACTACGAGGGTGGCCAACCCGGACACCACCCGGATCGTCGCTGGCCAGGACACCGCGGCGACCAGCACCATCGTCCCCACCGACACCACCCGCCTCCCCGTCTCCTGTGACGGGAAGATGATCTCCGAAATCCTCGTCATACGCCAGCCGCCGACGATTCTCTCGAAAGTCAAACCGGCCTGGATCCGCCCCGCCGTCGCGGTGGCGATCCAGCACCGCAACACCAAGGCAGACGCCATCACTCCCTTCCTGCAGGTACGGCAGGGCGAGGAGTGCTCGGATTTCCGCCTCGCCGAATCGGCGCGTGTTCTGCGCGCGCAGCCGTACCTGGCGGACGCCGAGGTGCATGCCTTCCCCGACGACAGCGGCGGGGTGCTGGTGGAGGTCACGACGGTGGACGAGGTACCTCTGGTGCTGAACGTGGGCGCCTCGCACGGCGAGATCTCGCGATTCACTTACGGGAATTCGAACATCATGGGCGACGGACTCTACGCGGCGCTGGAATGGCGGCAGGGGTTCGCCTATCGCAACGGCTACGGCGCGCGCTTCGCCAACTACCATGCTTTCCATGGCCCGAACGCGGCCACCGTAGTCCTCGAGCGATTTCCCCTCTCGAGCAACTACGCGGCCGCCCTCGCGCATCCGTTTTACACGCAGTTCCAGCGAATGGGGTGGTACGGCGGCGTGCGCAGGAGCTTCGATTACGTGTCGTTCATCCGGCCGCAGGATCTGACGCTGTCGCTTGGCACCACGCGCACGCAATGGGATCTCGGTGGCGTGTTCCGGGTGGGCGGGGGACGCGGCCATCTCTTCGCCGGTCCGCTCATCAGCCAGCAGCGGATCACCACCGACCAGACGGCGCGCATCATCACCGACAGCGGCTTCGTCATGAATCCGGATTCGCTTCTGGATGGACGCTATCCGACGCAGGACGAGACGCGGCTCTCGGCGGTGGTCGGAATGCGCTTCCTCAAGTACCTCAAGGCGTACGGCTTCGACGCGCTGGTGGGCCCGCAGGACATGGGCAAGGGGATTCAGCTCGCCGCGCTGGTCGGGCGCGGCGTGGGCGCCGGCGACCACGGGCTCTTCGCGAGCTCGGATCTCTATATGGGCGTGGGCTCCGAGACTTCGTTTCTCGCTCTGCGGACTCAGTGGGAGACGCAGCGCAGGCCCGACCTCGGGTACTGGGGCGACGTGGTGGGGAGTGGCCGGCTGGCCTGGTACTACAAGCCGTCGGAGAGCGGGACATGGATCACCAGCCTGGAGATGTCGGGCGGCTGGCGCGAGCGCACTCCCTTCCAGCTGACCCTGGGTGACCGCCAGGGTGGCCTGCGTGGGTACCACGGCGCCAGGATCGCCGGCGCGAGGCGGCTGGTGCTGCGACTGGAGCGGCGCTGGGTGCTCGGCAGCATCACGCGCTTCGACAACATCGGCATTGCCGCCTTCGGCGACGCGGGGAAGATGTGGGCGGGGAACGTGCCGTACGGCGTGAACAGCGACATGAAGGCGAGCGTCGGGCTCTCGCTGCTGGCGGCGGTACCCAAGCAGTCACGCCGCCTCATGCGCATCGACTTCGCGATGCCAGTAGTGCGCACGCCGCACACCGGCTTTCAGGTGCGAGCGGGGATCACCACTCCGCTGCTCGGACTCTGGCGAGAGCCGCGCGACGTGGCGAGAGCGCGATCGCTCGCGCTCTCGTCCGACGTCTTCACCTGGCCGTAACTGCGCTGTCGAGCTGGGTGATCGTCTTGTTGGAGGGCGGCCGCTCCTTGCGGAGCCGCGCCGACACGGCTTCGGCGCGCGCGAAGGCGTGCAGCACGTTCTCACCGGCCAGCTTCTTCAGATCCTCGTCGCTCCAGCCTCGCCGGGCGAGCTCGGCGAAGAGGGCGGGGAACTTCGAGACATCCTCGAGTCCCACCACGACGTCGGTGATGCCGTCGAAATCGCTGCCGATCCCCACGTGATCGATACCGGCTACGTCGCGGATGTGCTCGATCTGGTCGGCTACCTGTGAGAGCGTCGCGCGCGGCGCGGGGTTGGTATCGCGCCACGCCGCGAGCTGCGCGCGCTGAGCCGTGGTATCGCCGGGGTGCTCGGCACGTGCGCGCTCCGCGACGGCAGCGGCTTCCTTCTCGTTCGCGGCCAGCTCGGGCGACACGAAGCTGGGCACGAATGGCACCATTACCACACCGCCGTTCTTCGGGAGCCGGCGCAGGATGGAGTCGGGTACGTTGCGTGGAACGTCGGTGAGCGCACGCGCTCCCGAGTGCGAGAAGATCACCGGCGCCTCCGAAACGCTCAGCGCGTCGCTCATTGTCGCCGGCGACACGTGCGCGAGATCCACCAGCATCCCGAGCCGGTTCATCTCACGAACCACCTCCTCGCCAAACGGAGTGAGGCCGTCGTGCTTCGCGCTGTCCATCGCCGCATCGGCCCAGTCGAGCGTGACGTTGTGCGTGAGCGTCATGTACCGCACGCCGAGGTCGTAGTAGGCGCGCAGCGCGCCGAGCGAGTTCTCGATCGCGTGGCCGCCCTCGAGCCCCAGGAGCGACCCGATGATGTGCTCGCGGAAATCGCGGCGGATGTCCGAGGTCGACAGCGCAAGGCGGAACGACTCGGGGTACTTCGCGATCACCTGGCGCGCGATGTCGATCTGCTCGAGCTGCACGCGCGCGTAGCCGGAATCGGCGTACTCGCCCGGAGTGTAGACCGACCAGAACTGGACGCCTACCATCCCCTTGGCGAGGCGCGCGAGGTCGGTGTGCCCGGGCGTGGGCTTGCGAAGGTCGTACGCTTCCACGTCGTGCGGTGCCGCGCCCCACTCGCGGATTGCCCAGGGGAGATCGTTGTGTCCGTCCACCAGCGGGCTCGAGCGGAGCACGCGCTTCGCGCGCTCGATGTCGGCCGCCGAGGGGCGGGGCACCGCCGGCGCCTTCGAGGCGGAACGCGCTGCCTGTGCGTGGCTCGCGGCGCTC
>DATCXR010000396.1:0-5942 GCA_036565685.1 Gemmatimonadaceae bacterium
CTCGCGGCGGAGGCGGCCGAGCGGCACGAGAGCCTGGTGACCGTGGGGATCGTCCCTTCCCGCCCCGATCCCGGCTTCGGCTACATCCAGCCTGGCGAGCGGCTGAACGACGCGCGAAAGGTGGCGCGGTTCGTGGAGAAGCCCGACCGCCCCACCGCCGAGCGTATGGTGGCCGAGGGATATCTCTGGAACTCCGGGATCTTCGTCTGGCGCGTGGGCGACTTCATGGAGGAGGTGCGCGCGCACTGCGCGGAGCTCCTCCCCGCCATCGATGCCGCAGAGCGCGGCGACATGGATGAGTTCTTCGCTGCCGTGACCCCGATATCGGTAGACCATGGAGTTCTCGAGCGGAGCGAGCGGGTGCTCGTGATCCCGGGCGACTTCGGGTGGGACGACGTGGGAACATGGGCCGCGCTCCGTCGGGTACGCGAGCTCGATGCTACGGGAAACGCCAGCTTCGGCGACGTGTACGCCGTGCAGGCCACGAACAACGTGGTTCACGCCGAGGGGCAGAGCGTGGTGCTGTACGGCGTGAACGACCTGGTGGTGGTGAGTCGCAACGGGCTCACGTTGGTGACCACCGTCGAGCGTGCAGCGGATCTCAAGAAGATGCTCGAGGCGCTCCCCGAGCGAGTGCGCGGGCTGAAGTGAAACTGGCTCAGTCGCGAGCGGAGCCCGCCCCGGCGCCGCTCTTTCTTTACGACGACGCCATCGCGCGTCGCTTCGAGCCCTTCGCGCTCACGCGTCCGGTGGGCGAGCTACGCGCGGGCACGGAGCTGATTCGCCTTCGCTGGGAGCTCTTCGCGGGACGGAGCGCGGACGGCGTGATCACCGCGGGTCACCTGGCCGACTTCGAGGAGCCGGGCGCTCCCCCGGTGGTGACGGATGCCACTCCCTCGTTCGTGCTGCGCGCCGGCTCGATAGTGGCGAACACTCGCTGCGTCGTGGCGCTTGGCGCGGGCCAATCGCGTGGCGCCGACGTATGGACGTGCGGCGGCCGCGTGGCCGCGGTGCGCCTGGGACGCGACACGCCGCTGACCGAGCTCGGTGGGGGCGAAGTAAAGCTCGAGTCGCTCTCGATCGCAGGGACGCGGGCGGCGGACATATCGGGGAGATGGGTGGAGCGGGTATGGTCGCTCGTCAGCGGGCTCGCCGACCAGCTGCAGGCAGACATCGCGTGCATCGGGCCGACGCTCGAATGCGAGCTACCCGCCGGAGCGATCGTGCTCCCGGGCGACGGCGCCATCTACGTGGAGCGCGGCGCCAGGGTCGAGCCGATGGTATGCTTCGACCCGAGTGCCGGTCCTATATTGGTCAGGAGCGGCGTGCAGGTGCGCGCTTTCACTCGGCTCGTAGGACCCGTGGCCGTAGCAGGCGGTTCGAGCATACTCGGCGGCCGTGTGGACTGCTGCTCGATCGGAGAGGGGAGCATGGTGCACGGCGAAATCAGCCACAGCGTGGTGCTCGGCCAGAGCAACAAGTCGCACGACGGCTTCGTGGGCCACTCGTACCTCGGCAGGTGGGTGAACCTCGGCGCCGGCACCATAACGAGCAACCTGAAGAACACGTACGGATCCGTGCAGCTCTGGACGCCGCAGGGGGTGAGCGACACCGGCGAGATCAAGCTCGGATCGTTCATCGGCGATCATGTGAAGACCGGAATCGGCACGCGGCTCACCACTGGAAGCGTGGTGGGAGCCGGCTCCAACATCTATGGCGGGATGATGCCGCCCAAGTACGTTCCGCCCTTCTCGTGGGGTGAGGGCGATCATCTCTCGATGTACCGACTGGACAAGTTTCTCTCGAACACCGCGCGCGTGATGTCGCGGCGCGGCGTGACGCTCGGAGAGAGAGAGAAGGCGCAGCTCGCCGCGGCGCACGCATTGAGCCTGGAGGCGCGAGGGTGAAACTCTGGATGCTCGGGAGCGGGAGCCGCGGGAACGCTCTGCTGCTGGAGTGCGCCGGCTCGCGGGTGCTGATCGACGCCGGCTTCTCGCCGCGCGTGCTGGCGGCGCGGCTCGCGGAGATCGGCGTGGCGGGAGAGTCGATCGAAGCGGTGGTGATCACGCACGAGCACACCGACCACGTGCGCGGCGCGCGAGCGTGCGCGAAACGATGGGGGTGGGAGCTCTATACGAGCGCGGGAACGGCGGCCTCCTACGGTGAGCTCCGCACCGGCGGGGTGCGAACGTTCGCCGCGGGCGACACGCTCGAGCTGCGGGAAGTTTCGCTGCGCTCCGTACCGACGCCGCACGATGCCGCCGAGCCGGTGGCGTTCGTGGCCACGGCGCGGCGGAGCGGGATGCGCGCCGGGATCGCGTACGACATCGGCCACGTGACGACCACGCTGCGCGGAGCGCTGACCGAGCTCGATCTGCTGGTGCTCGAGTGCAACCACGATCGGGATATGCTGCGTAACGGTCCCTATCCCCGAATCGTGCAGACGCGCATCGCCGGCATGAAGGGCCATCTCTGCAACGACGATGCGGCGGCGCTCGCGAGCGAGTGCGCGCACGCCGGTCTCCAGCACGTGGTACTGGCGCACCTCAGTCAGAAGTGCAACCGCCCCACCATCGCGAAGGCAATGATGGCGGGCGCGCTCAGGAAGACCGCGTTCAGGGGAAGTGTGACGGCCGCGCACCAGGATCGAGTCGTGGGCCCGTTCACGGCGGGAATGCATACGCAACTGAGTCTGGCCCTCTGACTTCGCGATTGGGGTCGGCCGCCGCGCGCCGAGCGGCGCGCCGGAGTGGGGAAGCAAAGAGCGGGGGACCGTCGCCGGTCCCCCGCTCTCCTGCTTCCACCTGCCGCGCTTTAGCGCCGCGGGCTCAGTACATCCCGCCCATTCCGCCGGGGCCGCCGGCGGGCATCGCGGGCTTGTCCTCCTTCTTCTCCACGACCAGCGCCTCGGTCGTGAGGAGGAGCGCCGCGATGGAGGCGGCGTTCTGCAGCGCGGTGCGTGTGACCTTGGTGGGGTCGATCACGCCGGCCTGCATGAGGTCCTCGTACGTGTCGGTCAGCGCGTTGTAGCCGTAGCTGTCATCCTTGGCCGTACGCACCTTCTCGAGCACGATGGCTCCCTCACCGCCCGCGTTGTGCACGATCATACGGAGCGGCTCCTCGATCGCGCGACGGATGATGTCGACGCCGATCTGCTCGTCGGTGTCGGCGAGCTTGACGCTCTTGAGCGCCTTCTGGGCGCGCACGAGCGCGACACCGCCGCCGGGGACGATTCCTTCCTCCACCGCCGCGCGCGTGGCGTGCAGCGCATCCTCGACCCGGGCCTTCTTCTCCTTCATCTCCGACTCGGTCGCGGCGCCGACGTTGATGACCGCGACACCGCCGGCCAGCTTCGCCTTGCGCTCCTGGAGCTTCTCCTTGTCGTAGTCGGAGGTGCTCTTGTCGATCGCGACGCGGATCTCCTTCACGCGGCCCTGGATCTTGTCCTCGGAACCGGCGCCGTCGATGAGCGTGGTGTTGTCCTTGTCCACCACGACGCGCTTCACGCTACCGAGATCGCTCACTACCGCGTTCTCGAGCTTGAAGCCGACTTCCTCGCTGATCACCTGACCGTTGGTGAGCACCGAGATGTCCTCGAGCATCGCCTTGCGGCGATCGCCGAAGCCGGGCGCCTTCACCGCGCAGACGCGGAGCGTGCCGCGGAGCTTGTTCACGACGAGCGTGGCGAGCGCCTCGCCCTCGATGTCCTCGGCGATGATGAGCAGGGGCTTGCCCATCTGCGCGACCTTCTCGAGGATCGGGAGGAGGTCCTTCATCGACGAGATCTTCTTGTCGTGGATGAGCACCAGCGCGTCCTCGAGGACGGCCTCCATCTTGTCGGGATCGGTCACGAAGTAGGGCGAGAGGTAGCCGCGGTCGAACTGCATGCCGTCCACGGTCTCGAGCGTGGTGTCGAGGCCGCGCGCCTCCTCCACGGTGATCACGCCGTCCTTGCCGACCTTCTCCATCGCCTCGGCGATGAGGTCACCGATCTCCTTGTCGTTGTTCGCGGAGATGGTGCCGACCTGCGCGATCTCCTTCTTCCCACTGGTGGGGATGCTGATCTTCTTCAGCTCCTCGACGATCGAGGCTACGGCGGTGTCGATGCCGCGGCGGATCGCCATCGGGTTGGCGCCGGCGGTGACGTTCTTGAGGCCCTCGCGGAAGATCGCCTGGGCGAGAACGGTGGCGGTGGTGGTGCCGTCACCGGCGATGTCGGAAGTCTTCGTCGCGACCTCCTTCACCATCTGCGCACCCATGTTCTCCAGCGGATCGGCGAGCTCGACTTCCTTCGCGACCGTCACTCCATCCTTGGTGACGGTGGGAGCGCCGAACTTCTTGTCGATGACTACGTTCCGTCCCTTGGGTCCGAGGGTGACCTTCACCGCCTCGGCGAGCTGGTCGACGCCGCGCTTGAGAGCAGCGCGCGCGTCGGTGTTGAAATGAAGTTCTTTGGCAGCCATATGACCGTATTCGAGTTGGTGTTTATTGATCGTGCTCGGGCGCTACGCGAACCGCGTGCGCCGCGGCGGCTTCAGCCCACTACAGCGAGGACGTCGGACTCCTTCAGGATCAGGTACTGCTCACCATCGAGGGTGACCTCGGTGCCGCTGTACTTCCCGTAGAGCACTTTGTCGCCCACCTTGACGTCCATCGGCACGCGCTTGTCCTTCTCGTAGCGGCCGGGGCCGACGGCGACGATCTCGCCCTGCTGCGGCTTCTCCTTGGCGGTATCGGGGATGTAGAGCCCCCCGCGCATCTGCTCGCTCTCCTCGAGCGGCTTCACGACGACACGATCGGCAAGCGGCGCCACTTTCACCGCTGCGGCACTCTTGGTGGCCATAGGTCGCGTTTCTCCTCAGTATGGGTTCACGATGACTCTGGGGTACCATGCCTGTTAGCACTCTCGCCCAGAGAGTGCTAACCAGATGGCGAAGTTATACGCGTCGGGCCAGAGCGTCAAGCCCGGCCCACACGGGTGGGACCTACCCTCTAAATCGCCTATTTACAGCGCTTTAGCGGGCTCAGCGCTGAGCCGTCAGAAGCTCGTACGCGAGCCGTAAACCGTGGAGCGTGAGGAACGGTTCCACGCAATCCACCTCCCGGCAGAGCGGCGCCATGAGCTCCGCCAAACCGCCGGTGGCGATCACCCTGGGCGTGCGACCGTTGGGCCACTCCGCCTTGATCCGGCGCACGAGACCATCTATCGCATCGGCAGCACCGAGCACCACGCCCGCGCGGATGCACTCCTCGGTGCGCGTACCGATCACCTTCGCTGGTGGCACGAGCGCGGTCGCCGGGAGCTTCGACGTGCGGCGCACGAGTGTATCCGCCGAGGTGCGCAGACCGGGCGCGATCACGCCGCCCAGAAAGACTCCCTCCGCGGTGATGCAGTCGTACGTGGTAGCGGTGCCCAGGTCCACCACTATCGTGTCGCAGCCATGGATACGACTCGATGCGAGTGTGTTCACCAGGCGGTCGGCGCCGACGGTGAGCGGCTCGTCCACGCGCAGCTCTATGGGAAGGGGCGAGCGGGCGTCCACCATTATCGGGCTTACACCGAGCCACGTTTCGCACGCTTCGGAGAGCGGTGCGTTGATGGGCGGCACGACCGAACAGATCGCGCAGCCGTGGAGGTCATCCGCGCTCACGCCGCGCGCCTGCAGCAGGCCGCGCAGGAGGAGCCCGAACTCGTCGCTGGTGCGCGCCACGTCGGTCATGACGCGCCAGTGCGCGCGGAGCGCCTCGCCCTCGAAGACTCCGATGGTGGTTTCGGTGTTCCCCACATCGAACGCTACGATCACGGTTCCTCCTCCAGTACGAGAGAGCCCGAGCGGAAGGAAAGATCGCCGGTCGCGGTGCTCACCAGGAGGGAGCCGCGCGCGTCGATGCCCTGCACCACCCCCGAAACCGGCGACGTGCAGCGACGCCCGCGAGCCATG
>DATCXR010000417.1:0-5480 GCA_036565685.1 Gemmatimonadaceae bacterium
GAAGGAGGCCACCGGCGGAGCCGGTGGCCTCCTTCCAGTTGAGCGTCAGACCGAGGGCCGAGGGCACTCAGGCGCGCCTGGCAAGCCGCACGCGTTGTTGCCTGTTCCCGGGGTGGTTCCACAAATCGTGTAACCGTCCGAGTCACCCTGAAAACCGATCTGCGTCAACTCGCGGAACGTACCAAACCGCTCCACTTTTGGCTTTTGATACACGCGACGCCTCCCGTGTCGTGTGTCACCGGACCACTCGCCCGGCAGAACCACGGCCCCCGTGGCCGTGAATTGGTGCAACTTACATCGACCTGCGCCACCGCTACCCCACCACCGTCGCCAAGGGCTCCTCAGGAACCCCTCCATCGGGCGAGTCAGCTGGACGCTTGTGCGCCCTCAACCATAGTTCCGCCTGCAATGTAAAGAACAGGTTGACGCCGACCTGCCCGCTGGCCGCCCCACGCGTGTACGCCGTGGCCGACCGTCGAAGCTCTTCTGCATCGATCATTCCAGCGGCTTCGAGCTCCGAACATCGTAAAAATTCTTCACACAAAGAGGGATAACCCTCTCTCATTGAACGTTCAAAATACGCGCCCGTAGTACCCGTTTTCACGGGCCGCGGTGCAAGGACGTGCTCGGGCAAAAGGCCCTCCACAGCCTTGCGAAGCAGGAGCTTCGTTTCAGCCCCCGTGGACCGTTCCCAGCGCGGTCTGGACAGTGCCAGCGCTATCACCCTGGCATCGTAGAGAGGCGAACGCAGCTCCACCCCTTCTTCCAGCGCCATGGCCGAAGCCAGACCGAATACCCGCGGAAAGTACGGATAAGTCAGGTACCAATATGTTTCATGCCGAACACAACTGATGCGGGAGTGCGGCAACGCAGCGTGCCGTTCCCGGGCATCCAAGCCATGCCGGCTGACAAAATCCGACCGCAGCCAGCTCGGTGCGCGCCGCTCGAGATAGCCAACCAATCCGCGACCGTTGCGCATCGCCGCGGCCAGATCGTGAGCGCGCTCGGTCATGAGAGGCTGGACCGCCTGACGGAAGAAGCTGCGAAAGCCACTCCCGCTCATCTTCTTCGCCTTCCACTCGCGACGGAGCTCGAGCCAATGTCCGCTGCTCAGCAGATCCGCGAGATAAACCTCGGAGACCTGGAACAGCTGATCGCCGCCCACGCCGTCGAACGCTACGCGCGAGCCGACCGCTCTGCTGCCGCGCGCGAGCGAGCGATGCCACATCTCGAAAGCGTGACCGAATGGTTCGTCGCGCTCGGCCGCGCGCTCGGCGGGTCTGTCGAAGACCGGCACAGCGCGAATGTCCACCCAATGAACTGGTGCGTTCCAGCGGTCGGCGATCGACTGGATCAGCTCATCTTCCCTGCCGGGATCACCAGGTGGATAGCTGATCGAAACCGGAAGCAGCGAGCGCGAGTCGCCGTGCGCGCGCAGTGCCGCCTCACCGGCTGCAAACACGGCGGGTGAATCCCAACCGCCGCTCAACCAGATGCTCATCGCACCACGCGACGGCGCACGCTCGATCACCGCGCGCTCGAGACGCGCGCGCAACTCGGCGGCCGCTTCATCGAAAGACGGAATCGCCGATCCGGTCGCTGGCTCAGGTGGACTCCAATGCCTCACCAGTTCCGGCTCGCTCGGCGGTTCTGCCGTGAGCGTCTCTCCCGCTGGCAGATTGGCGATAGCGCTGTAGGCCGTCTCCATGCGTGCTGCGAAGAGACCGCCCGCGGCAGCGGCGACCTCGACGAAGTTGATGTCGTGCGAACAGCCCGGAAACGCGAGCACGCCGCTTATGGCGGACGCGATGACCAGCGTGCCTCGCACATGCGCGAAGAAGAGAGTCCGCTTGCCGCCGAAGTCGCGTGCGGCGCAGATGCGCCGGGTTCTGCGATCCCACACGATGAAGGCGAAGTCACCCTCGAGATGCGCGGCGCAGTCCGCTCCCCAGGCGCGGTACGCGGCGAGGATCATGTGGCTGGCGGTGTCGCGCGCCGCGACGATGCCTTCGCGCTCGAGCGATTCGCGAAGATCGTCCCGATAGTAGATCGCCGCATCGGCGGCGACCACGAGATCGTCTTCCACGAGCACGAGCACATCTTCGTCCGCAGATGTCTCGAGCTCCCAGGAGTAGCGCGACACCGCGAGCAGCGCGCCCGCCTCTTCATCGCGCCAGACGTCCGCGTGGTCGGAGCCGCGCTTCTTCATGGCGCGCAGCATCCGCTCCGCCACATCGCGCGTCGGTGCACCGCCGGAGCGCGGCGGTGCGAATATGCCGACTATGGCGCTCATCGCGCGTCTACCAGGCGCACCTCGGAGAGCTCCACGAAGGAGCCCACATGCGCTTCGTTATCACCGAGCACGCGGTCGCCGTACTCCACCCACGCGTGCGCGGCGAAGCGACCGTTGCGCATCCGAACGCCCACACGGACGCGGCTTCCGGTGATGCCGTGTCGCTCCAACACCCTGTTGAGCGCGACGGCGCGGACGAGGCAGAGCGGCCGAAAGACGCCGAATTCCGCGGCGCGTCCCACGGCCAGCGCAAGCGCCTCGGCGCGGCAGAGCACAGGCGGGTCCAGCCGATCTGCCGGCGCTGGGGAGGCGCCGACTGACGCGGACGGCAAGACCGGCTCGATGGCCGGAGCGGGCGAAACTGATTCGGCGGAGTGCGAGACCAGCCGCCCCGTGGGGCGAGTCCAGACCCGGAACTGGGCGAGCAGAAGCGCGAGCTGTGCCTCGAGCAGGTCAGCCCACTCGCGCGGACTCAGCCTGGTCAGTTTCCTGAGATGGGTTCTCGAGACTGGTGTCATCATTCTGCTCCGCATTCCGCGGGAAGACTAGGCGGTGGGAGGCAAGCTCTGATATGAGCTCCGTCACATCCTGGCGAATCACGCCGGGATCCACTTCGGGGTAGCGTTCCGCGATCGCGGCGCAGAGCTCGTCCATGGTGGCGAGTTTGGGCGGCAGGTACTGCCACACGAGCGCGCCCACCTCGTTGAGTCCGAAATACACCTCGTCTTCGGTCGAGAAGAGCACGGCGCCGTCGGACAACGCCTTGAAGATCACCTTCGGATTCGCAACCGGTAGCATTCGATCCCCATCGAATGGAAACGATGCTTCGGACTGGGCGGCCCTACCCATCAACGCGCCTCCTTCAGCGCCGCGTGACTGGACGTAACTCCCGCTCCGAAACGAGGGTTCGGTACGGCTCACCGTTCGAGCATCGACCATGCCACACCCCCGCTCCTCCCTACCGCCGGAGCGAGAACACGTGCGCGGCTCAGCACGGCGTCCGAACCACCTGGACAAGTACCATCTGAATCATACTACCTCTGGTGCGCCCCGTCGCAGACCTGCAACACAGCGAGCACGACCGCAACAAGGTGACGCGCCTGCCACACCCCAGAGAGTCTCCATACGCGAAGCGTGGCCGTCACCGTTGGCCCACTCGAGCTCGAGTAGCAAGTAACGTGCGTAGGGAGCTCGAGTGTAGCTCAGGACACTACATCATGGGTGCGGCCGTCCGCTCACGCAACCCGCTTCGACCTGCCAGGTGAAGAAATCCCCGCCGGGCGCGTTGCGCCCGGCGGGGACCAGTCCTCCGATTCAGGACAATTACCAGCGATAGTGCGCGAAGGCCTTGTTGGCCTCGGCCATCCGATGGGTGTCGTCCTTCTTCTTGATCGAATTTCCTTCGCCCTTCGACGCGGCGATGATTTCGGCGGCGAGCTTCTCCGCCATCGACTTCTCGCTGCGCTGGCGCGAATACATCATGAGCCAGCGCATCGCCAGCGCCGTACGGCGCTCGGGACGAACCTCGACGGGCACCTGGTAGGTGGCACCGCCCACTCGGCGGCTCTTGACCTCCACCACCGGCTTGATGTTCTGGAGCCCCTGCTTGAAGATGTTCACGCCGGGCTGACCGGTGCGCGACTCCACGATGTCCATCGCGCCGTAGAAGATCCGCTCGGCGATGGACTTCTTCCCCTGGATCATCAACGTGTTGATGAACTTGGAAACTGTCTGGCTGTCGTAGCGCGCGTCGGGGAGAACCGGACGCTTGATGGCTTTCTGACGGCGGCTCACTTCTTACCTCCGGCACCGGCCTTGGGCCGCTTGGCGCCGTATTTGGAGCGACTCTGGTTCCGCCCGTTGACGCCCGATGCATCGAGCGTCCCACGGACTATGTGATAGCGAACGCCGGGCAGGTCTTTCACACGGCCGCCGCGAATGAGCACGATCGAGTGTTCCTGCAGGTTATGCCCCTCACCGGGGATGTACGCGCTGACCTCGAAGCCGTTCGTCAGCCGCACACGCGCCACCTTTCGCAGCGCGGAATTCGGCTTCTTCGGCGTGGTGGTGTAGACGCGCGTGCAGACTCCGCGCTTCTGCGGATTCCCCTTGAGCGCCGGCGCCTTCTCTTTCTTCTCGACGTCCTGGCGACTGCGCCGGACGAGCTGGTTTATCGTGGGCATAGAATGTTGAACTTAGTTGTGGCTGGAGAGGGCGTCAAGAAGCAGGCTTCAGGGTTCAGGGTTCAGAAACTGCCCATCGATCGAGATCTCGACCCAGAGGCAGTTCCTGCACCCTGCACCCTGCACCCTGAACCCTTCTCTTACAGCTCCTCCGCCCCTGGGAACCCCCCGCCCCCTCCACTGAGGAGCTGGGCGAAGGTGGCGTCGGCCGGTGGGAGAATGGGCTCCTCGGCCGGTGCCGGTACTTCCATCCCCTCGATCTCCACCTGGCTGTAGCGATACTGCCCCGTGCCAGCGGGGATGAGGTGACCAATGATGATGTTCTCCTTGAGACCAAGGAGGTCGTCCTTGGCTCCGCGAATCGCAGCATCGGTCAGCACTCGCGTGGTCTCCTGGAACGACGCGGCCGAAATGAAGGACTGCGTCGTGAGAGAGGCCTTCGTGATCCCGAGGAGCAAGGGCTCCGAAGTGGCCGGAGACCCCTTCTTCACCGCCCGCTCGTTTGTCTCGCGGAAGGTGCCCTTGTCCACGTGCTCGCCCTCGAGGAGCTCCGTGTCACCCGGCTCCAGAATGCGAACCTTTTGCAGCATCTGCCGCACGATCACGCCGATGTGCTTGTCGTTGATCTTCACGCCCTGCAGACGGTAGACCTCCTGTACCTCGTTCAGCAGGTACTCCTGCACCGCCCTCGGACCCTTGATCCGAAGAATGTCGTGCGGGTTCACGGGGCCCTCGGATAGACGGTCGCCCGCCCTCACCCGGTCGCCCTCGTGCACGCGAAGGTGCTTACCCGCCGGCACCTCGTAGAGCTGCGCCGGCTGCGTGTCGTCCACCGCCGTCGTCCCATCGTCCAGGATACGGAGCGGCTGCACGAAGATCTCTCTCTTGCCGCGCTTGATGTCGCCGAAGCGCACCACGCCGTCGATCTCGGAGATCGTCGCCGGGTCCTTCGGACGACGCGCCTCGAAGAGCTCGGCCACCCGGGGCAGACCGCCCGTGATGTC
>DATCXR010000047.1:0-2764 GCA_036565685.1 Gemmatimonadaceae bacterium
GGGGGGGATGGGCGGGGGTTGGCGACCGGGAGCGCGCATCGCGTCTTACGGCAGCGCTCGCCTCGATCCCTGGATGCTAACCGGTCGTGCCGGTGCCGGGCAAGGAAGGAGCGCCGTGATCGTCACGCGTGGTCGTTCCGCTCTCATCGGACTCGTGGCCCCCTCGCCGGAGTCGCTCGCCCAACTCTTGCTACCAACAGACTGTGCACCGATAAAACGTATGGGAGACAATATGTTCTGCAAGCTTGGCAGCCGAGGGATCGCGCGTGGAAGCCGGCGTGCATCGCTCACCACCGCGCTCATCGCGGCCTACGCGCTACTCAACGCCGGCGCCGCCTGTGCACAGCGCACTACCAGCGACACCACCGCCAACCGCGCTAACGCTTCCGCCGTGCATGCCGATACGAGCACGGGAGATGTCGAGTCGTACACGCCGCTTCCAGCCATCCACAGCCGTTTTGCGGAGATCGCCAGGCGCGTGACGCCCGCGGTGGTCTCCATCAACTCCGAGTTCAGCCCCGAGGTGGCGGAGCGGATGGAGGGTGGGCAGCAGCAGATTCCGCCCGGCTTTCTTCCGCCGGGCTTCCTTCCACCCGGTATGCAGCAGCAGCAGGAACGCCCTGTGCGCGCCACGGGATCCGGCTTCCTGATCAGCCGTGACGGTTACATCGTGACCAACAACCACATGGTGGATGGCGCGTCGAAGGTGCGCGTGACTCTGCTCGATCACCGAATCTTCACCGCCAAGATCGTCGGGCACGACCCGTCAACCGACGTCGCGCTCATCAAGATAGACGGCAACGACTTTCCGACCGTCCAGCTCGGAAACGACAGCACCGTCCAGGTGGGCGACCCGGTCATCGCGATAGGCAACCCGCTCGGGCTCGACTTCACGGTGACCTCCGGCATCATCAGCGCCAAAGGGCGCGCCGACCAGCTCGCGAATCTCTTCCAGGACAAGTACGCGGTCGTGGATTTCCTGCAGACCGACGCCGTCATCAATCCCGGCAACTCGGGCGGCCCGCTGGTGGACATGCAGGGGAAGGTGATCGGGGTCAACACGGCCATCGCCAGTCCGACGGGAGTGTACGCGGGCTACGGCTTCGCCATCCCGATCAGGATCGCGCAAACGGTCGTGGGCGAGCTTCAGAAGTACGGCGAGGTGCACCGCGGTATCCTCGGCGTGTCCATCCAGAACGTGGGACCGGCAGACGCTCAGGCCGCGGGGCTGGACAGGATCACCGGAGCACTCGTGGGTGGCTTCACCAGCGATACGAGCCCGGCGAAGAAGGCGGGACTCGAGCCGGGCGACATCATCGTGGCGGTGGACGGGAAGCAGGTGAGCCGAGTCTCCCAGCTGCAGGGAATGCTGCTGGCGTACAATCCGGGCCAGACGGTGACGCTCGACGTGATGCGCTACGGTAAGCGCCAGACTGTGAAGGTGAAGCTGGGTGCGCTCCCCAACAAGGAGACCGCGGTCGCCTCGGGCAACGCTCGGAGCGGTCAGGAATCGCCGACCGAGGTGCTCGGCATCTCCGTCGCCAACGTGACGCCGGCGATCGCTCAGCAGCTCGACCTCCCTTCGGGTACCACTGGCCTGGCGGTGGCCGACGTCGATCCCGAAGGCCTCGCGGCTGGCCAGCTCGCACCGCGCGACGTGATAGTGGCAACGCTCGGTGGTGGGAATCGCCAGCCAGTCCGGTCGGTCGAGGATCTCAGGAAAGCAATCTCGCAGGCCAGGGGTGGCGTCCTCAGTCTGCTGGTGTACACGCCCCAGGTGCAGGGGACGCGCGTGGTCAACATCCAGATAGGGAAGGGCGGATGACGGAGGGGCACTCCGGGACGGGGCTGGGGGGCGGCCACTTTCGCTGGCCGCATCATCAGCACAGTTTCCGACCTCGGGGTGCCGCGCCCGCCTGGCGCGGAGCCACGCTAACGACAACAGGGGGATCAATTGCTCTGGGTTTACATCACCATGTGGGCGATCGGCGCGAGTCTGATCGTCTATGGCTTTGCGGTCGGTGTCGGCGGACGGAAGGGCATGATCGGTACGGGGCTCTTCATTCTCGGGGTGCTCTTCGTGGCGGGCGGGATGTATCTCGGCAACGCCCACAACGCCGGGGTGCACGGTGTCCGTCCGGACGCGGCACCCGAGCTGATGATACCAGGCGGGAGCTGATCCGAGCCGGCTCGCGGCGGATGGACGTGATCGCGAGCCGGGGTGACTGAGCGTGGAGCGCGATCTCGATCGCGTGGAGCGCGTGGTGGACGCCCTGCGAGCCGGCGGCTACGACGCGCTCATCTGTGCTCTGCCGGCGAACGTGCTCATGCTGACCGGCTACTGGCCGGTGATCGGCAGCGCGATAGCGACGGTCACGGCCGATGGACGCGTCGCGCTCCTCGCTCCGGACGATGAGCGCGACCTGGCGGAAGAGGGCTGGGCCGATCAACTCCAGACCTTCCAGCCGGGCGGGCTCGACGAGCTGAGAGATGTGCGCGCTGCGGCACTCGCGCCGCTCGCGAAAGTGCTGCGCGACGTGGGGCTCGCCAGCGGAAATGCGCGCGTCGCCTTCGAGGGAGCCGGGGCGATCGAGCCGTCGTCCTACGTGTCGCTGCACATCTACGGCGGCGCGATGCGCCCGCTCCTGGAGGGCGCGCTCCCGCGTTCACGCCTCGTGGATGGATCCGACTTCATCGCGCGCCTGCGCGCTGTGAAGACGCCGCGGGAGGTCCAACATATAGCGCGCTCGTGCTCCGTGGCCGA
>DATCXR010000424.1:0-8534 GCA_036565685.1 Gemmatimonadaceae bacterium
CGTGAACGAGCGGAACGCACAAAGGCCCAACGTCGAGGGCGTGATCCTTGCCCGCTACCATGCTTCCATGAGCGATACCGTCACCCTCACCCTCCGCTCCGCGCTCGACACCATAGTCGAAGCCGAGTCGATCGTCCCCGACCGCTTCGCGACGCTCTCCAACACAGAGATCGCGCACCTCCCCGTCTGGCGCGGTCGCGAGCAACTCGCGCTCGGCGATCTCTTCGCGGTGGAAGGCGAGCGCTCGGCGCGCGTGCATCTGGTGGGCGACCTCTCGAAAGTCGACGCGCTCGGCGCGGCTACGTCCGACGGCGAGCTCACGGTGGACGGTGACGTCGGCCGCTACGCGGGCTCCCGCATGAGCGGCGGTGTGCTGCGCGTGAACGGGAACGCTGGCGACGGTGCGGGCCTCGAGATGTCGGGCGGCCTGCTCGACATCTCCGGCGATGCCGCCGACCGCGTGGGCGCCGCGCGGCTCGGCGCGTCGAAAGGGATGCTCGGCGGCGAGATTATAATTCGCGGCAAGCTCGGCGCGGAGGCCGGTACGCGGATGCGCCGCGGCACCATCGTCTGCTTCGGCGCCGGCGACCGAACCGGCGAGGCGATGATAGCCGGCAACGTCATCGTACTCGGCGATGCGGGGAGCGACACTGGTCGCTACAACAAGCGCGGCACCATAGTGGTATTCGGGAGCGCGGGGATCCCGCCCACCTACGCCTATAGCTGCACTTACCACCCGCCGCACCTGGCGCTGACGTTGCGGTGCCTGCAGTCGAGGCACGGATTGCAGATCGCTGACGAGCGCGTGCGCGGACTCTATCGCCGTCACTGCGGCGACCTCGCCGAGCTCGCGCAGGGCGGCGGCGAGATACTCGAATGGGCGAGCGCGATATGACTGACATCGACACAGCGAACACCGCCGGCTCCAGGAGCTCGAGCGCCGCGCGCGGCCCCAGCACGTCGCGCACCACCCCCGACCTCCGCCTCAACGACCGCGCCTGGACCATCGCCGACGAGCTCGAGTCGCGCGCCGACGAGCTGCGCATCTCCGTGAGCCGGCTCCCCTCCGGCTCACGCGTGATCGACGCCGGCGTGAACGCGCCGGGCGGAGTGGGGGCCGGCATCGGCCTCGCTCGCCTCTGCATGGCCGGTCTGGGGAATATTAGTATCAATTCGCTACTAATCGGCGACACTCCATACGCCGGCATCCGCGTCTGGACCGACCACCCCGCCGTCGCATGTATGGCGTCGCAGTACGCCGGCTGGGCGATAAAGGTGGAGAAGTACTTCGCGATGGCCTCCGGTCCCCTCCGCGCGCAGGCCCGCGTGGAGACGGAGCTCTACGACAAGCTCGGCTACTCCGAGCGCGCCGAGCACGGTGTGCTGGTGCTCGAGGGCCGCAAGCTCCCCGACGATACGGTAGCGAAGTACGTGGCCGGGAAATCCGGCCTCGACCCTTCGAACATCACTTTCGCCATCGCCCCCACCGCCTCCCTGGCCGGCAGCATCCAGGTAGTGGCGCGCTCCGTCGAGACCGGCCTCCACAAGATGGAAACCGTGGGCTTCGACGTGACGCGCGTCGTGAGCGGCATGGGCACCGCCCCGATTCCCCCAGTCGCGAAGGACGACCTCCACGCCATCGGCCGCACCAACGACTGCGTCCTCTACGGCGGCGCAGCGCGCTTCACGATCGATGCGGACGACGCCGAGCTCGAAAACCTCGCGCGCAAGCTCCCGGCCTCATCGTCGAGCGACTACGGCACCCCGTTCTACGATATCTTCAAGCGCTACGGCGGCGACTTCTACAAGATCGACCCGCTCCTCTTCAGCCCCGGCGAAGTCTGGCTTACCAGCGTCACATCCGGGCGTACGTTTCATGGCGGGAAGCTGGATCCCGGGGTGCTGAGGAAATCGTTGTTCGGTTGAGCGGGTTCGACGCGGCTCGTATGCTTGGTCTGCGAGGGAGAGGACAGGTCGCTGTTCATCGCGGCTGGGCGAGGATATCGCGATGGATGGTTCATCGCGCTGACCTGCGCACGCGGAGGTCGCGGAGGGAACTGCGAGAGGACGCGGAGAACGTCCTGCGGCTGCTGGCACCCCGATCCTCTTCCGAGATCTCGACACGGATAGCTCAGCTTGAATAGGAGGAACTGCTCCCTCGCCCCTCGTTCTGCCCGGGTGGGCAGAACTCCAGGAGCGGGAGCAGTTCCCCCAAACCTCACTGGACTTTCTCCAGCAGTGATGCCTGAACGGAGAGCGGAGGCCAGGTCGTAGATGAGCCCCTCCGCGCTCTCGCTTTACCCCTCCGCGTCCTCCGCGTGAACCGCGGGATGCCCTCTCCCTCGCAGACCAAGCATCCGAAGACGAGATGAACCGCGAGCTGCCCTCTCCTTCTCATACCAAGCATCCGCAGCCGAGACGATCCCCATGAAGATCCCAATCCTCTCCTCCCGCACCGGCTGGCACACGGATGAGCTGGTGCGTGCCCTCAGGGAGAGGGGTCACGAGGGGCTGACCCTCCAGTACGAATCACTCATCGCCCGGCTCGGTACTCGCCACGGACTCGGCGCCGAGGGGGCAGATCTCATGGATGCCCCGGCGGTGCTCGCGCGGATCATACCGAACGGGTCGCTCGAGCAGATCATCTACCGCGTTGATGCGCTGCACTGGCTCGAGGATGCTGGCGTCCTCGTGATGAACTCCCCGCGCTGCATCGAGCGTTCGGTGGACAAGTTCTACACGTCGGCGATTCTCCAGCGCGCCGGGCTCGCCACGCCGCAAACCGTGGTGTGCGAGCGCACCGACGACGCGATGGACGCCTTCCGCGCCATGAGCGACGTGATCGCGAAGCCGCTCTTCGGCTCGATGGGGCTCGGCATGGTGCGCGTGAGCGATGAGGACAGTGCCTGGCGCGTTTTCCGCGCGCTGGAAGCCATAAGAGGGGTTTATTATCTTCAGCGCGCCGTCAGGCAGGGGGAGAGCGGTGGAAGCGGTGCCGGCGAGGGGCACGATGTGCGCGCCTTCGTCGTCGGCGATCGCGTGATCGGTGCCATCGAGCGGAGTGCACCGGGGTGGCGCACCAACGTCGCGCGCGGCGGGAGGGCGCGCGCGTTCGAGCTGCCGAGCGAGTGGTGCGCCATGGCGCTCCGAGCCGCGCGCGCGGTGGGCGCCGAGTATGCCGGGGTGGACCTGCTGCCGGCGGACGATGGGACCGTCTACGTACTCGAGGTCAATGGTATCCCCGGATGGCGCGGTCTCCAGCAGGCAACCTCCATCGACGTGGCCGCGGCGATAGTGGACCATCTCCTCGGCACGCTCGCGGCGACCGGTTGAGCGCCAGCGACGACATCGCCTCCGCCGCCCAGCTCGCATGCCTCCTGGAGGCGAGCGCGCCCAAGCCCGGTAACGTCTCGCCCGGCAGACACTTCCACGACACCCGCTACGAGGACTTCCTGGCGAGCGCCGCGGCGATCGGGCCCGCCTTCGCGCGCGCGGGCGACGCCACCCTCGGCGCCACCGTCCTCGAGGCCATCCGCGCCACCGCCCGCTGGACGCGCTCCAACACCAACCTCGGCATCGTGCTTCTTCTCGCCCCTCTTGCGCACGCCGCGCACGGGGCTTGCCGCACGAATTTCTCGATCCGTGAGGAGCTCGCGCGCATCCTTCGCTCGACCACCGTGCGCGACGCCGCCGACGTGTACGAGGCGATCCGCATCGCGCACCCGGCGGGGTTGGGAAAGGTGGAGGATGAGGACGTGGCTTCGGTACCGAGCATCGTGCTGCGCGATGCGATGGCGCTGGCGGCCGAGCGAGATGGGATAGCACGCGAGTACGCGACCGACTTCGCCACCACCTTCGAGACGGGCGCGCCAGTGCTGGCACGCGCCCGCCGCGATGGACTCTCATGGGACGACGCCGTAGTCGAGTGTTACCTCGCTCTCCTCGCTGCGGCACCTGACACGCACATCGCTCGGAAACTTGGGAGCGCCATAGCCGTTCATGTATCGGGGAGCGCGCGCGCCGCGCTCGAGGCCGGTGGGATTCGTACGGCCGCGGGACGCGACAGTATAGCGCTACTCGACCGACAGTTGCGCGATGAGCGCAACAGTCGCAACCCGGGAACGACTGCAGACCTCACAGCCGCGGCGATCTACGTCGTGCTGCTGGAGGATCTACTCCAACCGAGCCACGATGGGAACCGCTGAGCACAGGGAACCGATGAGCATCGATCGCGAGTTCAGGGTGAGCGTCACGAAAGACTATCTGGTCTTCGCGTCGGCACATTTCATCACCTTCGCGGGCCACCGCTGCGAATCGCTGCATGGACACAACTACAGGGTCGGCATCACCATCGAAGGCCACCTCGACGAGCAGAGCTGGTACGTGCTGGACTTCTCCGAGGTGAAGAAGATGATGCGTCGCTACTGCGACGAGATAGACCACAAGGTGCTCCTCCCGCTGCACAACCCCAAGGTCCAGGTGGAGGAGCAGGGCGACTTCGTGCACGTCGCCTACCAGGGAAACCCGCGCTACGTATTCCCGAGATCGGACTGCGCGCTGCTGCCGATCGCCAACACGACGGTGGAGATGCTCGCGCGCTACCTGGCGCATCGCGTCCGGCACGAGCTGGAGGAGCACGGACTCAAGAACCTTACGGGACTGGAGCTCGAGGTGGAGGAGAACTTCGGCCAATCGGCCACCTACCGAGAGCTTTTGAAGTGAAAGGAACGGAACGTCAGACAGATCGAGAGGCCAGGTAATGCTTGTTCTATCCCCCTTACTCGCCGCGGTCGCCGCGGCAAACATCGCCGCAGCGACGCCCGCCCACCCGCCTCAGGCGCGGATGATCATGGACACCGCGGCCGGCGCCGCCACCGTGCTCTCCGGCAGCGATTCCACGAATGGATCCGCGGGCACGCGGATGAGCATCACCGTGGACAGCGCCAACTCGCAGATCATCGTGAGCACAGGTCCCTTCCTCCTTCCGGCGAAGCCCGCCGGGATGGCGGGGATGGACATGCACGGGATGGAAGGGATGGAGGGAATGGAGCACCACACGCTCTCGCACTTCATGCGCTTCGACTGGCCCGTGCACGGGTGGCTGCGCGGCTTCCGCGTGGACATGACCGACGCGTCGGGGAAGCCGCTCCCTGGTAAGCTCCTGCACCATCTCATCGGTGTGAACCTCGACCGGCGTCAGCTCGTCTATCACGCTGTGGAGCGGCTCTTCGGCTGGGGCTCGGAGACCGACCCGGTGGAGCTTCCCTCCGGTCTCGCGGTTCCGCTGAAGGACGGCGAGCACCTCGGCATGTACGCGATGTTCGACAACGAGACTGGCAAGGAGGTGGAGGCGTACCTTCGTCTCACCATCCCCTACGTCTCCACCTCCGACGGCTCGCGTCCGAAGGCGGTGCTCCCGCTCTACGTAGACGTGAACAACGTCGTCGGCGGAACCACCACCTTCGATGTTCCGCCCGGAAAGTCGAAGCACAGCTTCGAGTTCGAGATCCCCACCAGCGTACGCGTGCTCGCCGTGGGCGGTCACCTGCACGATTACGGCGAGAGCGTGAGTCTGGAGGACGGCGAGACGGGGAAGTTGCTCGTGAAGCTCAAGGCCAAGCGTGACAGGAAAGGGCACGTGGAGGGAGTTGGCCGCTTCGTCTTCGGCTACAACACCGACGCCCTGCACCTCGTCGCCGGCCATCGGTATCGGGTAGTGGCCGAGTACGACAACCCCACCGATTCGACGTTGATGGACGGCGGGATGGCGCACATCAACGGCGCGGTGGTTCCCGACGACGTGAGCAAGTGGCCCGCGCTCGACCGCAACGATCCGCTGGTGAAGAAGGACATCGCCTCGCTCCCCACGGGTGGAATTCAGTCGTCGGCGGGCGGCGAGGTGACGTCGGAGGTGAGCGCGCCGCACACCCACAAGATCGACCCCTGAGCCGTTGAGCCATGGTGCAGCGCGCTCCCCACGAGGGCGGCATCGGCGCCCGCGTCGGCGAGCCGTTCGAGGTCGGCAGCGTCTCTGATCCCGCCGCCGGCCACGAGCTCCGTGCGGGGGAGCGCGCGGCGGATCTCGCGCACGAGCTCGACGTCCGGTCCGCTGCCGGTGCCCACGCGGGCGAGGTCGAGGATTATGATGGTTCCGACCCCGCAGCCAGCGGCCAGCTCGGCGATCGCGATCGGTGGGAGGGAGCCGAGCGCGGGGTCGGCGGCAATAGGCTGACCGGCGCGGAGGTCCAGGGAGAAAACGGTACGGTGCCCTTCGATCTCCGTCACCAATCGTTCGAGCTCAGTGCGCGGGTTCGCGGCCGGAGGGAGCGTCTCGAGCCCCACGATCACCCGCGCCGCGCCGTCGGCCAGGAGCCCGCGCGCCTCGTCGACCGTGGCGACCCCTGCATCTATCCATACCGCGACCTCCAGACGGTCCGTCGCGATGGCCCGTCGAAGCTCGCGCTGGGCTGCTCGACCGGTAATTGCATCGAGGTCGGCGAGGTAGAGCTCGCGGAGCCCCAGGCGGTCGTGGAAGGCGCGGGCCATCGCCCGCGCGTCGCCAGGTGCACTGGCCGCAAGCTGCGACGAAAGTGGCGCGTAACTGCCGCGGTTCCCGCCCCGCGCGTGCACTGCTCGGCCCCCGATTATGTCCAATACCGGAATTATGCGCATCGACTGGCTGCGGTATTCGGGTATGGCCGATTCATGCGGGTAGCCGCGTGACCCGCGGGGTGACTGGCTGGGACGTGGGCGGGGTGAACACCAAGGTCGCAAGGGTGGAAGGCGGCTTGGTGCGCGAGCTCCGCTCCGTCCCCTTCGAGATCCAACGCGCGCCCGGCGAGCTTGGCACCCTCATCGCGCGGCTGGCACGCGAAGGGGGCTCCGCCCCCGACGATCACCATGCGGTGACAATGACCGCGGAGCTCTCCCAGTACTTCCTCACCAAGCGCGAGGGAGTTCGCTTCGTCCTCGACGCATTCGAGAGCGCGCTCCCACGGAGCGAGATCCAGGTGTACGGGACAGACGGCGCCTTCCACCGCATGGATGAGGCGCGAGGCAACCCTTTGCTCGTCGCTGCATCCAACTGGACCGCAACTGCGTCGCTGGTGGCTGATAAATGGCCAGACGCTGTTCTCGTCGATGTCGGTACGACTACCACGGATATCATCCCAGTCCACAACGGAATCGTGGCGGCCCGCGGCCGCACGGACCCCGATCGGCTTCGCACCGGCGAGCTCCTCTACCTCGGCGCGCTCCGCACGCCGGTGGAAGCGATAGTGCACGAAGTCCCGCTCGGCGACTCCATGGCCGGCGTCTCCGCCGAGTCGTTCGCGCTGGTGGGAGATGTGTACCTGTGGCTCGGCACGCTGGCGGAAGGCGACTACACAGTCCCGACCCCCGACGGCCGCGCCGCGACCCGAGCCGGCGCGCGCGATCGGCTCGCCCGGGTAGTTTGCGCCGACCGCGAGCTGCTCGACGATCTGGACATAGACGCCATCGCGCGCCACGTGGCGCGGGCGCAGGTCGAGCGGGTGGCGCGGGCGCTGGAGCGGGTGATCGCCCATCATCCTTCCATTCTGAGAGTCGTGACGGCCGGACTCGGGAGCTTCATCGCGCGTCAGGCGTCCGGGCTGGTGCGGCTGGCCCCAATCGAAGTAGTGGAGCTCGGCACTCGCTTCACCCCCGCCGCCGCCGTGGCGCTCCTTCTCGAGGGGCAGCTTGGCGGAGCCCATCTTTCGCTGATCTCCGTCGAAACGGATATCGATATTCGGTCGGCCAATCTCGACGCCCGCTTCCGTGGGGACGAAGAGGGGGAAAGCGGAGGTGGCGGACTCGAGGAGCGCACGCTGCGCGAATCCGTCATGCACGCTGCAAGTCCTGACCCCGCCTCTCCAATTCGCACCGTAGTCAAGGTCGGAGGCGCGCTGCTCGGGCGCCAGGGCGCGCTCGATACAACAGTAGAGGTCCTGGGTCGAGTGGCCGAAGGCGGCGCCCCAGTGCTCATTGTCCCCGGCGGCGGGCCCTTCGCGGACGTGGTGCGGGAAATCGACACCGAGATCGGCCTTTCTGATGATGCTGCCCATTGGCTGGCCATCGTCGCACTCGATCAATACGCCGAGCTGTTGGCCTCCAGGATCCCGGGCTCCCGGATCGTCCGGGGCCCCGGCGAGGCGGCTCTCGCGCTCGAGGCAGGCGTGCTCCCCATCCTGGCGCCATCGAGTTGGCTCCGGAGCGCCGATCCCCTCCCCCACTCCTGGGACGTAACCTCCGACAGCATCGCCGCGTGGGTGGCTGGCCAGCTCGGCGCGGAGCGGCTCGTCCTGGCCAAGGCAGGGCGGGTGGACGTGTCCGCGCTCGTGGATCCCCACTTCGCCCGCGCGCTCCCCGACGGAGTTAAGGCCCTGATAGTGGAGCCGAGCGAGCTGGCCGATGCGCTGGGCGTGTCGCGCCATCCACTGGAGTGATGCGGCTGCGCTGCAACTGACCCGGGAACGCCCGGCTTCCGCGGTGTGAAGCGCCTGGTCAGAAACGTT
>DATCXR010000427.1:0-5355 GCA_036565685.1 Gemmatimonadaceae bacterium
CGCTGCGGCTCGAGCTGGAGAGCTTCGTGGCGGCCACGCAGGGGCGCGAGCCAGTGATCGTCACTGGCGACGACGGGCGCGAGGCGCTGGCGCTCGCGCTCCGGATCATGGGCGAAATCGAGCGCTCGTTGCCGGAGCTCGCGGGCGCGGTTGCTGGGCGTGCCGGAGCGCTGCCTCGGGAGAAGCCTGGTGCGTGAGGTCCTGATGGTCGCCGGGGAAGCATCCGGCGACCTGCACGCTTCGGGAGTGGCCGAGGTGCTGCGCCGCTGCGCGCCCGAGCTCCCGCTCGTGGGAATCGGCGGCGCACGCATGAAGCGCGCTGGCGTGTCGCTCATCGAGCACACCGATCGTCTCGCGGTGATGGGCTTCAGCGAGGTGATAAGGCACATCCCCCGGCACTACCAGCTTCTGGGCGAGCTCCGCTCGCGCCTCCGGAGCGCTCGTGTGGGACTGGTGATGCTCGTGGACTATCCGGGCTTCAACATGAAGGTCGCCGCGGCCGCGCACGACGCCGGCGTCCCCGTGCTCTACTACATCACGCCGCAGGTGTGGGCGTGGGGCGAGGGACGCCTGGCGAAGATGGCGCGGACGGTGACGAAGGCGGCGGTGATTCTCCCCTTCGAGGAGGAGCTACTCACGAAGCACGGAATAGACGCCACCTTTGTGGGACACCCGCTCCTCGACCGGGCGGCCGAGCACATGCCCGATCGCGCCGACGCGCGGGAGCAACTCGGCCTGCCATCCGACGCACCGGTGCTCGCGCTCTTCCCTGGAAGCCGAGCGCAGGAGATCGCGCGACATCTCGACAGCTTCGTCGCCACCGCGCGCGAGCTGGAACGGAGGGTGAAGGGACTGCGCGTGATCGTCAGCGTTGCGCCGGGAATCACGGTGGATCCCGCGCGCTGTCCCTATCCGCTCGTCCATGCGGCGTCGTTCCCCGTGTGGCGTGCCGCCGACGCGGCGCTCTCCAAGAGTGGAACGTCCACGCTCGAGGCGGCGGTGGCGGGGTGCCCTCTGGTGGTGGCGTACCGCACCGGAGCGCTCAACTACGCCATCGCGCGACGCGTCGTTCGGATTCCGCACATCGGCCTGGTGAACGTGGTTGCCGGGCGCGAGGTGGCGCCCGAGTTCATCCAGCACGAGCTCCAGCCGGCGCGTGTAGCCGACGCTCTGCAGCCGCTCCTCGCACACGGCAGCGCCGAGCGCGACGCGATGATCGTGGGGCTCGACGAAGTGCGCTCGCGCCTCGGGAAGCCGGGAGCGGCGGGACGCGTTGGTGAGCTGGTGCTCGCCACGATGAAGCGGTGAGATGAGCGAACCTCCCCATCCTCCGCATACTGCCGGGCGCGATGATGCCGGCGACGTCACGGAAGCGGACAAGGCGCTCGGCAGGAAAGAGCGGCGCATCGGCTGGATCGTGCGGCTCGGTCTCCCGCTCCTGCGATTGCTGGCAGGCACCTGGCGAATTCGGGAGGTGAATCGCGCACTATCGCAGCGGGTGCGGGATGGGGGGAAGCCAGTGATCTTCACGATCTGGCACGGCGAGATGCTGGCGGCCCTCTGGCACCACCGGCGCGAGGGGATAACGGTGCTCGTTAGCGAGCACGGGGATGGCGAGATAATCGCGCGTGTAGCCGAGGCGCTCGGCTTCCGCACGGTGCGCGGCTCGACATCTCGCGGAGCGGGGCGCGCGCTGCTGGGAATGAGCCGCACCGTACAGGGAGGGGGAGACGCCGCCTTCACGCCCGATGGCCCGCGTGGGCCAGCGCGGAAGTTCGCGCCCGGCGCGTTGATCGTGGCGCAGCGAACCGGCGCGCCGGTGATAGCGCTCGCAGTCTCCCCGAGCCGATCCTGGAGGTTGAAGAGCTGGGACCGATTCATGATCCCCAAACCGTTCGCGCGCATTCGCATCGCGTACGGCGATCCGGCATATCTCGATCTACCGTCGCCGCGCGAAGCAGCCGAGCAGTCGGAGCGCTTCGGCGATCTGATGGAGCGTACGGGGGCCGCCGCACGTGCCTGAGATGCGCGGCATGGAGCGGCTCTGGTTCTCACCCGACCCCGCTGCCCGCGCGCTGCGCGCGGCGCTCATGCCGCTGGAGCTCCTGTACGCCGGCGCGGTGACCGTGCGGGGGAAGCTTTACGACTCGGGCGTGCTGGCCACGCGCGCTGCAGCGATTCCGGCGGTGAGCGTCGGCAACCTGACGGTGGGCGGTACCGGGAAGACACCCATCTCCGCCTGGCTCGCGCGGCAGCTCGTGAAGCGCGGGGCGACGCCGGCCGTGGTGCTGCGGGGATACGGGAACGATGAGACGCTAGTTCACCGCCTGCTGAACCCCGACATCGTCGTGTTGACCTCGACCGACCGCGCGGCGGGGATCGAGCGGGCGGCCGAGCGCCGCTGCGACATGGCCGTACTCGACGACGCGTTCCAGCACCGACGCGCCGCACGCGTCGCCGACGTGGTGCTGGTGAGCGCCGAGCGGTGGGGCGAGAGGCGGCACCTCCTACCGGCCGGCCCCTGGCGCGAGCCGCTGTCGGCGCTGGAGCGCGCGTCGCTCGTGATAGTCACGCGCAAGTCGTCGTCCGCGGACGCGGCGCGCGATGTGGCCGGGAGAGTGGAACGTGTGGCGAACGGGGTGCGGACGGCGATCGTCCACCTCGCGCCTCGCGAGCTGCGTTCGCTCCTCCGCGGTACGGATGATGCCCCCAGCGACACCGTGCCAGCGGATCACTCCGCCGAAGCGAGTGGAGCGGCGTCGCGACGGGAGAGCGAAGCGCGCGCGGGAGTGCCCGAATCGCACCCGCTCGGCACTGTCAGGGGGCGGCCCGTCCTGGCCATCTCGGCCATCGGCGATCCACGCGCTTTCGAAGCGCAGCTCGCCGCGCTGGGTGCACGCGTGGAGTCCCGATCGTTCCCCGACCACCACCCCTTTACGGCCGGCGAGGTCGCGCGTCTTTCGAGAACGGCCGCGGAGCTGGCCCGCGAAACCGGCGATGGCTTGCCGGTCGCGCTATGCACGCTCAAGGACGCCGTCAAGCTGATTCGGTTGTGGCCTCGCGAAGCGCCGCCCCTGTGGTATGTTTCGCAGCAGCCAGAGGTGGAGAGCGGGCGCTCCGAAGTGGATGCGCTGATCGCTCGCGCCCTCGCTGCACGTCACCGTCAACCATGAGCCGGCAGTGGACTGTCCGGCGCACTCCAACATAATGAGCACCGATCTCAGACTATCCACGGCCAAGATAGTACGGCCCGACAAGGACCGATTCCTGAACGAGGACAATCCGTTCGAAGACATGATGTCGCGCTTCGACCGGGCCGCCGAGCTGCTCGATCTGGAACCGGGACTTTACAAGATTCTGCGCAGCTCCGAGAAGGAGATCACCATCTCCGTTCCGATCATGATGGACAACGGCGAGCTCGAGGTTTTCACCGGTTATCGGGTTCTCCACAACACGTCGAGAGGGCCCGCGAAGGGAGGGATCCGCTTCGACGAGCACGTCAGCCTCGACGAGGTGAAGGCGCTCGCCGCGTGGATGACCTGGAAGTGCGCGGTCGTGAACATCCCCTTCGGCGGCGCCAAGGGCGGCGTCATCTGCGATCCGCTCAAGCTGAGCGTGGGCGAGCTGGAGCGGCTCACACGCCGCTACACGGCGGGCCTGATCAACACTCTCGGCCCCGACTCCGATGTCCCCGCGCCCGACGTGAACACCAACGAGCGCGTGATGGCGTGGGTCATGGACACCTACTCCATGCGCATGGGTCACACCGTTACGGCGGTGGTGACCGGGAAGCCGGTGGAGATGGGCGGCTCGCTGGGGAGGCGCGAAGCCACGGGCCGTGGCGTGATGCTGGTGCTGCTCGCCGCTCTCGAGCACCAGGGAATGGATGTGCGCGGTACGCGCATCGCCGTTCAGGGATTCGGCAACGTGGGCTCGGTTGCCGCGCGTCTTCTGCAGGAGCAGGGGTGCGTCATCACCGCGATCGGCGACCGCTCCGGCGCCTTCTACAACGCCAAAGGCATCGACGTGCCGGGCGCTATCGAGTACGTGAAGGAGCACCGGTCGCTCGAGGGTTACACCGGGGGTGACAAGATGACGAATGAGGAGCTGCTCACGCTGGACGTGGATGTCCTGGTCCCCGCGGCGCTCGAGAACGTGATCACGCGGAAGAACGCGGGGAAGATTCGCGCGAAGATCATCTGCGAGGGCGCCAACGGTCCCACCACGGCTCCCGCCGATGCGATCCTCGACGAGCAGGGCGTCTTCGTGATCCCCGACATCCTCGCCAACGCCGGCGGCGTGACGGTGTCGTACTTCGAGTGGGTGCAGGACCGGAGCGGCTACTTCTGGACGCTCAACACCGTGAACGAGCGCCTGCAGCGCATCATGCAGCAGAGCTTCCACGACGTCCTGAGCCTCTCGAACAGCCACAAGGTCAACATGCGGACGGCAGCCTACATGCTGGCCATATCGAGAGTCGCTACGGTCCATCGGTTGAGAGGGATATACGCGTGAGAAGGCAGAGAGCAGAGAGCAGTGACTGCTAGAGGGTTCAGGGGGCAGGGGGCAGGGTTCAGGAACTGCCTCGGCGGATGGATCTCTATTGCCGGGCAGTACCTGAACCCTGAACCCTGCCCCCTGAACCCTGGGGTTTCACTGCTTTCTGCTTTCTGCTTTCTCTCCCCCCGCCCATGCACCTCCTCCTCATCGCCGTCGGGAAAGTTCGCTCGCGTGAGCTGGGTGCGGGGATAGAGGAGTACGAAAGGAGGGCGGGAAGGTACTGGCCGCTGAAGGTCGTGGAGGTGAAGGAGGAGCCGGCGCGATCGCGCACGGAGGATGAGGTGCGACGGCGGGAAGGGGAGCGGCTCCTCGAGGCGGCTGGCGCAGGGGCGCTGGTGGTGGCGTGCGACGAGCAGGGAACGATGCTCCGCTCGGAGGAGTTCGCCGGGTGGTTGCGCGAGGAGCGGGAGCGGGCCTTGCGCGACGTGGCGTTCGTCATCGGTGGCGCGTACGGTTTATCCCAGGATGTTCTTGCACGCGCCGACATGCGGATGGCACTGACACGCTGGACTCTACCACACGAACTGGCCCGTCTGGTTCTGGTCGAGCAGCTCTACAGGGCGGGTACGATCCTTCGCGGAGAGCCATACCACAAGTGAGATGTCGCATCCACCTCGCTCGGCGATGACGATCTTTCGGCGATGACGGATTTTCACGTTATCACACGCGCGCTCGGGTCGTCGGCCCTGGCGCGCCTCGCGCTCGGTGGCGACGCGCCGCAGGACTGGTATCCGCCGGTCCCTGCCGGCGCCGAGGAGTGGCGGGCGCGAGCGGAGTCGGTGCAGCGCGACTTCG
>DATCXR010000438.1:0-3185 GCA_036565685.1 Gemmatimonadaceae bacterium
AGGCGATAGCGCTGTATCGCATGGCGATCCCATCGTACCAGCGGCTCGGCCAGCCGCGCGGGCTCGCCGAGACCTATCACAACCTCGCGATCACCTTCCGCGACCTGGGCGACCTGGAACGCGCGGAAGACAGCGAGTGGCGCGCGATGGAGTTCGGGCGCCAGGCGTCGGATGATAGACTGGTGGCGATGGCGGAGACAGGTCTCGCTGAGCTGCAGCTGCTGCGGGGCGACGCCGCCATTGCGGAAGCGCGCGCACGGCGCGCCGCGGTCGCGTTCGCGCAGCTCGGCGACGCGCAGGGTGAGGCGAACGCGTTGCGCATAGTCGGCGTGGCCGCCACTGCGCTCGAGAAGTACGCCACCGCCACCGAGGCACTCGACCGCGCGGTCTCCCTGGCGTCAGAGCGCGGCTACGTGCTCGTCGAGGGAGAGGCGCGCCAAGCCCGCGCGCAGCTAGCGCTCGCGCGCGGCGATCTGGCTGGTGCGCGCAGCGACGCCAAGGCTGCAATCGAGATCTTCGAGCGGCTCGGCTCCACCAGCGAGGCGTGGACGCTCCGTGAGTGGATCGCGACGCGACTGGAGGCGGAGTCGCTGAACGAGTGAAGGAGGATCCGCGCCGCATGCGATGAACGCACCGATACTTCCCTGGTACGACCTTCGGCAGGCTGCACACCGGCTGTCACGTGCGCGCGGCTTCACATGCATGGCCATCCTCACGTTGGCCATGGGAATCGGTGCCGCCGCTTCCATGTACAGCGCCCTCGATGCAGTGCTGCTTCGGCCACTGCCATTCCAGCATCCCGAGCAGCTCGTAGTCATCGACGGAGCGTACGCGCCACCACCTCCAGGGCCGCCAAAGATCGCGCTCGACCTGTACGATTGGCAGGCAATGAAAGGCACGTTCGATGCCGTCGGAGCGTACCTGACCGGGACACTGAATCTCGCGACATCGGCCGGCGCTACACGGGTTGCCGCGGCGCAGATTACGCCGAACCTCTTCCACGTGCTCGGGGTGCAACCGCATCTCGGGCGGTCGTTCACGACAGAGGAGGGTACGCCCGGTCACGAGCAGGTCGTCATCCTGAGCGAGGGGTTCTGGCGGCGACAGTTCGGCGCAGCTACCGACATACTCGGTCGCGTCGTCACCATCGAAAGCCAGCCGTTCGTGGTCGTCGGCGTGATGCCGGACGATTTCGCGTTCCCCGCGAAGAGCGATGTCTGGATGCCCTATGCGCTCCCCGAAGGCGCGGGTCACGTGCCGCTCGTGCGCGGCGACATGATCACGGTCGCGCGCCTGCCCGCGGGACTCTCCATCGCCGAAGCGCAGGCACGAGCCACGGGAGCCGAACGCAGATTCGCGTCCACGCACGATCAACCAGCGTGGGTCAATCACGTGAAGATCCTGACACTCCGGAGCACGCTCGAGGGAGATTCTCATACCAGGTTTCGCCTCCTCGCCGCGGCGGCCGCTCTCATGTTGCTGCTCGCCTGCGCCAACGTCGCGGGGCTTCTCCTGGCGCGCGCCGAGGCGCGGCAGCACGATCTGGCAGTACGTCTCGCACTCGGCGCATCTTCCTGGCATCTCGTTCGGGCACTCGTCGCAGAGGGCGTCATCCTGGCTGCCGGCGGCGCGGCTGGCGGGTTGGTCGTAGCATGGGCGCTCGGCCCACTGCTCTCCTCCCTGGTGCCGAAAGGCCTGCTCGGCATCGCGTCCATTGGACTCAACAGTCGTGTCCTCGTCGGAGCGCTCGTGGTCGGCGTCGTGAGCGTGTTGCTCTTCTGCCTGATTCCGGCCGTCGCCATCGGCCGCACCGACGTCAACACGACCCTCAGGTCGAGCGGTTCCCGCTCGGCCACGAGGAGCGGTAGCCTGTGGCACCGGGTACTGATGGGTCAGATTGGACTCACCGTCGTGATCCTCGTCGGCTCCGGCCTGCTGCTCAGGAGCATCTGGCTATTGGGGCAGGTGGACCCGGGCTTCAGCAGATCCGGCGTCCTTTCCGTCGACGTCACGCTGCCTCGCGCTACCTACAAGACCCGCCCACAGCGCGCTGCGTACGTGCGAAAAGCGCTGGCGAGGCTGAACGATGTGCCAGGTATCCGCGAGGCCGGGGTCGTGAGCACCCTTCCGCTGAGCGGCCGCAACATGGGGCTCACATTTGATGTCGTCGGGAGGCCGAAGCAGTCCAATCAGGCGCATCCGCCGATCACGCAGTACTTCGTGGCCTCACCCGGCTACTTCGCGGCACTACGCATTCCCGTCCTCGCCGGGCGCGGGTTCACGGAAGCGGATGCGGCGAGCGGGGCGTCCGTCATGCTGGTCGACGAGAAGCTCGCACGAGGGATCGGGCCCGTACAGGACGCCGTCGGGCATGAGATCCTTATGCCGTGGGACAGCACTTATCGCATCATCGGCGTGGTTCGCACTGTGCTCGGTCGTTCGCTCGACGGTTCACGAGAGTGGCAGGGACAGTTCTACCTGCCCGCACGCCTCGACCCGGCCTATGCCATGACGTTCGTTGCTCGGGGGCCGGTGAATACCGGCCGATTCGTGCAGGCGGTCCGTGAGGCGATCGGTGGCGTCGACCCGAGCGTACCGGCGTACTCCGTTCGGACGGTGGAGGATGTCGTGAGCGGCTCTCTCGGACCGCTGCGTACGATAACGCTCCTGCTAACCGTTGCCGCAGCGTTCGGGCTTGTACTCGCCGTCGTCGGGGTCTTTGGGGTCACGTCCGCGAGCGTGGCGCGGCGAACTCGCGAGATCGGCATTCGGATGGCGCTCGGCGCCAGCGGCACGCGAATCGGCGTCCTGATCCTGCGGCAAGTGATCGGCGTGGCCGCCGCAGGAGTGGCTCTCGGTCTTCTCGGCGCATGGGCGTCCGCACGGCTGGTTGCGCATCTGCTGTATGGAGTTCGCATCGTGGATCCGATCGTCTTCATGGCCACATTGCTTGCCGTCTGTCTTGCGGTCGTTGCGGCATCGGCGGTTCCGTTGTGGCGCGCGAGGAGCGTCGATCCGCTCACGATCCTGCACAGCGATTGATGCTCTTTGCGAGCTAGATGCGTTCGGCGCCCCGCACAATGATCGTAGCGATGTACGAGGGCGGTTGGTCGGAGCAGGAGAATAACGATCCCGTTCGATGACACTACCGAGCACGAAGCGAGAGGGCGGCTGCCGATCGGCAG
>DATCXR010000493.1:0-2073 GCA_036565685.1 Gemmatimonadaceae bacterium
GTCAGCCGCAACACTGTCGAGCCAGCACCCGCCACTCCGGCGGAATCGGCGTCCGCCGCACGAGCGGGCGGAGCGGACTCGAGTCGCGCCGCGCCCTACGATGTCGTGATCCGTAACGGGCGAGTCTTCGATGGCGCCGGGAATCCGTGGATCAGAGCCGACGTCGCCATCCGCGACGGCCGCTTCGTGAAGATCGGTAAGGTAGAGGGACGCGGTGCGCGCGAGATCGATGCCACCGGCAGGTACGTCTCGCCCGGCTGGATCGACATGATGGACCAGTCGGGCTCCGTCCTCCCCAGCAACGGGCTCGCCGAGAACAAGCTGCGGATGGGTGTCACCACCGCGATCGGCGGCGAGGGCGGCACGCCGGTGCCCGCGGGCGAGGTGGCCGACTACTTCGCCAAGCTCGAAAGCCAGGGGATCAGCATCAACTTCGGCTCCTACTACAGCGAGACGCAGGCGCGCGTGGCGGTGCTCGGCAGGTCTTCCCGCGCGCCGAACGCCGCGGAGCTCGAGCGCATGCGCGCCGTCGTGGACACCGCCATGATGGGCGGCGCCATGGGGATGACCACCGCGCTCATATACCCGCCGAGCAGCTACGCCACCACCGAAGAGCTCATCGAAGTCGGGAAGGCGGCGGCGCGTCGTGGCGGGATCTACGCGAGCCACATCCGTGACGAAGGGAAGGGGCTCGTGGGCGCGGTGAAGGAGGCTATCGAAGTCGGAGAGAAGTCGGGGATGCCGGTGGAGATCTTCCACCTCAAGGCCGCGTATCGCCCGGGCTGGGGAGTGCTGATGGATTCCGTGAAGCACGTAGTAGACGTGGCCCGCGCGCGCGGCGTGGATGTCGCTGCCGACATGTACGTCTACACCGCCGGCGGCACGGGACTCGAGGCGGTGATCCCGAGCTGGGCGTTCGACGGCGGGATGGATTCGCTTCGCGCACGTCTGGCGAATCCGGAGATCCGCGCACGTCTCAAGCGCGAGATCCACACCGGATCACCAGGGTGGTGGAACATCGTCGAGGCTGCGGGCGGGTGGAACGGGATCGTTCTCGTGAACGCGCGCAACGAGGAGAACACGAAGTACGAGAACAAGTCGCTCGCCGAGATCGCGAAGATGATGGGGAAGGAGCCCGCCGACGCCGCGTTCGACCTGGTGACAGCGGGGAAGGGGCGCGTGATGGCGCTCTACTACATGATGGGCGAGCCGGACATCGAGACGGCGCTGCAATTCCCGTGGACCAGCATCGGGAGCGATGCCGGCGCCGCGCTGAAACCGGGCGAGCAGGATGGGCTCGGCCTGCCGCATCCCAGGAGCTACGGCAACGCCGTGCGCGTCATCGCGCACTACGTGAAGCAGCGCAACGTGCTCCCGCTCCGCGAAGCGATCCGGAAGATGACGTCGTGGCCAGCCACGCGGATGCGGCTGGCCAACCGTGGAACGATCGAAGAGGGGAACTGGGCCGATGTCACGATCTTCGACCTCGACTCACTGCAGGACCGCGCCACGTACGACGAGCCGACGCTATTTCCCACGGGGATCGACTGGGTCCTCGTGAACGGCGTCGTCGTGATCGATCACGGCAAGCACACGGGTGCAAGGCCGGGGCACGTGCTGTACGGGCCGGGGAGGGAGAGGGGCTAAGTGGATGGAAAGCAGAGAGCAGAAAGCAGAAAGCAGTGACGGCCAGGGTTCAGGAGGCAGGATTCAGGGTTCAGGTATCACAGAAGCAAGAGGCGGTGAGTTGAAGGTCGAGGTTGGCGGAACAGATGTGCCGCCGGCCCCGCGTTCGTCGTCTTTCATGCATGAGATACTCTCAACGCTCACGCATGACTGCTCGCGCGGCGATACCACGTCGGCTGACATGGGCCAGCACGCTCGCTGCGCTCGCGCTATTCGCGCTCGTGCGAAGCGCTACCGCGCAGGAGGACCGACGTCCTCCTTCGGAGATACGTACGTCCGCGACGGCTCGGCGCTTCGTGCAGCCCGATCTCGCCATAGTGAAGCTCTCCTTCAGCGCGAAGAGAGATACGCCCGAAGAGGCGGGCGAAGCGCTGGCTGCGCGAGCCG